>BTQE01000068.1:0-16624 GCA_036985715.1 Rhodothermia bacterium
ACCTCCCGCAGTCCTGTTTCGAAGTCGTATTGCGCCAATCGAGGGAGGCCGTCTTCCGGATCTGTAATCACGTAGAAAAGGCTCCTGTCATCCGGTGTGATCGCCGCCTCTAGTGGTGAACGCACGTTCGGAAGCACGAGCTGCGTTTTGATGACCGGTGCAGGGGCGGACTCGTTGCTGAATAAAACAGATCCAAGAAGTAAGCCAATCAGAAGCGTCGCGACTCCTATCGCGCTAGATATCAGTATCCACGGTCGTTCTTTTGCAAGTTCGGTCTCTGGCACCTGAGCGGGCGTTACCGCTCCGATCTGGCTCACCATATTGCTCGTGCGGACTGCGGAATTCGCGTCGATTCGCTTCAGGTCGACGATGAGGCCTTCAGCAGTAGGATATCGAAGACCCGGGTCTTTCGCCAGACATTTGGCTACAACGGTCTCAAGATCCATCGGAACACCGGTTCGAAGAGCGGTTAGTGGCTCGGGATCCTGGTTCAGTATCTCGTAGACCACGGCCTGCTCGTAGTCGCCAGGGAATGGAGACCGACCGGAAACCATTTCATAGAGGACCACGCCAAGCGACCAGAGATCAGTTCGAAGGTCAACCTCTTCGCCGCGCGCCTGCTCGGGGCTCATGAAAGCAATGGTTCCGAGCGTGGACCCCATCTGCGTGAGCTTCGTGGACTTGGCGGTTTGAGCAAGGCCGAAATCCAGGATCTTTGCGCCACCGTTTCCGTCGAGTATGACGTTGGCAGCTTTGATATCGCGGTGGACGATGCCTTTATCATGAGCTGCCTTCAGGCCGGCTGCTATTTCCGAGGCAACGCGGATACTTTCGCTCAGCTTTAAGGGACCCTTTGCAATGCGCTCTTCGAGCGTATCGCCCTCGACGTATTCCATCGCGATGAACGGCCGGAGATCGTCGCTATTTGAGCCCTCCGGAACGGCCTCGTCGATTTTTTCCGCTGTCGCTCCAAGAATCTCCTCAGCAGTCCGCGGGACTGCTTCGTCGATTTCGAATATGGAAGCGATGTGTGGATGGTGTAGTTGTGCGGCAGCTTTCGCTTCGCGATAGAAACGAGCGCGGTCGTCTTCAGAAGCTAGGGCGGCTGAGGGCAGCACCTTAATAGCTACAGTACGATCGAGTTTTGTGTCCTCGGCCTTGTAGACAATCCCCATGCCGCCGCGGCCCAGTTCTTCGAGGATTTTATAGTGGGATAAAGATTTGCCGACCATCGAGGTTCTGAGTAGGTGGCCTAAAGAAACGGGATTGTCGGCGGAAGTGCAATTAGGTGTAGGAACGATTACTCATCGATCGTAGGGCTGGGATATACTGGCGGAATTGAAATATCCCCTTTCTGACCTCACGTCGATAGAGTGGTCGCACAATTAAGTCCCTTTTTGCGGCAAATTCGACGCGTTCCGGCGCCTCTACCTGTTTACCGGTCCCAAATAGCGATCCAGCCAAGCGAGCGTTTCGCGGATGACCTCATTCATGGGTGGGATGTGGTCGGTTGGATAGAGCTTCAGTTCCTTGTCTTCGTCCGGTGTCCCCAGAAGATTGTACATGGGTTTGATAATTGTTTCCACTGGCTCAAGCGTATCGTATTCACCACCCAACATGAGCGTTGGTAGAGTGACGCGGGGTAGGTAGTTAATCTGGTTAACCTCGGGCCTGCCCCTTCCGTGAAGAATGCCCGGCACCAGAATGGATGCCTTGAGACGATCCTCAACGGCCGGAATAATTCCTCCCAGCACACCGCCCCGGCTAATGCCGTAGTACGAGATCCGTTCTGCGTCAATATCCTCGCGCGTCTCGAGATAATCGACGCTGCGCTTAAAGTCCTTGACCAATTGAATCGTGTATTCCGTATAGGCGTAGGTATTTTCTCCCCGACCCAGTGGATATAACTTTGGATCGTGTCGTTCGAACGTTCCCTTGTAGACCGGGTAGAGTGCGGCACGGCCGTTTTTCACTACAAACGAAAGAAAAACGGGGAATTCATAGTAGTTCTCGATATCGACGCTGGAGGTCTGAAGCGCCGAAGCACTGCCGGGGAAGTAAACCACTGTTTGATATGGAGGAGTAGTGTTTTTCGGCAGGAAGAGATGAGCGATGATTCTCTCGCTGCCGTAGGCCGCATCGTAAGACACACGCTCGTAAATCCACTCGTCGGCGTTGTCGTCCGATGACTCCAACTTTGCATTGAGAGGTGTTTGATCATAAAAAAACTGCTCCCTGTAGACCTCGAAGATTTCGTCGGAAACGGGTTTCATCTTCAAGAAATCAGGGGTCTGCACCGTTAGCACGGGTCCGAACCGATCTTCAGGCAGCTGTTCCCCGTTCGGATATACCGCCAATCGGAATCCATTTCTTTCCGATCGATCGAACGGCGGTGCCTGGCTCAGTTTAGAGAACAGGTACGTGTTGTCGCCCCATGCACCACCTCGGATGAGTCGGCCCTGGGCCGTTTCGTTCCACAACCATTCCCGGACGTTCCCCGCCATGTCATAGGCGCCGAAAGACGTGATCCCGGGTAGACTTGCCGTCTCAACTGGCCCATCGCCCCTAAAATTGCTGAAGGGTGCGAACGTAGCATATCCTCCGAGCTGCGGATATTGAATAAGCGGGGTATGACCGCCTCGTGCACGACCCCAGTGCGTTCTTGTAGGTAGACTCTTTCCCGCCCATACGGCATATGCGGCGGCTTCATACCAGCTGACTCCCGAAACGGGATAATTGGCCTGGCCTTCCGGATAATCTCCAGCCTGCCACGTCGAGGGACCCGGTCGGCCGGTCTGGTCGACGAAGGTGCGCATGGCCTCTTGCCAGCTCAGAACCGCTCCGTTTACGTCGAACTCGTGCTCCCAGAAGTCCCGCGTTCGATACCCTCCGTCTTCAACGAACTCCTTGAATTGCCGGTTTGTGACCTCTGTTCGGTCAATGAAGAAGTCGTTTATCACCACGCCGTCTGGGCTCTGGAATCCGGCAACACGAACCATGCCCTCAGGAATACTTCCTTTGGCGTCCAGTACTCGAGAGAAATCATGCCCGATAATCAGATTATCTCCTACTACATCCAGGTCCCAGGTCGTAGCTGCTGCGAATACGGTCTGGTAGCCCTCTTTTTCTATCTTCCATCTGAATATTCCGATTGGAACGCGAACGTTTTCGACGGGAGACGAACCTACGAATAGCCATTCGTCGTCCGGGTTCGCGTACGCTTTCATGTACACGTCTGCACCAGACGGCTCCGTCAACATATTTATGAACCGGGCGCTCTTAGCGAAGATTTCTGCAAGATGCTCATCGTTCGGAATGTACTTTTCAGCCTGTTCAGCGAGTTGATAGATTTCGATGTAGTCCGACCAGGCGGTTTCCATCAGCTCATCGATCTGGGGAAGCAGTTCATCCTGGGCCCATTGAATTTTTGCCTGGCGGCCAAAGAACCAAACGGCGAAGACGATCAGGACCAGAAGGCCGGTGCCGGCGGGCACGAATACTCTCGGCGAACGCGCTTTTCTTAGCAATCTTTGAAGCTCACCGCTACCGACCGCGATTCCACGCTCCAGATCCAGGAACAGCTTTAGCTCCTTCGCGACCTCGGCTACATCCGCAAACCTGTCGTCCGGATTCTTCTTGATCGTTCGCAGGACGAGTTTTTCCAGGTCTGGAGAAACGTCGGGATTCAGCTTTCGGACGGGCTGCGGCTCCTCGTTCAGAACAGAATAAATGATCGCCTGCGAGTACTCGCCGCCAAAAGCTCGCTTTCCTGTAAGCATTTCGTACATCACGGCGCCAAGCGACCATTGATCCGTGCGCTCATCGACGACGTCGCCCCTGGCCTGCTCCGGGCTCATATAGGCGGCGGTACCTAAGGTCGATCCTTCCTGTGTGACCTGGGTCTGTTCGGCCACCTTGGCGAGTCCAAAATCGACGATTTTTACCTGGCCGTCCGAGGTCACCATCACATTGGCCGGTTTGATATCCCGGTGAACGATGCCTCCACTGTGGGCTTTCGCAAGCCCGTTGGCGACTTGAAGGGCATAATCCAGCGCCGCTTCAACGGATAGGGGACCTTCTTCGATCAAATCACGAAGCGTCTTACCCTCGTAATACGTCATCGCGATGTACATCTGCCCGTCGTCGGTCTCTCCGATGTCGTAGACTGTGCAGATGTTGCTGTGGTCGAGGGCCGAAGCGGCCTTTGCCTCATGAACGAACCTCGTCTTCGCTACGGGATCGCGCGTGAGATCTCTGGGCAGAAATTTCAGGGCAACGGTCCGATCGAGGTGGGTATCGTGGGCCTTGTAGACGATCCCCATACCGCCGCGTCCCAGTTCTTCGAGGATCTTATAGTGCGAGATGGATGAACCTATCATGCGCCGACACCAGTATTAAGTGGGGCTCTGGGAGTCTCTCAATTAGAATGTCGGTATTAGAGAGGATAAACTCAACGGAACTACGACCTCCTTCCGTCGCACGTCCTACCTTTCTACCGGTCCCAGATAACGATCGAGCCAGGCGAGCGTTTCGCGGATGACCTCATTCATGGGCGGGATGTGGTCGGTTGGATAGAGCTTCAGTTCTTTGTCTTCCGTCCGTGTTCCCAGCAGGTTGAACATCGGAATTTGGACCGTTTCTGCAGGCGAAATGGTATCGTATTCACCCGCCAAAACGAGCGTGGGTACGGTGATTCGGGGCAGGTAATTGATCTGGTTGATTTCCGAACGTGCATTCTCGAAATAGATGAGGGGCGCCAGAATGGACGCCTTGATCCGACGTTCGACAGCCGGAATAATCGCCCCCATCGCTCCACCCCAACTCATGCCGTCGAACGCGATCCGGTCAGAGTCTATGTCCTCACGAGTCTCGAGATAATCAAGGCTCCGCTTGAAATCCTTGACCAACTGAATGGTGTATTCCGTGTAGGCGTATGAGTTTGCCTTCATGGACTGGGGATTTGATGTCCGATCGTATCGCTCAAATGTACCTGTATAGACAGGAAAGAGTGCCGCTCGTCCGTTTTTTACGAAAAACGAAAGAAAGATCTGGAATTCATAGTAGTCCTCCATATCATCACTGGAGGTTTGAAAAAGCGAAGCGCTCCCGGGGAAGTATACCACCGTTTGATATGGAGGAGAAGCGTTTTTCGGCAGAAAGAGATGAGCAATGATTCGTTCGTTGCCATACGCCGCGTCATACGACACGCGTTCATGAATCCACTCTTCGGCGCTGTCGTCCGACGACTCCAACCGAGCATTCAGAGGCGTTTGATCATAAAAAAACTGCTCCCTGTAGACTTTGAAGATCTCATCGGAAACGGGCTCCATCTTCGATACATCGGGAGTCTTAGGCAGTAGGGCGGCGCCGAACAATTCATCAAGCGGCTGTTCCCCGTTCGGATATACCGCCAATCGAAAGCCATTTCTTTCCGAACGATCGAACGGAGGCGCCTGGCTAAGCTCCGCAAAACGGTATGTATTGTCGTTCCATGCTCCTCCTCGGATGAGTCGGCCCTGGGCCGTTTCGTTCCAGTTCCATTCCCGCACGTTCCCCGCCATGTCATAGGCACCAAATGCCGTAAATCCAGGAAGTCTCGCCACTTCAACTGGCCCCGAGCTGCCGAAATTACTGAATGGTGCAAATGTAGCGAACCCACCTAGTTGTGGCCACTGAATGAGCGGGGCCTGCTCACCGCGCGCAAGACCCCAGTGCGTTCCGGTAGGTAGACTTTTTCCCACCCATACGGCATATGCGGCAGCTTCATACCAACTGACTCCCGAAACCGGATAATTGGACTGGCCTTCCGGATAATCTCCTGCCCGCCAGGTCGATGGGCCCGGACGGTCGGTCAGGTCTGTGAATTGACGCATGGCCTCTTCCCAGCTCAGAACCGCTTCGTTCAGAATGAACTCGTGCTCCCAGTAGTCCCTTGTTCGATACCCTCCGGCCTCGACGAAGTCCTTGAATTGCCGGTTCGTAACCTCTGTTCGGTCAATGAAGAAGTCATTTACAACAGTGCCCTCCGGGCTCTGGATGCCTGCAACACGAACCATGCCGTCCGGTATGCTTCCCTCTTCGTCCAGAATACGTGAGAAATCCAGTCCGATAATCAGATTATCTCCTACTACATCCAGGTCCCAGGTCGTGGCTGCTGCGAGAACCGCTTCGTAACCCTCCTTTTCGATCTTCCATCTGAAAATTCCGATTGGAACGCGAACGTTTTCAACGGGCGACGTACCGATGAATTTCCATTCGTCGCCCGGGCTCGCGTACGCTTTCATGTAGACGTCTGCGCCCAATGGTTCGGTTTGCACGTCGATGAACCGGGCGCTCTGCGCAAAGATTTCTATGAGCCTCGAATCGTTCGCAATGTACTTTTCAGCCTGTTCAGCGAGTCGATAGACATCGATGTAGTCCCTCCAGGCGGTTTCCATCATCTGATCAATCCGGGGTAACAATTCCTCGCTCGCCCAGCGAATCTTTGCCTGGCGCCCCAAGAACCAGACGACGAGAACGATCAGGGCCAGAAGGCCGACGCCGGCGGGCACGAATACTCTTGGCGACCTCGCTTTTCTTAACAATCGTCGAAGCTCGCCGCCACCGACCGCAATTCCGCGCTCCAGATCCAGGAACAGCTTTAGCTCTTTCGCGATCTCTGCTACATCCGCAAACCTGTCGTCCGGATTCTTCTTGAGCGTTCGCTGGATGGCCTTTTCAAGCTCCGGAGAAACGTCGGGATTCAGTTTGCGGACGGACGGTGGCTCGTCGTTGAGGACCGAGTAAATAATCGCCTGCGAATATTCGCCGGCAAAAGCTCGCTTTCCTGAGAGCATTTCGTACATCACGGCGCCGAGCGACCACTGATCCGTGCGCTCATCGACGACGTCGCCCCGAGCCTGCTCCGGGCTCATATAGGCGGCCGTGCCAAGAGTGGATCCTTCCTGTGTGACCTGGGTCTGTTCCGCCACCTTGGCGAGTCCAAAATCGACGATTTTGACCTGCCCGTCCGAGGTCACCATCACATTGGCCGGTTTGATATCGCGATGAACGATGCCTCCGTTGTGGGCTTTGGCCAGTCCGCTGGCGATTTGCAAGGCATAATCCAGTGCCGCTTCAACGGATAGGGGACCTTCTTCGATCAGGTCACGCAGCGTGCTACCCTCGTAATACGCCATCGCGATGTACATCTGCCCGTCGTCGGTTTCACCGATGTCGTAGACCGTGCAGATGTTACTGTGGTCGAGGGCCGAAGCGGCCTTTGCCTCATGAACAAACCGCGTTTTGGCTACAGGGTCGCGCGTGAGATCTCTGGGCAGAAATTTCAGGGCAACGGTCCGATCGAGGTGGGTATCGTGGGCTTTGTAAACAATACCCATACCACCCCGGCCAAGCTCCGAGACGATCTTATAATGCGAGATCGTTGAATCTATCACGCGTCTACACCAGTATTAGGTGGGGCTCTGGGAGCCTCTCAATTAGAATGTCGGTTGTAGAGGGGAAAAACTCAATGTTACTTCGACCTCATTGCGTTGGAATCGTTCGAGCAGATTGGCGATCATCCTTATCCATTAAGCTAGTCAGGCTTCGTCTTCATGGCGACTGGAGACAAAGATTCCGCTCCGGATCTTATTCAGCGACTGTTGGCGCTAGAACCGGATGGCATGTTTGCGGCTGCGAGTACAATTTACAAAGCTGTTCTCGAAAACGCCCGCGTACGGTATGAGGCGTTCAAGGCGAGATTCATGAACTAGTACGCGTTCAGCTGTAATCGCCCGATTAGTACGGATCCAGATGCATTCGCACAATTAGTTCGGCTCCCGTACTATCTGGTCGAGAAGGACATTCACGCGTACTATCGCGGCCTCGACGCGTGGCTGCAGCTCGGGGTCGGCTTCCTTCCACCGGTCCGCGAACAGACCGTAATAGCGGATCGCTTCGTCCGCATTTCCGAGCTGATCGTGGAGCTGTGCCATTCTTTCCCAGCCTGGGGCTGTTTGGGCTGCACCGAGTATAGCGAATAGAGGTGGCAGAGACGAGAACCAGTCTATCGCCTCAATCAGGTCGGCTTGCGACCCACGTTCGACGAGCGTTTCTGCTAGAAACCACGGAGGCTGCCCTCTGGCAGACAGTCTGGTGTAGTCGAGGAAGTAAATTCCATCGGGCCGTGCGTTCCGAAATGCTTCGATGGCGGCGTCCAAATTCCCATCGAGCCACATCTGCAGACCTCTCAGCTCTTCGCTTACAGACCGCAAAAGCTCGTCTTCGGGAATTCGTTCGTACCCTTCTGTCACAAAAGCAGCGCTTCGATCGAGAACGTCCCGATCACCGGCTCGCCATGCAAGAATGCCCTGGAGATAAGACTCAACGTATTCAGATATTTCTTCGTGTCCGGGAACGTCCCGTGCCGGCAAGTCCATCTGTTCGAGTTCATATTGCATTTTAACAATATCATTCTCTGACCGATCGTAGAGAGGAAGCACCGACAGTAGTATCTGATTGATAATGGAATTAACAGCTTGAACTGAATCCGGAGCGTTAGCAAACTGCCTGTCCGCTTCTGCTATTTTTCCACGAGCCAGGGCGTAGGCGATTCGACTGTCTCGCGTTACATCACGTTCTTCCTTGGTCCGGTTGGACTCAATAACTGCTTCACTGGCGTCGACTTCGCCGTGATGAAGCAGTCGATGAGAAGCAGACCTGGGGTTTGCGTCTCTCATCCGTTCAATCACATCAAGGCTGTCGTGCACGCTTCCCCGAACGAGGGCATACGGTTCAACCATGTTTCGCTCTGCATCCGTCATTCTGGAGAGCGCTTCACCCCAATCAAGTGAGTCACCACGCTCCGGTATGGGCATTTCGGCGAGCGTTGCGGCAAGGGAATCGAGCGCGTAGTAGTTGTTATCCCGTAGTGCCTCGTACGCCGTGAAATCAACGACGTGCATCACGTACCGCCTGTTGTCGGGGTCCAAACGAGAAATACTCTTATACAGTGATAAAGCCTCACGCTTTTCTGAATCTCTAAGGCCGTAGTGGGTCAGAATCTCAGCAAGGCCACCTGCAGCTTCGAGGTCGTAGGGATTCTCTTTCAGCAGGAGGCGATAGAAGCGAATCGCTTCTTCGCGTCTCCCGTCGTCGAGCGCAAGTGCACCTTCCAGAAGATTTCGCGCTCGATCCGGTAATCTGTCCTTATACCGTTTTGCGACTCGAAGAATGGCTGATGCTTCTCCTACATTGATCCAGCCCATGAGTGTGGATTTCAGATACCAGGCAAGGGCAAACGTGGAATCGATCTCGATGGCCAAATCGATGGCTTCCATCCCTTCATCATACTCGGCCTGGCGGAGCAGCGATTCCGCATTCAAGTAGTGCTTCAAAGCCTCAAACGAGTCCGTCGTCCCTGCCGCTAGGGACCCCATCTCTTCCGTAACATCGGTGATTAAGCCCGAGACCAGTCCGGATGCTAACGCATCAACTGCGGCCATGAAGTCTTCATCTCCGGTGAAGGACGCCTCCGATTCGTTTTCCAATTCGCCATCGGCACTGTAGAGCCGGGCGTTGAGCCTCGTTTCTACGCCGGCCCGAATAACGCTTCCCAGCACAAATCTTGAAGCCCCGAAGTCTGCGGCGATCTCCTGTCCGGAAGAAGGGTCAAGTACAGGATCGTTACGGCGCTGCACGTTTCCGATGACTGCTTTGTGGTCGGCAACGGCAATGGATCCTGCTCCGTCGAGCATCGTACTCAGAAGCGAAACCATTCCTTCTTCCAGGTACTCCATTTCAGGTCCTGCCTGTACCGAGAATGGAAGAATGGCGACAACGTTCGCATGCGCATCAAGCGCTTCCGCATCACCCGTGCCTGAACCTCTGCCCAAAACCAACCAGAGAAACACTGCGATAAACAATACACCCACCGGGACCGCCCAGATCAACCTCGGGTTCGCAGTCTCGGCCTGCGTGCCGGCGTCAACATTCACTGATCGCGTTCCGGACCAGTGTTCCAGCGCCTCAGCTACCTCCTGAGCCGACTCATAGCGTTCACCTGGATCCTTCTTTACGAGTCGTTCGACGATTGCGGCCAGCTCTTTCGGAACATCATCCCCTAGCGACGCCGGGTTTTCGTTCAGCACGGAGTAGAGAACGGCTTGGTCGTATCCGCCGGCAAACGCTCGTTCGCCCGAGAGAAGCTCGTACAAAATGACCCCAACCGACCAGAGGTCCGTTCGAGCATCAACCGAATCCCCGCGGGCCTGCTCCGGGCTCATGTAGGCCGTGGTCCCGACCGTTGATCCCGCTTTCGTGAGACCCGTGCCCTCACCCAGCTTCGCCACGCCGAAGTCCAGGATCTTGACTCGTCCCTCGTTCGTGATCATGATATTCGCAGGCTTGATATCGCGATGAACGATGCCCGCTGAATGCGCTTTCTGTAACCCCTCTGCGATTTGTGCTACGATCGAGCCTGCCTGCTTGGGAGGCATGGGCCCTTTTCCGAGCAGATACTTGAGGGTCTGGCCGTCGTAATAGGACATGGCGATAAAGAGCCGCCCATCCTCGGCCTCGCCGATCTCGTGGATGGTGCAGATGTTGGGGTGATCGAGGCCAGAGGCGGCCTGTGCTTCCTGAATGAAACGCGCTTTTGAATCTTTATCTTCTGAAAGCTGCGGGGGTAGAAATTTCAGCGCGACTTCTCGCTTCAGCTTCGTATCAACGGCACGGTATACGATACCCATACCGCCCTGGCCGAGCTGTTCTTCGATCTGATAATGGGATATGGTCTCGCCGATCATGCTGGGTGCGACCCAGTTTGAGTTTGGATTACAATTAACCGGAAAAACGGTCCGGAATCAACTCCCCGACGTTTCGCAATCTGGGATCAGGGGATTTCATCTTGGATCCGATCATGGTCATGGTCACGGGGTAAGTCCTACATCTTTTGTGCATCGCATCTCGACGATTCCGGACGCGTAGGATTCCGTATGGTTCAATTCCGAAGTGTGCGGTTCGGCTTCTAAAATTTACGTTGGTTGAATCCGGAATATGCGAGATTTCAGTTAGTAAAGACCACTCCTGTACCGTAAAAGAGAATGTCGAATTCGCATATGAGAACTCAAATTAGTATATAATGTGATATCACCCCGGAACACGTCTTCCCGTCAGATTAACCGGATATGACGATGAAACATTTATACAATGTTCTACTTTTTTTTGGGTTACTCTTTTTCGTAATTGCAGAAGCTTCCGGGCAGGTAGTCTTCACTCGCGCGGATTGGGATGGTTTGATTGGACGAACCGAGAATACGACTATGTATAGTGCGTCGCCAGGGCCAAACAACGATCGAATCAATGCCCTATTGGGTTTGACTGGAAATGGTCAGACGTGGGACATGACGACGCTGATTTATAATGCGAGTCCGAATACGTCGATCGAGGAGTTCATCTCCCCGGTAGCTGGGTTACCAGGTGCCGACAATCCGAAAGCTCAGGGTGCTAATTTCGCCGTTCGGAACACCCCTACGAGTGGTCAATTCGGATCCGACTTCAGTATTTCATTTTTTACCGTATCCAATGCGGATGTGAAAGCCCACGGAGACTACTCCTCTGTACAGGGTGTTGCCGATGAAAATTTCTTCGATCAGCCGTATGTACTCTTCCCGTTTCCCCTTCAGAACGGCTCTACCTGGCAAGCAAGTTTTACCTGGACTGAAACGGGGCCTGAACCGGGTAGTTATTCCCAGGTAGACGACGGTGTGGTGAATGGCGAGGGAACACTCGTTACACCTGCCGGCTCTGTTAACGTCATCAGATCCGAGGTAACCTCGACCGTGTCGCTAGACGGTGCCCCGAATTTGTTGTGGACCAGGGTGAATCTCCTGTCTCAGAATCGAAATATTACTGCGTCAGTGTCGAAGATGGAGACAATCCCCCCATTATTTACTTTCTATTCAGCTTCTTATACTACGAGCGTGCCTTCCGGGGGTACCACAGAGCCACCAGCCAACGCACCTGGAAACCTCAGCCCTGCCGACGGAGCGAGCGTCTCTCAACCACCGGAACTATCGTGGGCTTCTTCTCCCGATGCGGATGCATATTGGCTACAGGTGGGGGACAATTCTTCATTCACAAAGCAGGGTAACTCCACGCTTCTAGTTGATCAACAAGGTATTCAAGCGACCAATTATGTCGTGTTTGGACTCACTGCGGGTACCACCTACTACTGGCAGGTTCGAGGCCAGAACACACTTGGCGATGGCCCTTGGTCGAATGGCCTGTCGTTTACGACGGTGGGTGGAGTCGCTGTAGAACGAATCGGTGGTGAAATGCCGACCGCATTCGAGCTCTATCCAAGCTATCCTAATCCATTTAATCCGGAGACAACGATCACGTTTGATATCCCCATTGAGTCGGCCGTTCGACTGGCCATATTTGATGCACTGGGAAGGGAAGTGGAAGTACTGGTATCCGACCGACTCACTCCCGGACGATATGAATACTCGTGGGATGCAAGTGATCAGCCGAGCGGCCTGTTTCTTTATCGGCTCGAAGCAGGAGCGTTTTCGAAGACCGGGCGGATGGTGCTGGTCAAGTAATTTCTCAATCCATCAGGGTGCAGAAACCCCGGGTGTGAAGAGTGCTCGGGGCTTCTGTGTTTCAATCCTCCTCGGGTGATATACGTGTTGTTGTTGCGTTTTCGAGGTAATACGCTTTTCCCTTGGAAACCGGACACCTGTTTTCCCACATCAGAGTGTCCCTCACGCCACTACAAAATGCCATGTCGATGAACAAATTTGTCCGATTGTCAACCGTGGTTATACTGCCACTACTTCTGGGAGGTGCAACCGATCAACGCTCTCGTCCGAATATGACTGATCCGCTACCTCTACTCCGCGAACCCGTTGCTGAGGATGAGATTTTTAACGAGGGCGCTTCCTCTCCGTCGGTAGCATTCAGCCTTGTTCAGGGCGGACTGCCACTGGGGACGATCGATGGAGGAAATAACTTGGACGACGAGGCGGCGCTATTCGACGTCTTCGGTGCTGATGCTACCATCGGAACGTCCGATGACGATCTGAATCTTACTGCGCCATCCCCGGCCGTAGACGCGGGAAGCAATACCGCTCTTCCTCCGGATCGCTTCGATCTCGATGGTGACGGGAATACGGTCGAACCTCTTCCCATGGACAAAGCAGGAAATAAGCGGAGCTTCGATGGCGGAATTGGATCGCCAACGGCCGACATCGGCGCGTACGAGTTTGGTGCTCCTGTGGCCACTGGGGTCCAGGAACCGACCGCTGGCGCGTTCCAGACGTACCTTTCTGATCCCTTTCCGAATCCAGCGACTGACGAATTCACTTTTCGGTTCGGGACGCGATCTTCATCCTCCGTTCGGATGATGGTATACGACGCCCTCGGACGTGAGGTACTCGTGGCATACGAAGATTTCGTTCAGGGGGGACAGGACTATCAGATCCAGATCCCTACAACTTCGCTCGCGAGCGGTGTCTATTTCGTTCGATTAAGAACGGAAACGACCGAGATTTCCCGTCAATTCGTTCTAGCGAGGTAATTCCATGAATCGCATGAGAATGAAAATTTCAGCGCTTACCCTGGGGGTTGCCGTCATGACGTCAATGCTAGGTGATGAGGTCATGGCCCAGACGGTAATCTTTGTGAACAAAGCGGCGACAGGCACCGACGATGGAAGCTCGTGGGCGAATGCATATCAGTACCTCCAGGATGCGCTAGGAGCCGCGAATCCCGGTGATCAGATCTGGGTTGCCGAGGGTAACTACCGTCCAGACGAAGGCTCTGGAAGGGTTGTCGGTGATAGATCGGAGTCATTCGGGCTTGTGTCTGGTGTTCGCATATTCGGCGGCTTCTCCGGCAATGAAACTCGATATGTCGATCGAAAACCTGAGATTTTCAGGGTTTTTCTGACCGGGGATCTGTCCGGCGACGACGCACCCGATTTCGCCTTCCGCGAGGATAATTCCTTTCATGTTGCCACCGGTTCCGGTGTCGACAATACCACGCTCCTTGATGGTTTTTATATCACTGGCGGAAACGCCGACGGGGCGGACGCGGATAGCGTCGGCGGTGGCATGTTCGTCATCGGCGGAAGCCCATCCGTAATGAATACGGTGTTTTTGTCCAATTCGGCAAGGTGCGGCGGTGGACTTTATAGCGAAGGGCAGACGCCTGAGATAGTCAACTCCGTCTTTAACGGCAACAACGCGTTCAGTGGAGGCGCCATCTGCAATGTCGACTCCAATCCGTCCATCGTTAACTCGACCATAGTAGATAATTTCGCAGATCGAGGTGCGGGCATCTACAATCGGGATAGCAGTCCGGTGATTGTGAATTCGATCCTGGCAAGAAATGTGTCGAGATCGAACATGCTGGAGTGTCAGCGAGCCGGCTACCCATGCACATTCGCTCAAATGGATCCAGCCGTCATAACGAAGAGCACAGCGTTGTCGGACGAAGTTCGGGATCATATGGAATCTGAATCAGCGGAAACTGCTCTCGCCTGGGTTCGTGAGCAACCGGACGTTGTATTTGCCGAAGGAGATGAAGCGGCCATATTGTTCAGGCTACAAGGAGGTCCGCAGACGTGGGTACTCGGCGAAGCAGCCCTCGGTGGGCAACCATCGTCGGGAAAGCACGGACCTCAGTTTGATTTCGGTGGGATACGAAAGAGACCAACCTCGGCTCTTTCCTTTATCGATGTAGTCGGCGATGATACAAACAACGACGGAAAACGTAACAACCGCGATAAAAAGAAGGCACTCCTTCTGTCTCCTTTCCAGTTTGATTTCGATCCATCCGACGAAGGCTCGGAACTGAAGACGATGTTTGAGTCGGTCGAGGCCTATGCAAGCGATGTTAGTTTTTACTCAAATGCAGGGGCAGGAGTCGAAAAATTCGAAATTTGGGACGACTATGATGTCGTCCATGTGTCCACTCACGGAGCTCGCATTTGCGACGATTCAACTTGCCGGAACACAATCGCAACGGGTACGCGGGTCAGCGAAACCGCGCCACCCCAGAGCATTGAGCCTGGTTTATCGATCAATAACATCGGTCCTAACCTGTGGTATCTCGGGCTTGGGAGCGACTTTATGAACCGGAATTATCCTCAGGGACTGGATCGAACAATCCTTTTCCTCAACGCTTGCGAAACAGGCGATGGCGATACGCAGCCCAATCGGGCCGAGGTTCCAGATCTGGCGAGTGTTGTTCTTGGGTTATCATCGAATTTTCTTCAGAGGCCTAACGCAAACAGCGTCTACCTGGGATGGTCGGAAACTGTCGATATTGATGTTTCCTTCAACACGAGTTTGTCGTTTTATAAGAAAATGTTGGATCGCGGCTGGCGCACGAGAATCGCACGGAAGGAAGTTTTAGCTGAAGGCCTGGGAGTGGGTGTCAACCCGACAACCAGGTTGAGGACTTGGGCCCAACGCGGTTACGATCTGCATCTGAGAGAGATGGTTACGCTCATCGGCGACGACGGCATGAAACTGGAAGACGGTGGTAATATTACATGGTACTTCGACGGTATTCTGAATGATGGCCTGCCTGACAGTTTGTGGATAGACGTCCTTGTTGAAGGCATCGATGACGGTACCGAATCCGAATATGAGCTCAGTTTCGAACTCGACGGTCAATCCCTTGGAGCTCCCGTTCCGCTTTCCTCGGCAGACTTTTTCGAAAAAACTGATGACTACACGTACTCTGTTTCGGACATTGTACCGTCGGGAAAGGACATGAAACCAAACGATACATATACTCTGGAGGCGATAATCGATATGCCTGGAGGTGGACAGAGTCGGTATGAGGCTTCTGATCTTGAACTGGATGGCTGCTTCTGGAACCTGTCGATGGGCGGGACACGTGCCGGCAGTTATAAGGGTGAGGCCGCGACGTATGTTGATCAAGGTGGCGGATTCCAGCTAATCCTGCAATCCGTTAATCCCAACCCGATCACACAGATATTCCTTTACAGCAGTCCACCCAAAGGTACTTCCGGCCCCTATGAAATCAGCTTAAACAATAACGGTGATGGATCGGCTTTGATCAACCTGTTCGCTTTATTCGTAACGCCGCCGTTTCAGTATGGGACCGGAGACGGTTCCGACTTGAAGGATTTGGATGGCAACGTCCTATTTACGCTACCAGATGCATCTAAGCTGACCGTCCGTCGAAAGGATGAAACTATTTCCGGTTTCGCCTTCGGGAGCATCTGGGGAACGACCAATAACGATCCTGTGAATCCGACCTATGAAACGGCAGGCTGGAGTCTAGAGTTCAGCGCCGAAAATGGATTGAACCCGGATAGTACGCCAAGAATCGATGCTTGCGCCGGGAATTAGCGACACGTCAATTCGCATGTTGTTACACGACTCGCGACGACTTTGGAAGTTGTTCGCGGGTCGAACGGGCCAGTTTACTCGTACCTGAGCGCATCAATCGGATTCGCCGCTGCAGCCCTGGCGCTCTGATAGCTCACGGCGAGCACGGCAATTGCAAATGCGATGGCGGCACCCGCGAGAAGTGTCCAGATGCCGAATTCCGTCCGATACGCAAACGTCTCCAGCCAGCGATTCATACCAATCCAGGCCAC
>BTQE01000069.1:0-16594 GCA_036985715.1 Rhodothermia bacterium
ATTTGTCGTGTCGCAAAACAATACGGTCTCCGGTCTGGTTGACAACGATGCCGTTACCCCGGCAGGATTAGTATTCTCCAACGGTGGTACGCTGAACGGAGATGTTGCCAACTCGGGTACCCTCTGGATTACGGCTGGGACACTCGATCTGACGATGCCTGCCGGTACGTTTACCCAGCTCGCAGACGTCAATGGCCCTGGCGGAACGCTGCTTCTTAGTGGCAGTGCCGACGTACCGGGTACGGGTATCAGTAGCGAGGGAGGAGTAACACTCGCAGGTGACAACGACGGTTTAGCTGGCGCCCCACTCGTGGTTGGTGGTGCTTTGACTATCAGTGGCACAAGTGACTGGGCGGCAGCTGGCGGCACGATTACCATTACCGGTGGTAACCTGACACTATCAGGTACGCTTGGCGGCGCCGGTCTTTCAGCAGCCAATACGGTTAATGTCACATCCGGTGACATGACGGTTGCAGCCTCTGCGGTCGGCGACCTGCTACCGGGTATAGCGGTATCAGGCAATTTAACGGTACTATCGGGCTCGGACCTTGACGGAATTGTGGTTGTAGGTGGTACAGCGTCGCTACAGGGTCTCAATGACATCGGAGACGGGGACGCAGAAACGTTCTCCACAGGTTCGGACCTCATCATTGGAGGAACGACCGTCGTGAACGCCCCAGGTACTACGACCAACATTGTTGGCGGCACGCTTATGGTCGCATCCGGTGGAACGCTCATATTCCTTGCCAACAACAACGTGACTTACACCGTTGATGCCGTTGATATTTTTCAGCAGACGGGTGGTGGTCCTCCGAATGGAAGTGTTACTCTAGGTTTCGACAATACTCTTGTTGTACAAGGAAGCTTCAACGGTGGATTCTTCAACGGAATGGACACGGACGGTGACGCTGACAATGCTCTTCTAGCATTCGTCATGCCGGATAACAATTCGACTTTCGCACCGGGTCCAGACACCAAGCTCTGCGACTTTTCAGCTTTTGGAAATGAATTGACGCTAACGGCGACGGTTTCGTTCGAGGTACAGTGTAATGCAATGATCCTCGATGACTCAACACTCGACCTGTCTAACGTGCTCATGCGCATGACGGGTATTGGTGGGACGGTGTCCATCGCTGTCGACGCCGTGGTTACGTCGAATCCTACGACGGGCGCGGTATCGTTCGAGGCTACGGGCCAAACGATTGCCCCAGTCGCACCATCGACAGGTCACATCACAAGCGTGATCCGCAACGAGCCGGGTGGAACCGATTTTACAACTACAGGACCCCTCGAAATCAACGGTATCCTTTCGTTGGCTTTCGGTGGCTTCACGACAGGCGCCAATACGGTAACGTGGACTGGCCCTGATGCCGGTATTATCATCAATACAGATGGTCTCGGCGCTGATATCACAGTGTCCGGTGGCGGCGCTCTCGCTGGTGTGTGGGATCTTACCTACAACGGCGCCAACGGTGTGATGGGCGGTATTCCGGGAGTGGAATACCATCCGACACAGATGGATGATCTCACGATCAATACGACTCCAGCAATCGCACCATTCACTCCCACGGCGCTTAACGTACCCGCTGCCTATGCAACGCAGTCGGCTTCGATCGCAGGAAACTTCACCGTTTCGAGTGCATCTGCACCAACTTTGGTTGATCCTTTGACGGTAGCTGGAAATGGACTTATCGCCGCTGGCGGTACAGTTGCAGTTGGGGGTAGTGCGCTTACGTTCAGCAGCCTAACAGCTCAAGCGCACTCGATCGCAGGTACTATCGCACCTCCGACAACGTTTGCCACAAACGCAACCGTAGATGGTGGTGGCACGGGTATTCACACCGGGACAACGACCTTCGGCGCGGACATTACCGTCACGGGGATGTGGTCTTACAATGCGCTTGTCACCGTTCTAAATAACGCCAACCTAAACATGGGCTTTGTTGTCATTATCGGTGGCCCTGGTACTGTTGTGGGTGGAAACGGGAGCGTTGCCGGTGTCTCAATACTGGGTGATGGAACCTGGACGCAGACCAGCTACGCCGCAGTTGTTGGTGGTAACACCTTCGACGTCGGTGATGGCACGGATGTAGCCGGTTTCGATATGGGTGGAAACACTCTCCAGCTCTGGGGTGGCTCGACGTTTACGGCCGACTTTAACGCAGCTATTGCGCAGAACGGTACGCTCATCGCACAGGCTGGTGGAACAACGTTGAACACCGACATTGGCGCGACAGGTAATGCGGCCGATGTCCTGAACTTCACGAACAACGACGGTGGTACATCGATCGCCGGCGGTGGAGGACTGGAGGTTGTTGGCGTGACCACTGTCAATGCCCCACTTGGAGGCCCCGGGTTCCTTCACGTATCCGGATTGGTTAACATGGGCGCATTTATAGGCGCACCAACTACGATTCTAGGAACCACAGTAAATGTTATAGGCAACCAGACGTTTACTTCATCCTTGACAATCAATTCACCGACAACGGGTGTTGATTTTGTTGAAGCTAGTGTCCTGCTGGGTCAAGTAGCGCTCGATATCGACGGTCTCTACACCCAGACGGCCGGTGACGTGTCCTACAATGACGTTCACCTGATCGTTGACGGCGGTTACAGCTACTTCGCTGGCAATTATACCGCAGGCGATGCGGACGATGAGTTCCATTTCCGTGGCGGCGGATTCACAACGAACAGTGCGCAAGTTGTCTTCAGGACGGTTCGTGTATCTGGTGGCACAAAGGTTATGGGCACCGCGCTCTCGGCCAACGATGCGATGCAGGTTACCGATCTTCTATTCCTGAACAGCAGCCTACAAGTAGGTAGCGTGTTCGGGTTAGGCTGTGTACCAGGTGATCTGATGCTCGGTGACGGAGCTGGTCCTGACGAAATCGTAGCTGTTGGCGGTACTGTGAACCTTGCGTGCGGTACCGTCGATTGGGGCGATACGAGCATACTCAAGATCGCATACGGTCAAACCGCTGCACAGTATCCCGCCGCATTCATAGGTGGGCCTCTGGCTCCAGGTGGTGTAACGAACGATGAAATGCCTCTGGCATTCATGGAGCTCGAATCCAACGTAGCTGGCCCGGTAGGAATGGATCGTACGCCGACGGTTGATTTACTTGATATAAACGCTGGTGGCTTTGCTGGCGGTGCGTTCACGATCAACCTCGCCGATGGCGGTACGCTTCAGTTAGGCTCAGGCCCAGCGGGTCTGACTGTCCCGCATACGCAGGACGGTGATTGGACGCTCGACATCGATACGGGCGGTTTCACAGTCGATCCGAATTCATGGCCAGTTGGAGCAGTTCCAACAACGTTTATGACGACACACGCTGCTGGTACGACAACCGCAGGCGCACCGCTTCGGACTGCAAATGACATCAACATCGGCCTTGGGTCGACGTTTGATCTGGCCGGCGCTGGACTAAATGTAACCGGAAACCTGACCGTTCCGGGTACCGTGATCTCAACAGGTGGTGGTCCGCTTGTCATTATTGGTACGGCACCGCAGCTGACGACGGCAGCGATGACACTACCGATCGTTGTGATGAACAATCCAACGGGACTGACGCTGGGTGGTAGCCTGACTATTGCAGGACCTCCTGCTCCTGCTCCTGCACCGAATCTGGCGCTTACGAGTGGTGTCATCACTACAACCGCTGCGTTTACAGTGAATCTGCCTCACGGCGGTACAGCTGCTCAAGGCTTCACAAGACCATTACCTGGCGGTAGTATTTTTGGTAACGTTACGAAGGGTATTGTTGGCGGTGTCGCCCCGATGCCTGCGGATGTAATGACCTTCCCGACGGGTACGTCGGACGGATCGTACAGGCCGGGATCGATCACATTCAATGATCCATCGAAAATCTCTGGTGCTGCCCTGTCCGGAATTACGGTAACCATGAATCATTCTGATGTCTCGCCGGGTGGCGCCAATAACATGCCGCTCACAACGATAAGGGATAGAGAGTCAACTGATCCTCCAGGGACTCCGGCTCAGGTTGAGTTGAAAATTGCTCGATATTCGCCCATGAACTGGCTGATAACGGCATCAACTCCTCTTTCGGAATCTGTTGGCTATGATATCACGCTAGATGCCGACGGTTACGGGGCATTTGTCGACGAAAATATCGAGAGAGTGAGAATGATTCGTAAACCGGGTGGCAATATTAACAACTTCTGGTTGTTGGTTAACCCTGCGATCGCGAATAACGACAACTTCTCGATTTCGCCAACGCATCCTGTTGCTGTAATAAGAGGTGGTGAGGGTGCGCTTCTGGCTGGCGCCGGTACCATCTTCACGTTGGGCCTCGAGTCGAATATGACCGGCGTTGCGCCTGCAGACATAGCGATGAACATGGGTCAGGCAGTAGCAGTTAATCTTACGACCGTGTTCGGAGGTGGTACACCTCTTGTTGGACCGCCTACGTATACGTACTCAACAGCGTCAGCTAAAAATGCTCAGGGAGTTTCCCTCAGCGTCGTTGGCGACATCCTAACGGTAAGTGGGGTGTCAGAAGGCGCGAGCACGGTAACGGTCAGCGCAGTTGATGCGCTTAACGATAGCCGTGAGGTCATGTTTGGTGTCCAGGTCAATCCGGTCTTTATGGCTGGCGCGATCGCTGACGCCGAACTAAACGTAGGTGGAGCTGCATCGACCTATGTTGTTGATCTCCTCAGCGTATTCGATGGTGGCACACCACCTGTTGGATACGGAATTGCCAACGACAACCCAGGCTCCGCAACTGCCGCTATTGCTGTAAACACGCTAACGGTAACTGCTGTTGCTCCGGGAGCTGTCAACATTGATGTTACCGGTACAGATGCAACGGGTGCTAACGCAACGTCATCGTTTACGGTTACAGTAAATGCAGCGGTGGCAGGAAGTGCCATTGCGCCTGTCGCCCTTAAGGAAGGCGATGCTGCGACTACGGTTGATTTGTCGACGGTCTTCTCTGGTGGTGACGGAACGTTTACATACGCTGTTTCCACGGATGCCACGCATATCGATGCGTCTGAGACTGGGGGCACGCTGTCCGCATCTGTTGTAACTGCCTTTGCAGGCGGTACGACTATCGGAACGATCGACGTAGATGTTACTGCTACGGATGGTCTCGGCGATTCGGCCATGGCGACGCTAACCATTGATGTCTTCCCGGCAACGGGGAACGTCTTAGGTGGCGGACCATCTCCTGCGGACGCAGCAGCAACGCTCGACTACTTCCTTGGATTGGGCGCGCCCTTGACGGCGAAGCAGATTGGCGCGGCCGACATGAACGGCGATGCAATAGTTACTCCGTTCGACGCTGCTCAGAACTTCGCCGCCTTCTTTAGTAAGGGTGAAATTCAGGCAGTTGTAGCCAACTACCTTGAGTACGGCGAAGTTGCTCAGAATGGCGCATTTATCGAGATTCCACTCCTGGTAGTTGGTGGGGACCTTGACGATGTTGTTTCGGCCAGCTTCGAAGCTCAGCTCGATCCAGAAGCAGTAGTGGTTCAGGGAGTTGAAACAGATCTAGGAGAAGGATGGCTCGTCAGGCATTCCGTTGACGAAACTGGACTTCTGAAGATTGGTATCGCCGGCTATGGCGTAATCGGTAGCGATGGAACGCTTGCAACGATCAAGTTGCAGCTAATCAATCGCGGTTCAGAGTTCAAATTGTCTGCCAATGGTGCGGTTAATGACAACGAGGTTTCCAAGATCGATGACGTAGAAATCGTCGAACTGCCTGAGACCTTTACGCTCCAGGGCAACTATCCGAACCCATTCAATCCAAGCACGACTATCCAGTTCAATCTGCCGGAAACGGCTGACGTGGAGATTCAGATCTTCGATATGCTGGGTCGTCGAGCCATGGTTATTCCTGCTCAGTCGATCGAAGCCGGTGTTAATCGTTCCATTCAGTTGAACGCCTCTGCACTCGCTTCTGGGTCGTACTTCTACAGGGTAATCGCCAGAATGGATAGTAAGACACTTGTTGAGTCTGGCCGCATGATGCTGGTCAAGTAGTGTAAACTGTTTGCGGGTGGGGCGCCGCATCCGGCGCCCCACTTAGCAGACGCAAATCTATAATCTGGCAAATCACCTAATGAAGAGCGAGAATCCAATGCAAAAGGCTTTTAAGAGATGGATGAAAGCGACCGCCATCCTATTCGCGGTCATGCTGATCGGGGCAAATACCGGACTTGCTCAGGTGACAGTTTCTCTCGGCGAGATTACCGGACGACCAGGCGAATCAGCCACGGTCGCTGTAAATATTTCCGGTGTGGAGTCGGGGACGGCCATTAAGTCGTTCGACTTCCAGGTAATATGGGACGCAGGAGTCACCTTTACCGGCGTCAGTTCAACGGGAACGCTCTCCGGTAACGCTGAATTTGCCACTGGTGTGAATGGGGGACTCGTTGGTAGTTTTTCAACAGCTCCAGTCGGGACAGATATTACGACTTCCGGTGTGCTGATCAATCTGAATTTTGATCTGGATGCGGAAAGCACGGGCACGGTCACATTGACGAGCGTCCGGTTTAATGCTGGTGATCCGGCTGTCGCTGGCGGCAATCCCTCAACCAATTTCACGGTTGCCACCCGCATAGTTTCTGTTTCCATCGAACATGATACCAGACTAGGTGAAGCGTATACCAATACGGGTCAACCATTCAAAATCCTGGTAACCGTTGAAGATGCTTTAGTCGAAGGTGACGGAGTGGTCTCTTTCAATTTTACTTTACACTATGATCCCGCCTTCCTGACCATCGATACAGGGAAAGGATTTGGAGGCGCATCCACCGACGGCGGAGTTGCCAACTTTTCAGTAGTAAACGCCAATGACGACGGCAACGGAACAATGTTGGTCGGCGGCTTCACGCTTAACAATATTGTTGGATCTGGCACGCTCGTTACTATTTTTGCAACGGCCGGAGCGGCAGCGGGTACGCCCCCACTCTCACTGTCGGATGTTGTATTTAATGCGGGAGTACCTATATATGCTCCTCGTGGAGGCGTTGCTCTGATTCTTCCGTTCAACGTCGCAAGTGAAGAAGAGCCAGGACTTCCGTCTGAATTTGCCTTGAAAGGAAACTATCCGAATCCGTTCAATCCGAGCACGACCATTCAGTTTGATCTTCCTGAATCGTCGGACGTTTCGATCACTGTAATGGACCTGCTGGGTAGGCAAGTATTGTTTGTTCCGACCCGTTCCATGTCGGCTGGGACGAATCGTTCAATTCAAATCGATGCAAATACACTTTCTTCAGGCATCTACCTGTATCGCGTCATCGCGCAGAATAGAGCCAATACGAATGTGAAGGTTGGCACAATGACCTTACTTAAGTAAGGATGTGTAGACACAGGACCTGGAGTATTGAAACGCCTCGATTCGTAGTGAATCGGGGCGTTTCATTTAGAGGGGAATTTGCTGTTGTTCTTGCGTGCAGATAACCATGACCATATACGCGCTCCTCATCGTTACATCGATGGCTACAACCGTATCAACCGTTCGGGCGCAAATCGAAATCAATCTGGAAACAGATCTTCTGTCCCGGTCTGACACCCTCTGGGTAGATGTACGGCTGCTCTCCGAAACAGACAGTCTTCAACACCCGATTAATTCATTTCAGTTTAAGGTGGTTACGCCCGTTGATGTAGCATTTCTGGGTAGCGATTCACGCTATACATTGTCCGGGGAAATGGGATGGAGTACCGGGCAAAATATTGAAAACGGACGCGTAGGAGGATTTTCGTCGAGCTTGGACGCTATTGCCCGTAAAGGCGTGCTAATTCGACTTCAGTTTTTGTTGAAAGGCACCGATACTATAGGTACTATCGAATTGAGCGAGTTTAGATTGAATAGTGGGATTCCGGATCATTTGCCGGTTACGCCCAGTCTACGTCTGGATCGCATCGACCATCTCGAATGATGGTCGGTATTTGAAGGGAAATAATTTAACACAATTGCTTAATCAACCAACACACAGAATCATGAGAAAGGCACGACTAATGGGTCAGGCTTGCGCATCCCTTCTCCTGATCGTCCTACTCGGGGCCCCTTCCGTGCAGGCGCAGATTTCAGTCGATCTTCCTTCCCTTACTGCGGGAGTCGGAGAGACCATTTCGGTTCCAGTCGATATTAGCAATGTCGAGGCTACTGGTTCATTTAACTCATTTCAGTTTCGAGTAATATCCAGCAGTGCAAATCTTGTCTTCATTGGCGAGGACAAGACCGGCACTTTGAGTGATAAGGGTGGCTGGTCGGTAGCGTCCGGCGTACCCAATAATACACTAGTTGGAGGATTTTCTTCGAGTGACTCCTCGATAGTGGCATCTGGTACACTCGTAAATCTGATGTTCAGACTCGACGCGGTGGATGTAGGAATTACCGTTGAACTGCAAGAGTTCAAACTTCAGTCTGGCGCTATGCCACTGGTCAGCAATCCTGAAATACCGGCAACCCAATTAACTGTTGCAACCGACGCAGAAGATGAGACAACGTTACCAGGTTCTTTTGTTTTGAGAGGAAACTATCCGAATCCATTCAATCCGACAACGAACATCCAGTTCGACCTTCCGCAGACATCTGAGGTAGAGATTTCGATTATGGATATCCTTGGCCGGGAAATGTTGACGATTCCTTCCCAGACGCTTTCGGCTGGAGCGGGTCAGACCGTAGCCATTGACGCAAACTCACTTGCCTCGGGAATCTATATCTATCGTGTTATAGCTCGCTCGGGAAATGATTTGAAAGTTGCCTCGGGCACGATGACGCTTATCAAGTAGGATTCGCGAACACATTCGCGTGGACTCCGAATCCCGGGGGCCAATCGCTTGCGCTTTGTTAAACCGGAGATTGTCTGAAACGACGGTCTCCGGTTTTTCAGTTAGCGTACTAAAATCTCGATCCGCGGGACGGTCACTCGGCGGCTTTCGGGACCGTAACGAACACTCTCGCGTACTATCGATCCCTCGAAAACAGGCAGTTACTTTTACCATGCGTTAGGGCCCGCTGTCACCTACCTTGGCCGAATTTTTTTCAGCGCGCACGCAGAATTGTCACATATGTCAGGTATTTGGAGATGCGTTTAACCAACTATATCAAGCTCGTCGCAATCGTGGCTTTTACTCCTCCTCTGAGCATCGTAACAGGTCAAACGTTTGATACCATCCAACTCGACGTGGATTATGCTGCATTTGCCTATTCGGACTCCGAGTCGATGGTAGAGATCTACCTCGCATTCGAAGCTGCCTCACTTTCGTACGAGTACACTGGTCAGGGTTATACGGCCCTTCTACCCGTTAAATTCGATATTAGTCGGTCGTCGTCTGCGAACCTTACAGGGACGCCCAGTGAACCTGTCTGGCAGGAGTCTTTGGATCTGAGCTTTGTCATTCCTGATACAACGGGTCTCAGAGAAGGACAAAATTTCGTGCACCAGGTACGGTTGTCGACGACGCCGGGTGAATACGAATTAAGTGTAACTGTACAGGGGGTTGATCAACCGGCTGTGGAAATTCAAAGAGACGTGCTAGTTCCTGACTTTTCGACGGAAGGAGAGGTAAGCATTTCGGATGTCACCCTGGCCATTTCCATCGAACAGAGTTCAGATCGGAATGACCTGTTCTTTAAGAATGGTTTGGTTGTTCGACCCAATGCGAATCAGATCTTTGGAAGCGGGTTGAACCAGATGTTTTATTATGCAGAGGTGTACGGAGCGGACGTCCTCCCGTCGACCACCGGAAATTATTCGATCTTCGCGTATATCGCGGAAGCGAATGTTCCGCAGCCCATGCCTGATTATCAGAAACGAACTCAGCGAACAATTAATGCCACTGACGTGCTGATTGGTTCTTTCGACGTCAGTAAACTCCCCTCTGGATCGTACTTCCTCCGACTAGCGGTTCTCAGCGAGGATAATGAGGCTGTGACGGAGCAGTCCCGGAAGTTCTTTGTCTACAACCCATTTGTGGAACGCGCCCAGCCAACCATTGTGATAGACGAGTCCTTCGAGACGAGTCGATATGCGGATATGACGGAGGAAGAGGTCGAACTCTCACTAAAGCATATCCAGATTATCGCGACGGAGGCCGAACGTAGAAGGGCTCGCGGGATACAGGACCTGGATGAACGTCGTCGATTCCTGATGGATTTCTGGGCGATGCGGGATCCCGTTCCGGGTACGCCAATTAATGAGTTTCAGGAAGATTTCTTTTCTCGAATTCAGTATGCCAACGATCGATACTCCACAAACTTCGAGGAAGGTTGGGATACCGACAGAGGCCGTACGATGATCAAGTACGGTCCTCCGACCGGTATTCAGCCTCATTTTTTCGACTCCGGTGTCATTCCATACGAAATCTGGGAATACAACAACATTCCGGGTGAAGGGCGTGCCGAATTCGTTTTTGCAGATCGAGATGGATTTGGGAGATTTGAACTGATCCACTCGAACGTCGCAGGTGAGCGAAAGCTGGCGAATTGGTTACAGGAGCTGACGAAAATCTAATCGACGTGTAAACGGTTAGCGAGCCCGGTATCATCGATGGTGTCGGGCTTTTCGCTTTTCATACGGATTTGGTTGCCTGGAATAGCCGGACAATGCGGTGCGCGTTGTAGCTTCCCGGTTGTTGATTTCGGCCATCCTCGAACAACATTCTCGAAGAAAGTTGCCTCATACTGAAGAACCCAAAATGTCGCTCACGGCGGTAGATATCCGAGACCTCTCCCATCATGTTGGTCAAGACGTCACACTTAGGGGTTGGTTATATAATAAGCGAGGTTCGAAGAGTCTGTTGTTCTTGATTCTTCGAGACGGATCCGGCCTCGCTCAGTGTGTTGTCAATCAAGGCGATGTCAATGAGTCTTCGTGGGAAGCGGCCGACGATGCCACCCAGGAAAGTGCCCTTGAACTGACAGGCACTGTGAATCAAGACGAACGTCAGGTGGGGGGGTATGAGCTGAACGCAACCAGGGTGTGCCTTCTTCACAAGGCCGAAGAGTATCCGATTACGCCGAAAGAGCATGGCGTGGATTATCTGATGAACCATCGACATCTCTGGCTTCGGAGTCGCCGACAGTGGGCGATCATGAGAATCCGAAATCAGGTGATCATGTCGATCCATGGATTCTTTCAGGAGCGCGGTTTTCTTCAGATGGACGCCCCTATGATTACGGGAACGGCTGTGGAGGGAACGTCGACCCTTTTTGAGTTGGATTACTTTGGTCAATCAGCTTTTCTCACGCAAAGCGGTCAGCTACATGGCGAGGCTATGGCTATGGCGTTCGGAAAAATTTACACATTCGGGCCCACGTTCCGTGCGGAAAAATCCAAGACCCGAAGACACTTGACAGAATTCTGGATGATCGAGCCGGAAATGGCGTTCTATGATCTGGATATGAACATGGATCTTGCTGAAGAGATGGTGATCCGAATTGTCGGCGATGCACTCGAATTGTGTAGGGATGAACTCGGCGTCCTGGAGCGCGATTTGGTGCCTCTGCAGCGCGTCCAGAAGTCCTTTCCAAGAATTACCTATAACGAGAGCGTGGAACTCCTTCACAGCGCCGAGACGGCACGTATGTTCGACGAGCGCAGATCCGGGTTGGATGAAGAGGACGCCGCTCTCAAAGCCGAATTGGAAGAGAATCAGGATGGATACGGTCAAGCCAGGAAAGGCGAGAAAAGGTGCATCGACGCCCGTGCCATCCAGATCAAGCAGCGTCAGACTGAAATTGAAGAGGAGCAACGGAATCTTCCTCGATGGAGAGAATCAGCTCAGAATTTCGAATGGGGATCAGATTTCGGCGGGAGTGATGAGACCGTTATCACATGGCATTTCGATCGACCCATCGTCGTTCACCGATATCCACATGAGGTCAAAGCATTCTATATGAAACGCGATCCGGAAGATGATCGCCTCGCCATGGGAATGGACGTACTCGCGCCAGAGGGATACGGAGAAATAATTGGTGGTGGCGAACGGGCCACGGACCTGGCTTTTCTGGAGAAGCAGGTCGCGGATCATAAATTGCCGGCTGAGGCCTTCCGTTGGTACTTTGACCTTCGCAGATACGGATCGGTACCCCACAGCGGCTTCGGTTTGGGTCTGGAACGAATGGTTACCTGGATCTCAGGCATTCACCATTTACGAGAGGCGATTCCGTTCGCAAGAACTTTGGATAGACTTTATCCGTAGCGAGCCGGTATGACTACGCCATGGCAGTTGCCATAATACGGGCCAACAACGATGGATTATCGAAATGGAGGAGTGAGGCTATGACTGCGATACACCGCTCGAAACACCGCTCTAATCAACGCTCGAATCAAAAGACATCCGTGGCCCTTTTTCTCATCACTCTTGTTGCCACGTTACAAGCTGTGCCAGCCGCAACGGCCCAAACTGACGGACGCACAGTCACCGTTTCCGGCAAAGCAGTCGTCCACGTGCTACCTGATCAGGTGAACGTGCGCTTTGGAATCGTCACGGTAGATTTGGATCCCGAGGTTGCTCGAACAGACAATGCACGGGTTTCAGCCGCAACCATGAATTCCGTTCGCGATCTGGGCATTGAAGAGCGAAAGATTCAGGTGAATGCCCTGCGGATTCAACCCTTCACGGAGTATGACCCGCAATCACGCCGAAATGTCGATAAAGGATTTCAGGCTGTTCGTGACGTATCGGTTCAACTGAACGATCTGGAGATTCTTCCGACACTGATTGCAGAGATCGTAAACCACGGCGCAAATCGGATCCACGGAATCGCATACGAGCTTCAGGACGCCAATGCTGCTGAATACGAGGCACTTCGCGAAGCACTGGAAAACGCGAAAACCAAAGCGACGATCATGGTCGAGGCTCTGGGTGCACGCCTCGGTACCGCTCTTCAAATACTCGAACAAGGGGCCATTGCTCCTCAACCTCAGCTTCTTCAGTTCGACAGATCGGTTGCAAACAAGTCGTTGGCTCTCGAGGAAGCCAACCCGGACGCCTACGCGAGCGGAGAGATCGACGTTTCTGCTCAGGTTACAGTCGTCTTCGAAATCCTTCCCGTGGGCCCTCAGAGAGAGAACTAGGTATATCGTCTCGCACTCGGCACGGCCCCTACAATTATCGTGCGGGGGGCTGCCAGGGCGAAAGCTAGCCTGATGATTTTTTGAATTTGTTATAGAGATACAGAATCAAAAGGGCACCGGCGGTGGCGGCGATCAGGGTGCCAATCAGGCTGTTGGTATAAATGCCAAGCATGCCGCCGATCGTTGTGCCAACGAAGGCTCCCCCAATACCGAGCAGAGTGGTCATTACAAATCCTCCCCCATCCTTGCCCGGCATGATGTACTTGGCCAGAGCTCCGGCTGCAAATCCAACAACAATGGTCCAGATAATACCCACTTTAGTTACCTCGTGTTAGCTCACTATTATGCTACGAAATCGGGACATTTTCGGAAGAACGGTCCTCCAAAGATGGCGTTTTGTGGATCTTGGGTTGGCTACTCAATTCAAACGCCAAGGGCCGTAAACACGCGCGTGGTCCCACTCGTCAACAATGTACGGTAGTTTCGGACTTTTGGATGCACGAATTCTCATTTATGGATTGAATGGCTGAAAAGGTATCTTTCAGGGCGATTCTGGACAGAATTTGGATCGCTCTGAATTGCACGTCGACTATGTAGAGTTGAATATGGATAGTACACTTATCGTATCCATTTCCGGTATCCGCGGGATATTCGGTAACGGTTTGGACGCCGACGTATTGGTTCGATTCGCTTGCGCATATGGTGCATGGTGTAAGCGCGATACTCCGAAACCCGTTATCATGATAGGTCGCGACGGACGCGTGACGGGTCCGCTCTGTGCGGCGATTGTGTCGTCTACGCTGAGAAGTATCGGTTGCGATGTGGTAGATATCGGTCTTGCAGCAACTCCAACGGTCGAGATGGCCGTGATCAAGGAAGGCGCCACGGGGGGTATCATCGTCTCGGCATCTCATAATCCCGAGGAATGGAATGCGCTCAAGCTGTTGAACGGAAGCGGAGAGTTTCTATCACCGGATGAAGCTGCCCAGGTCGTCGAATTGGCGGATCAACCATGCCGTGGCTATGTAGAGTTCGACGAAATCGGATCGTTCAGCGAGACCTCCTATCTGGATTATCACATTGAGCGAATTTTGGATCTTTCCTTTATAGATTCCCGGCAGATCGCCAACCAGGACTTTCGGATCGTAGTAGACGGTATCAATTCGGTTGGCGGCATTGCCATCCCTGCCCTGTTAAAAGCGCTGGGCGTCCGCGTTGACCAGATAATCTGTATCAACTGTGAGCCTACGGGGCGATTCGCACATCCGGCCGAACCCCTGCCGGATAATCTGATCGATACCTGCAACCTGGTTAAAGAACACAGGGCCGATCTGGGAATCGTTGTTGATCCGGATGCGGATCGATTGGCGCTGATTGAAGACGGCGGCACTTACATGAGCGAAGAACTGACTCAGGTATTGGCGGCTGATTTTCTCTGGAGGCGTCGACCGGGGCCGTTTGTCACGAACTTGTCTTCGTCACGTGCGATAGAGGACGTCGCTGCCCGGTACAGCATGGACGTTCATCGCACGGCAGTAGGTGAAATTAATGTCGTGGTCAAAATGCACGAAGTGAACGCCTTGCTCGGGGGAGAAGGAAATGGAGGTGTCATTCTACCGGACCTTCATCATGGCCGGGACGCGTTGGTGGGGGTGGCCATGGTACTCCAGCATATGGCCGAGATGAATCAATCACTGTCAGAGCTGAGGGCTGATCTACCTCAGTATCATATCGTCAAGCTCAAGACAGAGATCGGCAGCCTCGATCCGGACAATCTGCTACGCCGAATCGCCGAGCGATATTCAAATGAAAGAATTGACACGACGGACGGCGTCAAGATCGACTTTGATGAGTGCTGGGTACACATGCGGAAATCCAATACCGAACCGATCATCCGGGTCTATGCAGAGTCGGAGTCGATGGAAGAGGCGACTGCTCTCGGCGAACGTTTCATGCGAGAACTCGTGGAGGGGACTTAGCTCAGAGATCCGTCCATTTGGCATCTTCGATATCTGCGTCAGTTTGAGCTCCGGATCGCTCGCGCGGCACAGCCATTTCTCTCTCTGGAGGGCGTTCGCGTTCGGCCATGGGTCTCGAACGCTTCTGAAATTTCTGCTGTGGCTGTCCTCCACGAAGCGACGCATCGATCAGATTTCGCAGCGACCTATATATGAAATAGGCCAGCACCAATAGAAGGGTCCATTTGAAAAGCATCTGCTGCTATAGAAGAGGTGTTTGACTCGGAGAAGGATTGTAGTACGTCGTCCCTGGATGCTTGAGCGTTTCTATTTGCCTCATCAATTCCTTCAGGTCCTCCGTGTGGTCAACAAAATCTAAATTCGTTGCATTCACAATCAGAAGAGGACTCTGAGTGTAATGGAAGAAGTAGTTGTTGTACGCATCATTGAGTGCATTGATATAGGATTCTTCCATTGTTGTTTCGTAGGAACGGGCCCGTTTCCGAATGTTCTCCATGAGTCGCTCAGTGGACTGCTGCAGGTATACCACCAGGTCCGGCACGGGGGTGGTTGGTTGCATCAGGCTGTAGAGCGTTTCATACAGCTGCAGCTCGTCGCCCGTGAGGTTTATCCGTGCGAAAATCCGATCTTTATCAAATGAATAATCACTGACCATGATCTTGTGGAACAGGTCTCGTTTGAGTAACTCCTGCTGCTGACGAAACCGGCTGGCCAGGTAGCTCAACTGCGTTTGAAATGCCCAGCGAGGTCGATCGGAGTAAAACTTTTCCAGAAACGGATTCTCGTCCGGCCGCTCCATGATCAGTCGAGCTCCGTACCGATTGGCAGCGATCCGCGCCAACGTCGTCTTTCCTGCACCGATGACGCCCTCTACAATGACGTACTGAATGTGATCGGGAAGGGAAGGCCGCTCAATGCTTGGATCAAAAGAGGAGAGATCGTTCAGCACCTGGTTCTCATCGTGTGTCATTCTTTCCTGGGCTCTGCCAGTCTCTCCGAGTATTGCTCCACCGACGTACTGTCCGCGCAGTGTTCCAGAAGATATTGAACCGACCGATCAAACGGAGCTGGAATCTCGAGATCCGGGGCAATTTCAAGGAGTGGCTGCAAGACGAATCTGCGCTCCGCCAATCGAGGATGGGGGAGAGTCAATGTGGGGTGATTCGAGCGAAGGTCGTCGTACGTCAGAATATCAATGTCCAGCGTGCGCGGCTGCCAGCGTGCGATCGGAGATCGCATTCTTCCTCGTCTGCTCTCGATAGAGAGGCAGGCATTCAATAGCTGACCTGGGTCCAACGACGTAAAGACGTGCACCGCGGCATTCAGAAAATCGGGGTGGGGTTCGTCAGGATTCAAGCGGTGCGCCTTCGATTCATATGCCGACGACACGCTAATAACTTCAATCCCAGGATGACCTGCGAGCGACGCGACAGCGAATTTGAGATGTGCCAGGCGATCCCCTAGATTCGATCCAAGGGAGAGCATTGCACTTTTCTGTTGAGTTGTTTCGAATGATTCGGACATCGTGTTCAGAATCGTGTTCAGAATCG
>BTQE01000070.1:0-16572 GCA_036985715.1 Rhodothermia bacterium
GGGTCCCAGCGCGTTTCGCTTGATGCTACTCTTTTTGCAAGCGGTGTGTACCTGCTTCGACTGGTTTCAGGGACTGACACCATCACTCGCAAGTTGATCGTGTTACGTTAGGCTCGGCGGGAGACTACCCCGCAAACTTCACCCAAACCGGTCTTCGTTAGAGAGAAAATGTGGCTAACAACGGGAAGTGGTCCCGTACGGCACAATTTGGTATATACGAGTCGACCGACTCATCATGACCACCTGGATTCAAATGGCAAGGTATGCATTCAAAGTCGTATCTGGTGGACAGACAGGGGTAGACCGAGGTGCATTGGAGGCTGCGATGGAATCCGGCCTGGAAACGGGCGGGTGGTGTCCACGCGGACGTCTGGCAGAGGATGGCCGCATCCCTGAGCAATACGCTGTTGTAGAATTCGATTCTGGACGATACGAAGACCGAACAGAGCAAAATGTAATAGATAGCGGTGCGACACTTGTTCTTTGCCGACAACAATTGTCAGGCGGGACCCAGTACACCTGTGAGATGGCCGAGCATCACGGGCGACCGTATCTGGTTGTAGATCCGAATGCCCCGGACTCGATCTCCGTTGCAAGAGATTGGCTGAATGGTACGCAACCAGTCACTCTAAATGTTGCAGGTCCGCGCGAGTCGAAAGACGCCGGTATTCAGGAATTAGCCAGAAAATGGCTAATAAGACTGTTTTCGGAAAAGGACGGGGAAACCTAATCTTTCGAGCGGTCGCGTCTCAACTTGTTGGCGACGCGCGCTGCGTCTTCATACTTCTGGACGCGCACCTCAAACGACCGAGCGATTTTTTCGACCTGCTTTTCCATGTCTGCCAAGTCGATTTTCCTTCGCTGAATCAGAAGTGCATTTGGTTCATCGATATGAAGCTTGAGCGTTACAGCCTCTTCAAGGTCGGATCGAGCACTTGAAAGCTCTACGTTCAGACGATCCATTTCGCGTCTAATTTCGCGTTCCAGACGATCCAGATCCGAGTCAAGAGAATGTCCAATCTCTACATCGTAAGAAAAGACGCCGTGGTGTCTACGATGCTCGCTGCACCGTTTCCTTCGTTTCCTGGTAACGAATGAGTAAATGGCAGTTCCATTCTGGGCTTCGCCATGCATTTCAACAAAAGGAGCGACCTCCTCGACGGCCGACTCGGATTCAAACAGCTCCATGTTCTGAAGCTTTGGCCAGACGCGTTGCGATAGCATAGCGAGCAGGTTTACGGAAAACAGAACGACTGTGGCTATTCCTAAACCCATGACGAGCCGATTGGGCCGATCAGGGTGTGTACTGCTGCTCATGAAGAATCCCTCCCTCTGATACGATTGTGTGGTTCAAGGGTGTCGGCACTGGCTGGCCAACACGTTTTTCTGCGTGTCGCTCCTCTGAAGATTGATACAACGCAACGCTCCCCGGACATATTGCATGCTACCCGGGAAAAAGTAAAAAGAGCCTGGGGGCTAAAAAAATGCCCCACGCAAACCCTACGGGGACCTCGCTGAATTGGTTACAGCGTCGCGAGAGTTTATCGCGTCAGAGTAATTAAAGAGAAAATTGAACGGGCTTACCTGGGGGTCGCAAGGCTGGCGGACGAGAAGCGGGTCAGGTCAATTTCGTCTTTGTTGTTCCAACACCAACTCTGCTGGCACGGGAATCGATTTTCGTACAGCGCCTGGCCAATGACTACGGAATCGAGTCCGTCCCTCTGCATCGAGACGAAATGCATGAGGTCTTCGAATCCTGCGATTCCACCTGCCGCAGTCAGATGCGTCTTATTCAGCGCCGAGGTCATCCTCTCGAACGCGTCGAAATTCTCTCTCGAAAGGGTGCCCTCCGTCGATATGTCGGTATAAACGATTCGCTTACATCCTGAATGTTCGAGTTCTTTTCCGAGTAGAACGGCGTCAGAATCTGAAGCGTCGCGCACTTTTCCGTCATGGGCGTGGATTCCAGCGACCGTTTTGGAAGGTCCGTACTTGCTCAGTGCCCGAAGGAAAAAGTCTAACGAATCATTCGAAGACACTTCGACAATCACCCGGTAAACTCCTGCCTCGAAAGCCGAATCAATAACTTCAAAACTGCTGAGGCCGCCTTGCAACTGGACGGGAATGTCTACGGCTTCGCAGATTGCCTGTAGAGTCGAACGTTTGCATGTGTCACCCGCATCGTGTCCCGATATGTGCAACGCTTTCGCATTTTGAATACGCCACAATTTGGCCATCTTGACGGGATCATCGAAGTATTTCGTTTCCCGCTGGTACGCGTCCTGGTCCTTGCGCACACAGAACTCTTCGAGCAGATCAATGGCCGGAATTACAAGAAGCATGGGCAAAGAGGATTTGCCGGGTCAAACGGAGGGCCAAATTCGGTGGTTCCACAAATCAACTGATATGTAGATCCTTATCGGTGTATTTAAAAAGTTATGAATGATCACCGTGGAGGAAATGAATGCATCAATTGATGCGACTTTGTTGTTTATTGAGCCATGCAAAAAAATGACTTCAAGAGGATACTTGTAACCTCGGCACTGCCCTACGCCAACGGGCCGATTCATATCGGGCACATTGCGGGTGCATATCTGCCCGCCGACCTCTACTGCCGCTATCAGAGATTGAAGGGGCGGGATGTCGTTTTCATCTGTGGATCTGATGAGCTCGGCGTAGCCATCATGATCCGTGCACGAAAAGAGGGGATATCCCCACAGGAGCTGGTTGATCGTTATCACCCGATGATTGAAGACTCGTTTGAAAAGCTCGGAATAAGTTTTGACTACTACGGTCGCACGACCACGGTGACCCATCTCGAAACCAGTCAAGACTTCTTCAGAAATCTGGCGGAGAAGGATGTTTTCACGCTCAAGACAGACAAGCAACTTTTCGATCCTGAGGCAGGCATATTTCTGGCTGACCGATTCATTGTCGGCACGTGTCCAGTCTGTGGCTACGAGGATGCGTACGGCGATCAATGCGAGCAGTGCGGATCCTCTCTGAGCCCGAATGAACTCCAGGACCCGCGGAGCGCCCTAACGGATGCAACGCCGGAGCTTCGCGAAACCACGCACTGGTACTTACCGCTCGGTGACTTCCAGGATCGGCTGGCTGCATGGATCGACACCCACCCGGAGTGGAAACCGAACGTTCGAGGACAAATCAAGTCTTGGCTCGACGAAGGGTTGAGAGATCGTGCCATAACGCGCGATGTGCCGTGGGGCGTACCTGTGCCCAAAGACGTAGCCCAAAAGGCCGGGATCGACGCGGAGGGGAAAGTCATTTACGTCTGGTTCGATGCTCCAATCGGGTACATATCCGCAACCAGAGAGTGGGCAAAGAAGGCAGGCGACGAGGAGCTGTGGAAGCGGTATTGGCAGGATTCGGAGACCAAACTGCTTCATTTCATCGGGAAGGATAACATCGTATTTCACTGCCTCATGTTTCCAGCCATGCTCATGGCGCATGGAGACTACGTGCTTCCAGAGAACGTCCCGGCCAATGAGTTTCTGAATATTGAGGGTGGCAAGTTATCGACGAGTCGAGGCTGGGCCGTGTGGCTGCACGAGTTTCTTGACAATTACCCGGCCGACCTGCTCAGGTATGCACTGGCTTCCATGCTCCCGGAGACGAAAGACTCCGACTTCTCATGGAGCGAATTTCAGGCTCGGGTTAACTCCGAGCTTGCCGACGTCCTGGGTAATTTTGTCAACCGGACCATGACGTTTACTACACGTTATTTCGATGGGAATGTCCCCGAGCTCGTAGATCCGTCAGAAGTTGATCTGACCGTTCTGGCTCAAATCAAGGACTTTCGGGATCGAATAGGGGAGGCTTATGAGTCGTTCAGAAACCGGGAAGCCGTATTCGAAACGATGGGCCTGGCTCGGCTCGGAAACAAGTATTTCAATGATACCGAACCCTGGCATACGCGCAATTCGGATATACAGAAGTGTGGGAACACGATTCACGTGTGTCTACAGATATGCGCGTCGCTATCGGTGTATATGGATCCGGTGCTCCCAACCGCCGCGTCCAAGCTGAGAGAAATGCTGAATATCACGGGCGTTCGGAGTAGTGTACCAGATGTTGACGACGCGGTGAGCGGCACCATTGGATGGGAAGAAGCTGCCAAACCGTTGCTCAAAGCCGGGGATACGCTCGGTACGCCCGAGATTCTCTTCAAAAAAATCGACGATGACGTAGTTGCGGCCGAAGTGGCCAAGCTTCAAAAGATTTCGGTCGAAGATGAACCGAGTCTGGATACCCCTCACGCGCCATTGGCTGATCAGATTACATTTGATGACTTCACGAAGCTCGATCTACGAGTTGCGACGATTTTGACGGCCGAGAAGATGCCGAAGTCAAAAAAATTACTTCGAATCCAGTTGGACCTGGGTTTTGAGAAGCGCGTGGTGTTAGCCGGCGCGGCCGAGCATTACGACCCGGATGACCTAAATGGGAAGAAAGTCGTTGTTCTCGCGAATCTGGCTTCTCGAACCATGATGGGTATCGAGAGTCAGGGGATGATTCTCATGGCCGAGGACCGCGATGGACGGTTGTCGCTGGTCGCATCTAACGGAGAAGATGGGTCCGTCGTGCGCTGAGAGACCCGTTAAATATTGATAGACTGGCCTAATGCGGCTCGGGTCGCTTCCATCACAGCTTCTGAGAGGGTCGGGTGCGGGTGGATGGCCTGCATGATTTCGTGAGCCGTGGTCTCGAGCGTACGTGCTGTCACGACCTCTGCAATCAGCTCCGTGGCATCATAACCAATAATGTGGCAGCCAAGCAATTCGCCGTACTTCTTATCATAGATCACTTTCACGAATCCCTCTGAATGTCCCGCAGCGGAGGCTTTACCAGACGCGGAAAACGGAAATTTTCCCACGCTGATCTCATACCCGGCCTCTTTTGCAGCTTCTTCGGTATATCCAACCGACGCGATCTGAGGTTGGCAATACGTGCAGCCAGGTATGTTTTTCTTGTCCATCGCGTTTATATCCTTGCCAGCGATTTTCTCGACACAAAGCATACCTTCATGGCTAGCTTTGTGGGCAAGCCACGGTGGTCCTGCGACATCACCGATAGCATAGATGCCTGAGATGTTGGTCCTGTTGAATTCGTCAACGACAATGGCTCCACGATCAGTTTTCACACCCGCTTTTTCAAGGCCGAGATCCTCGACGTTTCCGACTACACCCACGGCTGAAAGGACCTGGTCGGCATAGATGATCTCTTCTCCCTGCTTCGTTTTTACGTGGACTTTCACGGTTTTGGATCCCGTATCTACTTTTTCTACGGACGAACCTGTCATGATTTTAATACCCATCTTTTTGAACCAGCGCGCCAATTCTTTAGACACGTCTTTGTCCTCAACGGGTACAATGCGATCCATAAGCTCTACCAGGGTCACTTTCGTACCCATGTTGTGGTAGAAATAAGCAAACTCAACGCCGATGGCTCCTGCCCCACAGATAACCAGTCTTTTGGGTTGATCCTTTTGAAGGAGCGCTTCAGTTGACGAAATGATTTTCTTCCCATCAATAGGTAGGGAGGGAAGTTCTATCGGCCGAGCGCCGGTAGCCAGAATGATGTGTTTTGCCTGAACGGACACAGCCTCCCCGATCTCATTGCCGTCCATGTCTGTCGAGGGCTTGACGTCGATCTTTCCGCCTCCGGCAATCGTGGCATGCCCGAACAACACATCGATTTTGTTCTTACCCATCAGGTATTGAACGCCTTTATTCATCTTGTCGGCGACGCCGCGACTTCGATCAATCACTTTTCCAAAGTCAACTGTCACTTCTCCGTCGACGTTCAGGCCGTATGATTCAAAATGTCGAGCGTATTCCATCATTTCAGCACTTTTCAACAGAGCCTTAGTGGGAATACACCCGATATTCAGGCAAACGCCCCCGAGCTTATTCTTTTCAACAACTGCTGTTTTGAGGCCAAGTTGGGTGGCTCGAATCGCCGTCTCGTATCCTCCAGGACCCGTTCCGACGACGACTACATCATATTCCGGTGTTGCCATGATTCAAATCATCTGCCGTGCAATGCACGAATTTTCTAAAGCAATCGAAAATACAGGACTTCGCATGTGGGTGCCATGCAGACGGGATGAAAACCAGCAAGTCGATCCAGAGCCCCACTGAGAAGCCCTACTTGGAATACCGATCCTCGACATCCTGTATTTTGCGGAGGCGCCGCTCGTGACGGCCGCCTTCGTAGTCCGTCTCCAGAAAAGTGGAAATGATTCGCTTGCAGACTTCGATTCCCATTGAGCGACTTCCAAGCGTCAGAACGTTGGCATTGTTGTGGGCACGGGCATTCCAGGAAGCAAATTCGTTGTACGCGCACGCCGCTCGGACTCCGCGAATCTTATTGCAGACTATTGCCGAACCAACGCCGACACCGTCAATCATAAGCCCAACTCCGGCACGTCCCTCTGCAACCATTTTTCCAACAGCATACGCAAAGTCAGGGTAGTCGCAGCTCCGGTGCGAGTCTGTTCCAACGTCCACAACTTTCCAATCCAGCTCTTTCAGAAATGGAGTCAGGGATTCCTTGTAGTGGAATCCGCTGTGATCACTACCAATCGCGATGACATGGGCCGCCGCGGCAGGCGTTGTGGTTGCCAATGAACTCGGCACGTCCCCAAAGAGAATCGTAATTCCCCGCTCACGTGCTGTATCACGTGCGAGGGGGGAGAGGATCGCGTCTCTCGGAACGGTGATCGAAGTCTCTCCGGTCGCCGCGGCATCAAGTATGAATGCTTCGTTTATAAGTTTTTTCCCGGCCATAAAACGAAGCTACAACCCGACCTGAGGCGATGCAAGCGGATCAGCCCTAAGGGGGAAACGAGTAAAAATCAGTTGCGCGCCGGGTAACTCTTACTGAGATTTCAGCCAACGCTCGGGGTCGACCGCCTTTCCATTATCAAAGATCCCAAAGAAGATCGTCTGGCCCTTAGGCTCGGCGTCCGTACCCGAGCGACCGATGATCTGCCCCGGTACGACCGTATCTCCAGGCGACGCGTATAACAGGGAAAGATTTCCGTAGAACGTCACGTAATTCCCATGCTCAATGAGCATAAAACGACCGTATTCAGGCATCACGTCGATGGTACTCACGCGTCCCGACGATACTGCTTTGACTTCCGAAGAAGCCTCTGCTGCAATCAACACCTGCAGATTGTTGGTGCGAGTGCCGTGGTCGGGATTGATGACCTCTCCAAACGGCTCCTCAATCGTCCCGGATACGGGCCAGAGTAAGCGGCCTTTTTGAGCACTAAATGTATTCGACTCTGCACTGTGAAGAGCTTTCGACGCTTCTGTACCCGTGAGTTCACGTCTCGATGTCTCATCAGCAATCAGTACCCTGATGCGAGCATTCAGCTGATCTGCTGACGAACGTTTTTCAGTGATGGATTTCGTGAGGTCGACCCGTTGACTTCGGATGCGGTCTATTTCGACTTCTCTTTTTTTCTTCAGTTTGGCGAGGTCTTTTTGTTCTTGCTGCGTATCTGACAGAAGCACCTCGTTTCGAACCAGAAAACGCTGAAGTTGTGTTTGCCGTTCGATGAGGAGTTCGGCCGTCGAACTGATGTTTTCAAGTCTCGATTGTCGCGTGTTGCTGAATCTGTTCAGGTACTGAATCCGGACCAGCATTTCATTGATAGACGACGCAGACAGAATGAGGGCTACGTCATGGAGTCGACCGTATTGATACGCGTTCTTTGCCCGGGTTCGATAATCGTTTTTCAGCCGTTCGAGCTCTGTCTCTAATGTGGTTATTGAACTGAACAACGAATCGCGTTCTTCTGTCATCGTCCCGAGGCGCCTTTCATACGTCGTGACGAGTTCCTCACGGATTTCGATCTGGCGTCCAAGCGAATTGACCTTATTCCTTGATGCGGTTTCACTTCGATCTGCCGCGGCCAATCGAGCTTCTTCTGATCGAATTTCGTCCCGTAGCGTAGCCAGTCGCGCCTCTGTAGTTTGGCGATCTCCTGCGTCCTGAGCGAAAGAAGAACTCGACGCCATTACGGACAGAAGAAGTCCACCTAGGAGAGAGCTGCGGAGGGCAAACGATGTCCGGTTCATTATTCTCTGATGAAGATGCGCCGCGTATCGGACTTCAGTCCCAGATCGAAAGACAGCGGCCCGGGTGTGGTATCGATTTTTCGAAGAACCATGCTGAGGCGCGTATCCTCTTCCGGCCGTGATATAATCATGCGAAGCGGCAACAGTTGCTCGTTAATAGTCCTGAAATTCGTGTACCAGCGCTGTTCAAGAACCGTGCCTTCGGTACTCTTTTGCTCGATATGGACGATTCTCCAGAGAACGGGATCGATATCTATCCGAAGTGTCGAATCGGGTGACACCAAGTGATATCGAAGCGAATCAGATGATAGAATCCAGGCGATTGACGGGTCTGGTTGAATAAAGTCCATTGTATCATCGATGAAATTCGTTCCGAAAATCGCACTCGGCAGTACCGCAGCGATCTCCTCGTGGGTACCCGCAAGGACTTCCTCGTGAATTCGGTCATAGACCCATGCACTATCGCGGGTCACGAGTACTCTCGCACCCTCGATTCCAAGTGGAAATCGAACCCTGATTAGGAGGGAATCGTCCCTCCGATAGGTGATTTTAGTTGAAAAACGTCCTTTTTCATCGGGTGAGGAGACGGCTACGGCCGTTTCAGCGTACAGTTCGTCAAATGCGTCGGGGCTAGCGGGAAGTTTGCTGAGAATCTCTTCGACCGAGTGATCAGGAAAGCCCTCTGGACGCTCGGACAGGACAGTAGTCGTGGGTCGAATAGATCCACAAGCCGAAAAAAGAACGCCGATGAAGAGTGAGACGACGCTCGTTCCTTTGCTTGAGAATATCCAACTGCTACCGGGCATCCGGGTCCATCCTCCGCGATTTATGATTGCCGGGTCCAAACCCGAAATGGAACGAAATCGTTCCAAGAACCAACTACGAGATATACTGAAAAAACAGGCGGTCTCACGGGAAAATTCCACCACAGACACCCATGAACCGGAAGATTTTTCCGCTCGCCACGCTGTTCTACATGGACTCAATTTGTTCCAAGAGGGCGTTTAGGACGGCTTTCTGATCAGGGTCCGTAACCTGATTCAGCAGTTTTTGAATAGCACCAAGCGCAGATTCTGTCTGGCCCGCCCCGACCCAGGCTTGTGTCTGCCCAATACGTAGCGGAACATACCCGGGGAAAAGCGCGAGACCTCTCCTGGCTGTTTCGAGAGCGCGCTCATTATTACCACCTTCCAAGTATGCGTCGATGGCGGCAACCCAGATCTCGATTTCACGAGGACTGTTGGCAACAATTCTTGCATAAAGATCAGCCGCCTGAAGAGCATCCCCTTGAGCCACAAGCCTCTCTGCCAGTTCCTGTAACACCTTTTTGTGTGTCGGATGCTCGGTAAGCCAAGCTCTAAGTTGATCGTCCGACGCCGCAGCAAGACCATCAGATGTCGAAAGGTCTACACGATTTTCCGGTGCCTCGACGACAGTTTGATTCATCGAATTAATCTCGGCGAGAATGGTCCGTCCTTCGCCCGACCGACCCAAATGATTCAATACGACGGAAAGAGACGTCCCCGCTTCCAAATGGTCGGGTTCGAGAGCCAAAATAGAACGGAAGGTAGACTCGGCCTTCTCCCACTTGCTCTGGCGAATGTACGAGGCACCTAGCCTTTCACGGTGCAGAATCACCGAAGGCTCCAATTCTGATAGTCGGATTAGCGTACGGTCCATTTCGGCAATGCGTCCAAGTTTTTCAAGTACGGTAACGCGTTCTAACAGGATGCGCGGGTCGTTGCCAACCTGGTTCAAAGCAACCGAAGTGGCCTTGAGGGCATCGTCGAAGCGTTCAAGCCTGGAGAGCAGTCGGATCAGATCCAGATGCGCCGAGGCATTCTTTTTCCGCAATTGCGAGAGCTGCTGACGAGCGTGGAGCAGTTCCGGGAAATCTCCTGTGGTAACACTCAGTTCGGCCGCCAAGTCCCAAACGGATGCATTTCTGCTGTCATTGTCGATGGCCTGCCCAATAAAAAACCTGGCTGAAGAGAAATCGCCCAGACCCATTTGCGCTTTCACCATCGATGAAAGCAAAGCGGAGTCGTATGGTCGAAGTTTCAGTGCCTCATCAAACACCGAGACCGCACCCTCAAAATCTTCGAGGTACAACCGCGTCAGTCCCCGGATCAAGAGTTGCTCAACCAGGGAATCCTGCACTTCGTTGCGGCGATCCTGAGCGTTGCTTGGAGCGATGAATGGAGCACTGGGTGCAGCAATCCCTGATGCCAAGAGGATCGTCAATAAGACTCCAGTTCTGGTCAGAAATTGCCAGGATGTAGACCAGGGGAATAGCATAATCAGAAGATTGATCAAATCCGTGGCATCGAAACGAGGCCCTCGGTTACAGGTTTCGATAGGGGCTTGCTGATTACACGCTAAAAGACGATTTTGGCTCTACAGTGAGTGAATATCCACCTGCTAGTCTCAGGCACCGGATCGGCAACAACGCAGTCGACATCATGGGAGAACAAGACGTTCGACATAAACAAGACCCCGGTGCCATGCGCCGATTCACTCGCCAGGTCATAAATGACGTGCGGGCAATGGAGCACATGCTCCAGGAGGGTATGTTTGAGACAGGCATTCGGAGAATAGGTGCTGAACAAGAGCTTTTTCTTGTCGACGATCGATACCAGCCAGCCCCTCTCGCCGAGGAGGTATTGGAGCGAAATCAGGATCCACGACTTGTCAGCGAATTAACGCGGTTCAATCTCGAATTCAATCTCGACCCATGCGTCTTTGAAGGACAGTGTCTGTCCCAGCTCCAGAATCAGATAGAAGAAGTGCTGAGCGATGTTAGGGATTTAGCGGCGGAGGACAGGGCCCACGTCGTCATGGTGGGTATTTTACCGACCATCCACGAATACGATCTTAGAATCGAAAATATGGCTCCACACGCGCGCTATTTCGCGCTGAACGATGCCTTCATGGAGCTGATGGGAGGCACGGCCCAATACCAGATACGAGGGGTAGATGAGCTTTTCTTCCAGCACGAAAACATCATGATGGAGGGTTGCAACACCAGCTTCCAAACCCATTTTCAGGTCACTCCCGACGAGTTCGCCCACTTCTACAACATTGCTCAGCTGATCGCCGCGCCGGTGTTGTCATCAGCGACCAATTCGCCTATTCTTTTCGGTAAACGCCTCTGGCGAGAAACCCGGATCGCGCTCTTTCAGCAGGCCGTCGATACTCGAAGCAGTAATCTTTATCTGCGGGACATGAGCCCGAGGGTCCATTTCGGCTCAGAGTGGGTTGACTCGTCGGTGACGGAACTTTACAAGGAGGATATCGCTCGCTTCCGGGTCATTATCAGCAACGTTTTTGACGACGCATTTGAAGTTTTGCGTGAGGGTGGCGTACCGAAGCTGGCGGCACTTCGATTGCATAATGGTACCGTATATCGTTGGAACAGAGCGTGTTACGGAATCACGGATGGTAAGCCGCACCTGAGAATCGAAAATAGGATTTTGCCCGCTGGCCCAAGCGTGATAGATGAGATAGCCAATGCTTCGTTCTGGTTCGGATTGGTACTCGGTATTGCCCACAGGTACGACGACATCAGACCACTTTTACCATTTGATGCGGCAAAAGACAACTTCGTGACCGTAGCCCGACAGGGAATGGCCTCAGAAATACAGTGGATCGACGGCAAACGTTGGCCGATTGGACAACTGATAACGAAAGAACTGATTCCGATTTGCAGAGAGGGATTGGAAGGTGCAGACATCGATTCGTCAGACATCGACACATATTTGGGTCTTCTTGAAGAGCGAGTGTCTTCGCGAATGACGGGATCTCAATGGCAGTTGGAATCTCTGGCGCTCATGAAAGAGGAGGGGAGTACTCGAGCGGAGCGGCTCGACACAATAGTCCTCAACATGCTGACGAATCAGTTGGCCAAGAAGCCTGGCCATACGTGGGCGCTCGCGCACAAAGCCGATGAATCTCTTTCCAGAGTCCCGTCCACGCGGGTTGAGCACTTTATGTCGACGGATCTGTTCACGGTACACGAAGATGAACTGATCGATTTTGTAGCCGTGCTTATGGATTGGCGAAAGATTCGACATGTATTGGTCGAAGACGCGCAACACCGGCTTGTCGGAATGGTCACGCACCGAATGATTCTCCGGTTCATGGCCGCTCAACAGGTAGCCAGAGAACGGGCTGACCGTCCTGTAAAAGACATCATGATTCCGGACCCGATCTCAATCACGCCCCAAACTCCCACGAAGGAGGCGATAAAAAAAATGCGAGAAAACGGAGTCGGGGCGCTTCCGGTCGTTCGAGGCGAACAGTTGGTTGGTATCGTCACCGAAGCCCATTTTGGACGAATCGCTGCCCGGTTAATCGACGATTCGTTATCGGATCAATAGTAACTTCCTTTATACGTTCCACATCCCACCAAAAGGAGCTAAACATGAACCGCATTAGACGATTTTCCTCCATTCTAGTCTTGGCCGTATTCACGTCGATTCCTCTGTTCGGGCAGAAATCGGCCATCCTCGCAGGTCACTTAATCGATCCTGAATCGGGTACAGCGTCGACGAATCAGATCATTCTTGTCGAACACAATCCGAACAACGGATCAAGTCAAATTCTCGCAGTTGGATCCGAGGTGGATATTCCGAGCGACGCAGCGGTCATCGACCTTTCGGATCAGTGGGTCTTGCCGGGACTCGTGGATGCCCACGATCACCTTGGTATTACTTACAAAGAGGATCCCGAGAGCTGGGCCTATTACTTCACCGTAATCATGGACTCCACGCCGCTCAGGGCCATCCAATCCTTCTCGACTGGCTTTCAGAAGCTGGCGTCAGGTTTCACGATTGTACGGGATTTGGGTAACAACGGTCTTTACGCAGACACAGCACTGCGACGGGCTATAGAGATGGGCTGGGTACCTGGCCCCACAATAATTAATTCGGGTATCATAATCGGCGCCTTCGGTGGCCAGTTTCACGAGATCCCGGAGCGCGAAGACACCGTGTATCCCGAATACATGAATGCCGACACCGACGACGAAATAGTAAAAGCTATCCGGCGGAATATCCATTACGGTGCGAAAGTCATTAAGGTGTGTGTGGATTGCCAGGACTATCCATATACGGTAGATCAACTCAAGCTGTTTGTGAGCGAAGCGGCAAACGCTGGTCAAAAGGTCGCTGGTCACGTTCAGACCAAAGAGGGAGCACGGCGCGCGATAATGGCAGGTTTGTGGTCTCTCGAACATGACAATGCCCTGGATCCCGAACTCCACAAAATGATGGCTGAGAAAGGCATATTTCGGGCAGGAACGGAAACGCCTAAGGCGGACTGGGCTCGAAGAGTAAGTGACGAGCGGTGGGAGCGGCGCAAAGCCATGCTCAAGGATGCCTTTGATCAGGGGGTCCCGCTTGTCTATTCGACCGATGCCGACTACTACATTCCGGGTCTGAATCGCGGGGAACTCACCATCGAGTTCATAAAAACTTGGGAGGAAGCCGGGATACCGGCTCCGGACATCCTCAGGGCCATGACCATAAACGGATACCGGATCAGCGAAACCGAAAACGAACGCGGTCCGATCAAAGTGGGATTTGCCGCTGACGTTATTGCGACATCAGAGAACCCTCTGGACGACATCAATGCGCTCCGAGACATTCAGTTCGTCATGAAAGACGGGAAGGTATTCAAGAAGGACGGGGTCGTGGCGTCCCTGGGATTCTTCAATAACGGTCCCGTATATGGATGGCGCGCGCGTTAGAATCCATCTTCAGAATCCAAGAGCGAGGCCACCCAAAAGAATCACGCCTTCGCCGACGCGATCCCCGTCTGTGTATGCGTTGATCTCGACGCCCAGGGCGATACTGAAGTCTACCGTCACCGAGTTTCCCACGGGTAGCAGCCGATAGCCCGCGATTACCGTGGGTTGGACAACAAAGATCCGGGTTTCACCTGTACGCAAAATCACGGGGGCAAGACACTGGGCGCCCTTCGGGCACGGATTTTCAACTTGGCGCCAGTCAATGTTCAAATACCACAAATCGAGCTTGCCGCCTAAATACAATCCGCGTGGTCGCGTTCCCGTCAATCGCATGATATCGATACCGATTCCACCACCAAGACCTTCTTCGTTGTCCTTTTTTCCAAAATCCTGCCGTCTGGCCCGGTTGATACCCGCAAAGATCGTGGCTTCGCTTCGCTCGTTGCTCCAGACCCGAGCACTCGCCTGAACAATCTGTCCCGCCGGATAAATTTGTACCGAAAGACCCGGCTTGATTTGCGCCTGTGTGTCGAGCGACAGACCCAGAATCAATCCGAAAAAGATCAAAAGCCGCATTATGTCTCCGTGTAGGTCATCATTCCGACTAATTTTCAAACATTCTTAGTCGATTTGCAGTTCTGCTTCGGCAGCAGCACGCAGGCCGTTCTTGTCTTCTTCTGTAAGACTGAGCCAGTGAACATCTCGAATTGTCGCCTCGAGAGCGTATAACATGAGTATGGATACGTGAGCGAATCGGTGTTTCAGGACACGATAAGCGAATACCGCCCCCATTTCTTCAAGGTCAGAAAGTGTGTTTACGCCGATTTCGGCAAGCAACCCGGCGGATTTCGGGCCGATATTGCGAAGAGCAGCGATGGGTGTTTCCGGGGTTCTCAAATTCGACAGACCAATCGTGATAATGTCATCCAGTGCCGAATATAGAGGTCCTGACAGATTAAGCAGAGGCGTGCTCGGGTCGCATTTCAGGTCACTTGTACTCGACTCAGGGATTCGGGCGACGTAGATTCCATCTCCCATATGAACTTTAAACACCTCGATCTTCCATGCGCCGCCTTCCGGTTCTTTTTGCTACCGTGCTTTTTCCCTCACTAGCCTTCGCTCAGGCAGCGGAACCTGCATCATTTATCGAGCAGTATCGAGCGGATGCTGATCGACTGATCGACGCCGCTCTTGCGGATAGCTTCGCGTATGAGCGGTTGGCGTTTATGACCGATACCTTTGGACCGAGACTCAGTGGTTCGAAGGCTCTCGAAGACGCTATTGACTGGATGCTGGAAGAAATGCGCGGGGATGGTCTCGAGAACGTGAGAGGCGAAGACGTCATGGTTCCGCGCTGGGTACGAGGTGAAGAAACTCTTACGATGCTTGAACCCAGAGTGGCCGATCTTCGAATTTTGGGGCTCGGCGGTTCAATTGGCACCTCAGCCACGGGAATAGCCGCCGAAGTCATGGTCGTCAATTCGTACGACGATCTGACCGCGAATGCAGATAAAGCAGCAGGGAAAATCATCCTGTACAACAACGCCGAGTGGAAAGGTTATGACACGACATTTCGTCGCTCCGGGGCGGTTCGTGCAGCTCAGGTGGGCGCCGTGGCCAGCTTGATTCGATCTGTCGGACCGGTTTCCATGTATACACCTCACACGGGAACCTCATCGTACGAAGATGACGTGCCCAAAATTCCACACGCCGCGGTAACGATCGAAGATGCGTCCATGATGCAGCGCATGCAGGATAGAGGTCAAAAAATACTGGTGCGGCTAAATATGGACGACGTCACGCTTCCGGACGCCATGTCAAGGAATGCGATTGGGGAGATCGTCGGATCAGAGTTTCCCGAAGAGGTCGTTGTGCTCGGTGGGCACACCGACTCGTGGGACGTCGGCGTTGGCGCCATGGACGATGGTGGCGGAGTGGTCGCAGCCTGGGAAGCGCTCAGGCTCATGAAGGAACTCGGCCTTCGACCCCGTCGGACGGTCCGTGTAGTAGGCTGGACCAATGAAGAAAACGGATTACGCGGAGGAAACGCCTACCGAGATGCTTACCTGGATCAGGTAGAAAATCATATTCTTGGTATTGAATCGGATAGTGGTGTTTTTAAACCCAGCGGATTTGGTTTCTCTGGATCCGACGCAGCCTTTGACCTGCTTAAGGAGATCGGGCATCTACTGGACCGAATCGAGTCAGGAACCCTCACCAAAGGCGGCGGCGGTGCAGACATCGGGCCCATGATGCGCGAAGGCATGCCCGGTATGGGTCTCAGCGTCGATAGAACGGAGTATTTCTGGTATCACCACACGCCGGCGGACACGATGGATAAACTTGATCCCCGCGAAATGGGACTCAGCGTGGCCGCGATGGCTGTTATGGCCTACGTTGTGGCGGACATGGAGATGCGGTTGCCGAGGTAGTGGGCGCACCTGGTGCCAGTTCTGTGTACACTTTTTGGGGAGCAGATCATCAACCAGATTGAATCTCGCTAACCTGGTAAAGGACCACCCTCGGATGAATCAGATTCTATCTGGGTGTCACACAGCGAGAGATACCTGAAAGAACAAATACTCCTTGTTCGCAGACAAGCCCCGTGCGCTTAATCATCTCCCTAGAACTACCCCAAAAGTCGAGACCTAGACAAGCCGTCCGTTCCCATTCGGGTTACATAGCCTATCCGTGGCTATTTAAGTAGGCTAG
>BTQE01000071.1:0-16387 GCA_036985715.1 Rhodothermia bacterium
GGGCGCGCACTTCGACTCGTGGCACGCGGGAACAGGCGCCACTGATAATGCCGCTGGATCAGCTGTAATGGTCGAGGTCATGCGGATTTTGAAGTCTGTTTACGAGCAGAAGGGAGTTAGCCCCCGGCGAACCATTCGTATCGCTCTATGGACCGGTGAAGAACAGGGATTGAATGGATCTCGCGCGTATGTGAGTCAGCATTTTGCTGAATCCGCAGGACGCGGTCAACCACCGTCCAAGATTCTACCGGAGCACAAAACGTTCTCGGCGTACTACAATATGGACAACGGTACGGGAAAGGTGCGAGGCGTGTACCTGCAGGGGAACGAAAGCGTCTCTCCTATTTTCAGATCCTGGTTGGCACCATTCAACGATTTGGGAGCGGCTACACTGACACCGGACAACACGGGTGGTACCGATCACCTCGCGTTCGACGCGGTCGGATTACCCGGCTTCCAGTTCATTCAGGAGCCCATCGCGTACAGCTCGAAAACACACCACTCCAACATGGATGTGTATGATCACACGATTCCCGAAGACCTCATGCAGGCGGCAACGATCATTGCCTCGTTCACGTATCACACGGCGGAAAGAGACGAAAAACTTCCGCGCAAAGATCTTCCGAAGCCTGACGAATCCTCTTCACCGGTATCGAGTCGTTAGAAAGGACGGGTAATATGGCAGACGTCAGAAACTGGGGCATTCTAGTCGGTGGCGAATGGCAGGCCGGTCCGGATCGGATCGAAGTGCGAAACGCATTCGATAACGAACTGGTGGCTACGGTAGTCCGCGGAACGGAGGAAATGGTCTCTGCGGCGATTTCGTCCGCAGAGACCGCTTCGCTCCAGGCCTTTCCGGCGCATAAGCGATACAACGTGCTCATGGAGACGGCGGCCCGGATCGACGCTGCCGCCGATGAATATGCCGAAACAATTGCCCGCGAAGGGAGCAAAACGATTTCGGAAGCCCGTCATGAGCCGCCGCGCGCGGCAACGATTCTTCGTCTGGCAGCTGGTGAGTCCCGTCGTATTGCGGGAGAGACACTCCCCTTTGATATCCGTCCTGGATCAGAGAATCGGAAGGGATATTATACCCGGAGGCCGGTGGGCATCGTCGCCGCGATCATGCCATTCAATGATCCGATGGCGGTTACGGCGCACAAAATCGGGCCGGCGATTGCCGCTGGAAATTCCGTCGTCGTTAAACCCGATTCGTCTACTCCGCTTTCGATTCTTCGAATGGCGGAAGATTTCACTGCAGCCGGCCTACCCCCAGGCAGGCTGAACGTGGTAACGGGTCACGGATCGGAAATCGGAGACTCGCTTGTTCGAGATGCTCGCGTTCGACTGGTTGCGTTTACCGGCGGGGTGGCTACGGGTCAGCAGATCACCAAAACAGCCGGAATCAAAAAGCTGCTCCTGGAACTCGGAGCCAACAGCCCGGTGATTGTCATGCCGGACGCCGATCTCGAGAACGCCTGCACGGCGATTATCGCCGGGGCGTTCGCCCAGGCGGGACAGAACTGTCTCGGCGTCCAGAGAATTTTCATTCACAGAGAGATCTACGCATCGTTTTCAAACATGCTGGTTGAAGCTACGGGGCGTCTCAAGGCCGGGCATTCGATGGATGAGTCCGTTGACGTCTGTCAGATGATTCGACTGCGCGATGCGGAGCGAGTTGAGGAGTGGGTCAGTGAAGCTGTTACCGGAGGAGCGTCTATCCTCACTGGCGGCGTTCGAAAGGGCGCCGTCTTCGAGCCGACGCTGCTCGAAAATGTCCCCTCTGGATCCAAGTTGGAGTGCGATGAGATCTACGGTCCGGTTGCGTCTCTCTTCGAGTTTGAAGAACTGTCCGCTGTTGTTGATCGGGCAAACGCAGTAGACCTTGGGTTGCACGCGGCCATCTTTACGGAATCGCTTCGAGATGCCTTTTATGCCGTCGAAAACCTGGACGTTGGAGCTGTAATCGTGAACGATTCGACTGACTATCGCCTCGACAGCATGCCCTTTGGCGGCGTCCGTTCGAGCGGAGTCGGACGGGAAGGGATTCGCTTTGCCTTGGAAGCGATGACCGAGACCAGAGTGGCCTGTTTTAACCTGTAGTCAGTCGCAAAAGACATCCCGTAGGGTATCCAGGCTCACGTTTCTTCCGGAGATGAACACGACAACGGGTCCGTCGAGGGATCTGCTATCCGTAGCTTCCCTGGTATTCGTAGCTTCCGCGTTATTCGAGGCCACCGACAGGTCATTCTTCAGACAGGCAGCCACAGCAACTGCGGAGGATCCCTCGATAATGTGCTGATGATGGTCATACATCCAGATCATCGCCTCACGTATTTCGTCCTCCGAGACCAGAGCGACGTGCGGTTTGAGATGCCTCAGAATCTCAAACGTCTTTACACCGAAGCCACCTTCGATACCGCTCGCCAAGGTTTCTATTCCCGGGAGCTCGGTTACGGCGTACCCTTTCTCCATCGATAACTTGAAGGCGGGAGCTTGTACGTGCTGGCAGAGCACGAATTGGTAAGATTCCTGGAGCCGCGACACCGTGAAAGCGAATCCGGCACTGTGACCGCCTCCGCCCGCCGGCATCACGAACGTTTTTGCGCCCGGAACCTGCTCCAATACTTCTAAAGCAACCGTTCCTCCGTTTCCCGCCATGATGCGCTCATCGTCATACGCACTGAGAAACGGTAACTGTCGACGCTCAGTCTCTTCGAGCGCCCATCGCTCGGTGTCGTCGTATCCGACCGACTCGGACACCACGACATCCGCCTCCAAATCCACCATCGCTCTGTATTTAGTCTGATCTACACCGGAAGGGACATAAATCGTCGCCGACATTCCGAGTTCGTGCGCGGCACGTGCTACGGCCCAACCATGATTTCCTGCAGAACACGTCGAAATGTGCTCCACTCCCTCGGCTTTTAACTGAGACATTGCAAAGAGGGCACCCCGATACTTGAAACTTCCCGTAATCTGGAGTTGCTCGAGCTTCAGCCAGACAGGAACGGCGAGTACCTTACTGAGTACCGAAGAATACTCGACAGGCGTTTTTTGGACTCGGCCGCGGAGCGTCTCAGCCGCAGCACGAACCAGATCGAGAGATAGCACTAGGGAAGCGGGCTATTTTCCAAAACGATTCAAGAGAAATAGATCGAATCTACGAGAGATTGTAGTTCTTGGTCCCCTAATTTGCTCAAAGAAGCAAAAATCAAGAACTGTTCGTGCGCGAAAAAACATTTAAACTAATCGATCGACCAACTCTGTCAACGATAACTATGAACAGCCCCGGGCTACAAATCAACTATTACGAACTTATTTACTCTTTTCGGCCTGCGGTTAAATACTATCGCGCTGAAGGGGCGTGCAATTGAGTCAGCATTAGTCCCGCTCTACGCGAAGAATCGATTCTGGCGACTGTAAGCGTTTCGACCGACATCCTGGCCGGTCTTGCTGGCTCTACTGGATACGTGTGAGGGTAGCGGATATGCACAAACAAGAATCCGAGCTTTTCTTGGCGTTGCTGATCGGAGAATTCTTCCCCGAATGAGTATTACAGGCCAATGAATTTGTGAACACTTGATTTCCGAGGCCCTTCCGTGCAGGACCTCGCCGATGTCCTACTCGCCGAGATAGAAATTGAGGCCGGATCCCTTCAAGCGCGTTTCGTAGATCTCGTCGAAGAATTCGTTTTGGGTGAATGTGAACTGTTCCTGCCACGAACCAACTTGCCCCCGACGGAAGAATCCGCCAAGCTCTTCGATTTCATGCATATTGCTGAAATGATCTTCCTGCATATGGTGGAAAGACGTTTTCTCTTTGATCGACGTTAGCAGTTCAGAAGACATCGGGTAATCGAGGAATCGTGCAATTTTCCGAACCTCTGTGTCGAAATCTTTTTTCAGGTCTTCATACTTGAGGAAAAGAATGTTCTCTGCATCACGGCGATTCCACCAGCTCAACACGTGATCAAACCAATCGCCGCGTTGAACTTTGCCCTCCAAAAACATTTTTAGCCAGTGGTCCCAGGGTCCGTTGTATCCCCCGGCCCAGCTCTTACTCTTTTCGAAGTAGTAATAGGATACTACAACGTCCTTTGGATTCCTGGCGATGTATATGTGTCTACATGGACTGTCGACGAGGCTGCCACCCACTGCCATATCATACGGCATGTGGCTTTTGAATATTCTCGGCGACGGTAGAGACTCGAGATACTCTCTGCTCCGTGGGTATGTGAACGAGCTTGCAACCCAGTGGAGGCAATTACGGAGCGTCTTGTCTGTTGGGAGTTCTCCATCTCGAGTGATCATTAGCAGAACATATGATAACCACGTAGAACCAGACTTTGGGAAACCCGTGAAGCAGATGTCCCCTGGTCTATTCGCAATGGTCCTGGACATTTTATATCGTTCCGGAGTGATGTACGGGGGCATCACCACACCGTCGAGTATGCGATACTTGTATCCGAATTCGCCAATCTGCAAATCCTCCAGTGCTTCCGCATGCAGGGCGTCTTCATATTTGCCGACGGCGAATTCAGTGTGTGCTTGGTCCGTCAATGCTGTTTTCATTTATTCATTTTTCCCAAAAAAAATCCAGGAATCGCTCGTCACTGATATGCCAGGGTACGTGCAATTCAGAATTTTTACGAGGATTAGGGCCTCAATTACTTGATGAAACAGAGAGGGTCTCTCTTCACAAGAATTGTCCGGGTGTTACATTCCAATGAATCAGCGTTTATTAATTCCTCACAAATGCTTCATCAACTTTAATCGCTTCAAAGCTGGAAAGGGGTATTCAAGGTCTACGTCTCGTGTTCAACCGCGACCGAACTTGGAGCAATCATTTGCCTGAAAGTTCTTCCGTCGGGCATGCCTGAATCACCATGGGCGTCGAGTGATCTGAAGCTCCTCATTGGCTCACTCTTCCGGGTTTCGAATGGCTAGCGATGCGTTAGGTAGACTCGAACTGACCCAGCTGCGATTCCATTTTTCCGTAACGGGTTCTTATGGAATGACCCTGATATCCTGATTCAGTTCGTATGTTGGTCTTTTGGGCACATATCGGACCATTCAATGAAGCAAAATCTCCTTGTGGCTTCCGGCAACATCCTCTTTTCTTCCTACGCCAACTTTGAACCTTTACCTCTGCTCCTAACCAATCGCTGCCGTTTTAGATGACGATGAGATACATTCTGCACCTTGAGATTTCTTTCGTGAGATCATACTAGACAAGGAGCGCCGTAAGATACATGACGGCGATTCCAGTCATCATGCCCGTCATATTCGACCAGGACAACGCGTTCGATTCCTTTTCCCCTGCGCCCAGGAGACGACTCACTTCGACGATGACCTGGAGAATTGCGCCGGCACCGATCGAAAAGAATACTACGGCAAGGAAGGGGGTGTACGAGAATCCTCCGACCCAGGTGCCGAGAATAGCCGGTCCACCCGCTACAATTGTGAGAGTGATCAGCTTGTCAATCCCTGGTCTGTCGGCGGCCATCGGAGCGCCGATTCCCACACCTTCCGTTACGTTATGAAGCACGAATCCGATGACCAGAAAGCTTCCGAGAGCTGCTTCACCGGCTGCGATAGAAGCCCCGACGGCCATTCCTTCCCCAAGATTGTGCAACCCGATTCCAACCGAGATAGCGGTTGCGATCCAGAGTCTCCCTTTCGGCGTCGAGCGATCACGCACGCCCTGGCGCCTCCCAACCAGGGTGAGAACCATGTAACTCAGAAAGCCGATCAGAAATACAAGCGGAAGTCCGTTAAAAACGTCCGGTACTTCACCGGCTAGTTCTACACCTTCGAGAATCGTATCGAACAACAGAAAGACAAGAAGGCCCACCGTAAGGGCAAGCACAAAGTCGAGGGCCTTTTTCTTCATGCTATGAAGAAGGGGGAACCACATAAGTCCAATTCCTACAGGGACTATACCCACAAAAAATCCTACGAGACCTAGAAGGAACCACCGGGTGATATCGGAATTCGGCGTGGCAACGGCTACCTCGATCGTATGATCGAACGTAGCCCCCAAACTGGTCAACAGTCGAAGCTCGTGGGCCTCTCCCTCTACCCAGTGATAAGGAATGGTGATGATTGCACGTCCCAGTCGCGGCAGCTCATTGGCAGGCGTAATGTTGAACGACCAGTACGCTTTATCTACCTGCACCTGCGCAATTGTAACGGTCTCGGGACCGGCGTTGATAACGTGCATGACGATACCGTCACCGTTCAAGATCACGCGCTCAAACGACAAATTCTCAACGGGCGGCTGATTGCCCGTCAGGCTATCCATCGGATTCACTTGGATGAAAAGAACCAGCACCGCTGCCAGAAGAACGAGCGGCAGAAACAGCTGAACGAACTTCATGGGACCGAAGCGGCCCGTCTCAGAATTATGTTGTGGTTCATTCATGATGAAGGGTTCCTGCCGAGGAAGCGACCGTAGTTTCAACTACGCGATTTGCTGCGAACCTCCGTCCACATCGAAAAATCCCATCCAGCCCAATTCGGCAAATTCACTCTGATGTGCGTGAAACATGAACGAGCCCGGATCGAAGCCCTCATAAGAAAATTCGAGAATGCCCCGCTGACCCTGGCATTGCATGATCGTGTCGACTGTTCTCAGCGTGGGCTCTAAGGTTGTGCCGTGATCATAGTAATTGAAAAAATTCCCATGCAGGTGAAAGGAATTGAGGGGATCGAATTCGGTCGCGTTTGCCAGATAGAGTCGTTGGGGAGCCGTGCTCTTGATCGAAATTCCCGGATTCGTGTACGCAAACGCTACTGTATTGGCCGCATATACCTCATTGTCACCATCGAAATTGGTGTCGAAACCGTTCATCACCATGACCATTTCGTTTATGGCCTGGCATTCCTTGTATTCGTGGTTCCTTCTTTTCGCCGCTTCACGATCCTGCCCCTCGTATCGCTCCGGATCGGGATCGATAATGAACGCGCCGTAGAGCCCCTTGTGGATATGGCGTTTGAGCGGAAGGGTGTGGCAGTGGTAGAAGTGGCAGCCAAATGGCTGAGCATTAAACTCGTAGACTGTAGCGTCACCCGTCTCGATGATTCCCGCTCCGATGCCCGGCACGCCGTCCATGGCTGCCTGATGAATGCCATGAAAATGAATCGTATGGGGATGACTTCCTGCGTTTACGAATCGGACCCGAATTCGATCTCCTTCAACGCAGCGAATCGTTGGTCCAGGAATCCGCTCGTTGTAGGTCCAGGCTGGAAAAAACACTCCCGGTGCGATTTCAATCTCGCGGTCCCGGGCGATGAATTCGTACTCCCGCAATCGCTGCCCATCTGGCAATCGGCTGACCGTGCCGTAGTCGAAATCATGGAGCAGGCCCATCGGATCGAATCCGTTTCGAGCGTGATCTACGGTTCCAACCGTATGCATAGCCCCCGTAGGTGGACCGGCGTGAGGTATTTCGCCTTTAGCCGGGCGAGCGGCATCGACTGCGCGCTTGAGAGGACGTTCAGCAAGTGACGATATCCCGGCAACGCCGGCGAGTCCTGCGACTCCGCCGGCTCGTAGCCACTCACGGCGGGACAGACGAGTGCCTCTCGGATCAGTCTTTGGGTTTCTCATAAGGAAAGGTCTTCCCCGTTTCGCGGATTACGAACGGCTTCATGGGTGAACGTGCGCTGAAACGAGCGTTTACCGACCATGTTTTCACACAATCATTAAAATTTAGCTAAGACTAACTTTTTCTACATTTTCTTTGCTCATGGGCCTGAGACGTTATATTTCGTTTCCACGGCAACTATCCATGTGTCAAATTCACCGCTCCGAGGAATCAGTGACTTCTCCCAATTCATATCAAGATCTGTTTGAACTTCACTCCGACGCAGCCGCTGGACTCCGTCTTCGGGGCGCAAATGAACGCATCGAACGGCTTCGAACTCTAGAAGTCAATCTTCTTGCCATGCAAGAGGAGATCGGCGCGGCGCTGAATAACGATTTTGGGAAACCCTACGAGGAAGTTCTTCTCACGGAAATCTCTCCAGTGATTATCGAGATTCGGCACGCCACCAGACAGCTCAGGCAATGGATGAAGCCAAGAAGGATTCAGTCTCCGAGACTGCTGGCTGGCAGCACCTCGCATGTTCGATTTGAAGCCAAGGGCCCGAGTCTCATCATCTCACCCTGGAATTATGCGTTCACACTTACGCTTGGACCCATCGTGAGTGCAGTTGCAGCCGGGTGCCCCGTCATTGTGAAACCATCTGAGTACACGCCTGCAGCTACGGATATCCTGACGCGTTTGATCGTCGATACGTTTCCCGAAGATGAAGTCGCAGTTTGTCCTGGCGGCATTGACGTCTCTCGGACTCTTCTCCAACTGCCATTCCGGCATATTTTTTTTACAGGCAGCCCCGACGTTGGAAAGAAGGTCATGGCTGCGGCGGCTGAACATCTGGCGTCAGTGACGCTTGAGTTGGGAGGTAAATCCCCCGCGATTGTAGATGAAACAGCTGATTTAGATTCCTCCGCAAAAAGGATTGTCTTTGGTAAGTTTGCAAACGGTGGACAGACTTGTATCGCTCCTGACTTTCTATTGGTTCACGAATCGGTTGCCGATCGGCTGATACAGAAGCTGATTTTTTCGATCCAATCGCTATATGGGGAAAATACGACGGCTGATACACCCTCTAAAGACCTCAGCCGAGTTATCAGCACCGCGCATACCGTTCGATTGATAAAGATGCTGGACGAAGCCGTAGAATCGGGGGCTCGTGTGGCGTACGGTGGCACTTATGATTTGGAGAACCGATATATCGAACCCACACTGCTCTGCGCGGTGGATCATTCGGCACGGCTGATGCACGACGAGATTTTTGGACCGATTCTCCCGATCATCACGTTCGCGACTAACGATCAGTTGATTGAGGGAATTACCGGGCATGCTCCTCCCCTGTCCGTCTATATCTTCTCCCGGAGTAAGTCGTTCGTTTCAGAACTCACCCAGTCAGTAGAGGCAGGATGCATCAGCGTGAACGAGACTCTGCTTCATTTCTCCCATCCGGAGTTGCCGTTCGGAGGCTTGACGACGAGCGGCGTGGGTAGAGGACACGGATATGCGGGTTTCTGTGCCTTCTCAAACGAAAAGGCAGTTTTCCGGCAGCGATTCGGGCCGTGGCTCTTCAGCCACGTACACCCTCCATACGGGGAGAACACGAAGCGATGGATCCGGACGTTGATTCGGTTTTCGTGAGCGGTACAGTACCAGGGCCGCGCAAGAGAACCCGATGGCCGCGACTATGGCTATCGTACTCCGAAACATCGCTAACCAAGCTAACACAGCCAGACCTAACGAGGCCCATCTAACGCGGCCGAATCTAACGAGGCCGGATCTAACGAGGCCCCATTCGGACGGCACCATCCAGTCTAATGACTTCTCCGTTTAACATCGGATTCTCAATAATGTGCTGAACCAATTGAGCAAACTCTTCCGGTTTTCCGAGCCTGGAAGGAAACGGAATCTGAGCGGCCAGAGAATCTTGAATCTCCTGAGACATGCCGTCCACCATCGGCGTGAGGAAGATTCCCGGAGCGATTGCCATCACTCGAATGCCCGAGGAGGCGAGATCCCTGGCTACCGGAAGCGTCATTCCGACGATCCCCCCCTTCGAGGCCGAATACGCAGCCTGGCCAATCTGACCTTCGTACGCTGCCACCGAAGCCGTGCTCACAATGACTCCCCTCTCTCCTTCCTCGTTTGGCTCGTTCTTGGCCATGGCGACGGCGCCCAATCGGATCACATTGAACGATCCGATTAGATTGACGCGCACGATTCGTTCAAAACTTTCAAGATCGTGCGCGCCGCGGCTGCTAAGGGTTTTTCGACCAATCAATACGCCTGCGCAGTTTATGACTCCGTGCAAAAAACCGAACGAAGAAACCGCTTGATCGATGGCTGCAGTTACGTCTGCCTCATTTGCGACATCCGCTTTCGCAAACCGGGCATTCTCGCCAATCGACGCTGCCTTGGCCTCCACGGCCTCTTCGTTTACATCGACCAAAAGAACGTTCGCGCCGAGGGTGCCAAGGTGCTCGGCCGTCGCTGCGCCGAGACCAGATCCAGCTCCGGTCACGAGAAACGTGTGATTTTGAACCTGCATGATTTCTAAGTTGGCGGCGGGTGGAGGTGGCGGTTGGACGCTGTGTCCCGGGAAACTACCACCGATCGTTTTGAAGGGCTTGAGAAATCAGGAACTCGGGTACCCCAATCGGTATTTTGGACGCGAGATGATCGGTGCCCGTCTGAATTGTAGAATGAGCTACACTGTCAAAGAGATTTATTACACGCTCCAGGGTGAAGGATATCACACCGGTCGCCCGGCAGTGTTTCTTCGTTTTTCTGGATGCAATCTCTGGTCTGGACGCGAGGAAGATCGGTCGGAGGCCATTTGCTCGTTTTGCGACACGGATTTCTTCGGTACAGACGGTGACAGCGGAGGCAAATACGCGGATGCAACTGCGTTGGCCGACCAGGTGATGTCTGTTTGGGGGGCCGAAGATGGGCGATTCGTGGTCTGCACCGGCGGCGAACCCCTCCTTCAATTGGATTCACCGCTGGTTGACGCCCTCCACGATCGTCAGTTTGAGATTGCCGTCGAGACCAACGGAACTCTAGAGCCTCCCACAGGACTTGATTGGATATGCGTTAGTCCGAAGGCTGATACATATCTGCTGATTAGTACGGGTGACGAATTAAAATTGGTCTATCCGCAGGAACGGGCAGAACCGATCCAATACTCCGATCTGGGTTTCGACCAGTTTTTTCTTCAACCCATGGATGGTCCGAACGTCGTGGCAAATACAGCCGCGGCAACAGCGTATTGCCTGAAGCATCCTCAGTGGAAACTGAGCCTTCAGACACACAAGCTGCTCGGAATTCCGTAGTTCCACGCGCCAATCGAATGAAATTCATTCCTGCCTTACTCTTGTCTTTCACGCTCGTTGGGTGTGCCGTTTCCGAGCCAGAAACGGTTTCCGGAATCATTCGCATTATGACGTTCAACGTCGAGGACATCCGGACGGATGATCTGCTTCGTGCGGATCACCCCAGACTTCAGGCGGCCGCTCGAATTATTCAGCAACTTCAACCCGATATCCTGCTCATCAACGAGATCGCATACGATCAGGAAGGAGTTCCTGGATATGTATCTGGCTCGGTTCCGGGACAAAATGGGCAACGCCTTGCGAAGAATTTCTTTGCTGTTTCCGAGGGCGAGGGACTCCCGGGGATTCGATATCAGGCGTTCATGGCGCCCAGTAATACCGGACAGGCCAGCGGCTACGATCTGAACCACGACGGCAGAGCAGTTACCAGCTATCCGGAACCAGACGAGGCCGCTGAAGACGGTACACCGGCGCCTCAGACGGACGCGGGGCGAGCGTACGGAAACGACAACTGGGGATTCGGGACGTTTCCCGGTCAGTATGCGATGGCCTTATTGGTCAGAGAGGAACACGAGATCCTCGTAGACGAAGCGCGGACGTTTCAGCACTTTCTATGGAAGGATCTTCCGGGTGCAAACCGGCCTACGGATCCGGATACGGGAGAGTTCTGGTATGATGACGAGATATGGAATCAGTTTCCCCTCAGCTCCAAGAGCCATTGGGACGTACCGATCCGACTTGAAGGCGGAAAAGTGATTCACGTCCTGGCCAGCCATCCGACTCCACCCGCTTTCGATGGGCCTGAAAGGCGAAACCAGCTTCGCAATCGAGCGGAGATCATGTTCTGGAATGCGTATATCACGAATGGATCGTTTATCGTCGATGACGCTGGGGTCAGTGGAGGTTTGCCGGAGGGCGAATCGTTTGTCATCATGGGAGACTTGAATGCTGACCCCGACGAAGGCGGCTCGGTCGACAACCCTATAGGATCCCTTCTCTTCTCGCTCCCGGCTGTCAACGAACGGATTATTCCTAGAGCTGATTCTATCGGGATTGCTGCTTTCCCCGATCTGGACGATGATGATACCGCGGAGTGGGGATTGCGGACGGATTATGTATTGCCATCCGTGGATCTGAATATAGCGGGAGCATCCATGTATCGATGGCCGGGAGGAGTCAGGAGCCTGGTGAGTGACCACTTCCCGGTGTTCATAGACGTCGTCTTGGACCCCTAATTGCGCTAGCGGCAGCTAGGGTGAAGGGCGGCAAACAATAGCAGTTAATGCCGGCACGACCAATTCCAGGAATGCGGGATAATTGTTCCGATTGCCTTGCTCTGCATGGATTTGACCACGCGGGCCGTCGCCACTCCCATCGAACACCCTGGACTGGCTGTTTAGTTCAACCATCCATGACCCCTCAACCGGCACACCGACCGCTATCGTTCGCTTCTGCTTCGAGAAATTGAGAAGGAATGCAAGAAGATACTCGCCATTTTTCCGGAGATAGCTCGCGGTTCCACTTTTAGGGTCGGAAATATCGAGCCACTCGAATCCAGACTGTGAATCGTTCCAAAGGGCCGAATGATCTCGATATAGTGTATTGAGGGACCGTACCCAGGTCTGTATTCCGGCGTGTAACGGTTCAGAAAGCAGATCCCAGTCAAGTTCTCGATCGTGACTCCATTCGCGTATTTGTCCAAGCTCGGCGCCCATAAACAACAGTTTCTTTCCCGGGTGTCCGAACTGATGGGCAAGCATCAGACGAAGATTGGCTGCCTTTTCAGTTTCATCACCCGGCATTTTTCCCCACAGAGATCCTTTTCCATGGACAACTTCGTCGTGAGAGAGTGGAAGCGTATACTCCTCAGAGAAAGCATACATAAGAGGAAAAGTCAGTTCCTTGAAGTGTTCTGGGCGTTCGTCCGGATCGGTTCGCATAAATGAAAGGGTGTCGTTCATCCAGCCCATATTCCACTTGGAGCCAAAACCCAATCCTGCGTTCTGCGTCGGCGCCGTGACACCCGGCCAGGCGGTAGATTCTTCGGCGGTGATCACAGCTCCGGAAAAGCGCGCCTTCACCGCGTCATTGATGTCCTTGAGTAGCTGACACGCCTCAAGGTTTACACGACCTCCCTCCTTGTTTCGCGACCACTTTTCTCTGGAGTAATCTCGGTAGAGCATGGATGCGACGGCGTCTACGCGGAGTCCATCAATGTGATATTCGTCCAGCCAAAAGAAAGCGTTGGCGATCAGGAAATTGCGCACTCCGGGTTTCTCGAAATCGAAAACGTGAGTTCCCCAGTCCGGATGGACCTGCATGAGCGGATCATCATACTCGAACAAGGGCTTCCCGGTAAAGTATTCCAGCCCCTGTGGATCGGTCGCGAAATGGGCCGGAACCCAATCCAGGTAGACACCGATACCGGCTCGATGGAGCCGGTCAATAAGCTCTTTGAAATTCGCTGGCGATCCATATCGTTCGGTGGGCGCGTAATATCCCACTGCCTGATAACCCCAGGACGCGTAAAATGGGTGCTCGAGCAACGGGAGAAACTCCACATGCGTAAAACCCATCTCGAGTACGTATTCGATCAGAGACTCGGCGAGATCGTGATAAGACTGATGGGTTCCATCCTCGGCCCGCCTCCATGAGCCTAAATGCACTTCGTAAATGGAGACTGGGTGGGGGGCTTGATATTGCTCTTTCTTGGAAAGCCAGGCATCGTCCTGCCAATTGTAGGAGAGATCGGTGATAATCGACGAAAGACCTCGAATCCCGCTCCCTCCAGGCTGGGGGGGCTCCATGGAAAACCCAAATGGATCGGCTTTAACTACCTTGGTTTTTCTCGTTTCGATTCGATATTTATACCGGTGTCCCGGCTCCGCGCTCTGAATCTCCCCTTCCCAAAATGTCGCTTTTCCTCGACCCGTCTTCTTCAGTGGATTGGCATGGGCATCCCAATCATTAAAATCACCGATTACACTGACGCGGTCGACACCGGGTGCCCAGACGCAAAAACTCGTGCCACTTTCTGTCGGGTGAGCTCCGAGTTTCCCATAGCAGTCAAACCAGTTGCCGGACTTCCAGGTCCGTAGATCAGTTTTCGAAAGAAGTGCCATTATTGGAGTGTTGTGGGGTGTGGCGGTCCTGTGTTCTGCCGTGGCAAACTACGACGGGCTCCATTCTTTCCCTCGGCTACCTATATTTTGCCGCCGCTTCCTTTCTGTCTAATCGTAACAGGCGTGAACATCTCTCCAGGAAACCCTTCTCCGCTCGGATCCGCTTGGAAGGGTCAGGGAGTCAATTTTGCACTCTATTCCGAACATGCTACGCGTGTTGAGCTTGTCCTTTTTTCGGATGAGCCTGATCCACATCCTGCGCAGTCGATGGACCTGCCTGGCCGCTCGGGAGCTGTCTGGCATGGGTTTGTGGGGGGTGGGGGGCCGGGTCAGCTATATGGTTTTCGGGTTCATGGGCCCTTCGACCCTGACAGGGGGCATCGCTTCGCTCCGAAAAAGATATTGTTGGACCCATACGCGAGGGCGATCGGGCGAGCGACCGCGTGGGACGAAAGCCTGCTGGCGCATGATGAGGCTCACAGGAACCTGGATAGCGCAGGCTTTGCACCGTTGGGTCGAGTGGAAAACGCTTCGTTTGACTGGGAGTCGGATAAACCCCCGAATACTGCCTGGAGCGATACCATCATCTATGAAACCCACGTGCGCGGGATTTCGTTTCGGCATCCAGAGGTGCCTTCAGAACAGCGTGGGACATTCGCAGGATTGGCATCCGAACCGATCATCGATCATTTGAAATCCCTGGGTATCACGGCCGTTGAGCTCCTGCCCGTGCACGCCAAGTTCAGTGAAAAACGATTGGAGGATGCGGGACTGACGAATTATTGGGGCTACTCTCCCCTCTCGTACTTCGCACCGGAGCCGTCCTATGCTGCCACAGACGATCCCGTTTCCGAATTTAAGTCGATGGTGAAGAAGCTTCATCAAGCAGGCCTTGAGGTACTCATAGATGTAGTGTTCAACCACACGGCGGAAGGAGACACACTTGGGCCAACGCTCTCCTTCCGGGGAATTGACAATCACACGTACTATAAACCCAAACCCGATCATCCCGGAAAACTGGCAGATTACACTGGAACGGGAAATACGCTTGACGCAAGCCACCCACAGGTTCGGCGGCTCATCCTGGACAGTCTGAGATACTGGACCGACGAGATGCATGTCGATGGATTTCGATTCGACCTGGCAACGGTGCTCGCGCGTGATCCGCATAAGGTGAACATGCAGGCCCCTATGATTCGGACCCTTCAGGGCGATTCAGTTCTTTCCGAGAAGAAACTGATTGTTGAGCCGTGGGACCTGGGTCCTGGTGGACACCAAGCGGGGAGCTTCCCGAAGCCATTTCGCGAATGGGACGACGAATTTCGGGATCGAACGCGCCAGTATTGGAGCGCTGACCTTGGTTCAACAACACCCTCGGAGGGACTCGAGTCGCTCAGGCCAAGCGCATCTTCATCGATCAATTTTGTCACTGCTCACGACGGATTTACCCTACAGGATCTCGTCTCGTATGAGAAAAAGCACAACCTTGCCAATCTGGAGAATAATCGGGATGGTCACGTACCCAACTACAGCTCGAATCAGGGAGTCGAGGGCCCGACCTCAGATAAAACTGTGCTCGACGGGCGTGAAGCGCTTAAACGAAATCTGATAGAGTCACTTCTCTCTGCGCCTGGTGTACCGATGATTCTTGGAGGAGATGAGATCTCGAGAACCCAGCGGGGGAATAACAATGCCTACTGCCAGGACAACCTCTTAAGCTGGTACGATTGGTACCTGGATGATCGGAAAGACGATTTTTTGGATTATTTTCGCAACATCATTCGCGAACGGAAGGCTGCAAACGGCGAATCGTCATAGGAAAACTGACGATCTGACGCTGAAATAGTCTAGCGTAACCTGATCAGACGAAAAGCGTACGACTGGGCAGGTACCATGCATACAAGCGCGCATGCGGACACGCACACGCGCATACAATCGATGCAAGATCTTCTAACCGTACTTGCCCCGGCTGACTACCGATTTCTTGCCGGTATTATTCAGAGCGATCTGAATTTGACGGACGACTCCAAAATCGATCGCCTGGTGACAGCGTTCGAGGAAGACCCTACTGACGAACTGAGGACAGAGCTCAACCAGCGGTTCGAGCGTGAAATCGGATACCTCGGAAGTTCGGAAATTGCGTACGGTCTTCGCTACATCACGGGCAGCGATCCGGGTGTCCCTTTTCAGGAGATTGTTCTGGACGTCGCCAAAGCGCTGAAAGTGGATCGACCGGAGCTGGGCACAGATCGACAACAGGTTGAAGAAGTGGCCACTGCCTACGCCACCAAACAGTTTGCCAATCTCTCGCCGGAAGAACAGCAACAGATGCT
>BTQE01000072.1:0-16380 GCA_036985715.1 Rhodothermia bacterium
ATAATCTGGACCGTCCCCTATGACCAGCCCCGATTTTATCGCGGCCATTGATACCGTTACGTCGGCCCGGACGGCTGTGCCGAGTACACGACCGTTATCGGCGTCAAGGCCACTGGGGAGGTCAACGGCCAGGACCGGTACATTTTGTTTATTAAGCCAGTCGATGACACCGGCAAACGGTTCGCGAATCGCGTTGGAAATACCCGTTCCGAGAAGAGCGTCGACGTACAGGTCGCCACCAGAAAGCGAGTCCACCGTTTCGAATTCGTCCAACCGAAAGATCCGGAGGCCCTCTTCTTTGACTCGAATCAGGTTTAGCAGGTCAAAATGTGCTTTGGCGTCGCCGACCAGGCTTTCGGGGTCCGTGATCAAGCAAACATCCACCTCGACTCCAGCTTGATGAAGAACACGTGCAGCGACGAAACCATCACCTCCATTATTCCCCTTTCCGCACAGGCATATCGTCTTCCCCTGGTATTCTTCATCGAGCATGAACATCGCCTCCTCCGCGACTGCTCGTCCAGCCACCTCCATGAGCGTAAACCCGGGAATTCCGATCTCTTCTATAGTGCGACGATCCGCCTTGCGCATCGCCTCTGCATTCAAGACGGGAGGGAGGAAATGACTAAGCCTACTCAACGATTACGCTCACTGTGTCCGGTATGACTGTATCCCAACGGGCGCGAACCGCTTCTTCAACGGCTTTCCACGCGATCGGCTCCGGCTCTACGTAAGGTTTCAGGCGACCCGGATTCCATTTTTGGTCCCCATTTCGATCGACAAATGCTCGAACGAGATATTTTGTTTGACCCGGTAAGCCAGAAAAGCGGAAATTTCCCTCCGAATCAGCCAGCGTCGAGTACATCATCGCCCCCCCATCATCACGGATAAGCTGCAGAATTAGTGGAGACACGGCACCTTCGGCCATTACGATTCCGCTCAATTCGCCAACGCTGGAATTGCCGACTCGGACGAAAATGCGAGAATGCGTTGTATCGTGTCCCGTCAAAGAGATCTCCATTGGAATTCGAAAATCCGGCTCGGTCAGTATTAATTCGACTCCGTTCCGTGTGACGCTCCGGTGGGAGACGCGGACGCCGGTCGTATCTCGCACCTCAATGATCCAGTCCTCCGCCGGTGGCTTTGAAAACGAGAGGGAGGGCTGGATTTCAGGCCACAATCTAAAATACCCCACAGCATCAGCGGTCAGCGAGTCTGGTTGAAATCCGAGGAATGAACTGGTGCTATCGGGTGGCTCGCTGGATGGGACGAAGTAGAGCGTGTCCGAAACCATCGCATTCCCCGTAGAATCCGCTATGGCCGCCTCGCCGGTCAAACGATGAGGCGTTCTGATGAGCGGGTCGTGTCTGAGAATGACTTCTCGAGGGTCGGCTCCGGAGTACATGCCGCGAATATTGCTGCGTACCGCCGAGGCTGAATCGGCCAGTTGCCAGTTCACAGCCACAGTGTCTTGCAAAACAACAGGTTCTGAAAATCTCAGTTGTAACTCCTGGATCGATAGAGCCCGGATTTCCTGGATTCGCGGACGTTCGGTATCAATCGTGGCCAACACCCACGCTCGACTTACGGCTTGACCCATGGAGTCGGCTACAAGAACGTCGACCGGAGGAACGGCGGACTTCTCACCTCGATCGAGGCTCCGGTTCCGATTTCTGTCTTTCAGAGCGATGACGCGATAGGGACCTTCGCGTAGATATGTAAGCGAAAAATATCCGTCTATATCGGTTTGGGTTCGGTAAACGGGAGTCGTTCCGACTTGATCTGTCGCTGAAGAATCTATAGCGAACGCAAAAACGTCGGTCGAAACAGCCGGTGCACCATTGGCAAAGAGTAGCACTCGGCCTCTTAGCTTACCGCGGTTTATCGAAGGACCAGTACCAAAAGCTACCGTAATGGGCTGCGTGAGAGCCACGTTATGCGCATCTCGAAGTCCAGAATCGAGCGTGACGATATAAGTCGTATTCGATCGGAGCGGGCCTGGGAATATGACTTCAATTCGATCACCGCGAATTCGCACGTCCAGGGGCTGGTCAAAATCCGGAATGACTGAAACAGACTGTGAGGCAGAACGCTCATCCAGGCGCTCGTCAAACTGAAAACTCAAACGATCGATTGTCTGATTCACCGATCCATCAGGCGGGATGGACGAGACGAGAGTCGGCGGATCCTGATCTGTGGGACCACCAGTCGGAGGAACAGGAACCGCGCACCCGGCCATCATCACAGTGGCGACGAAGACCCACGGCCAGGTTGTAGTCGTGCCGTTCGGCTGACGATCATGGCCCCGGGTAACAAGACAGAAGGGATCGCGTCGAAATTGAGAATCGCTCATCCGTCGTCTGACCGCTTGGTTCGGAGATTGAAGAACAGGTAGGTCCCGATGACCGCAGCACCTACGATGATCGCAGGTTCAAGTACACGGTACATCCATCCCTTCTCGTTATACTGAATGTTTGTTTCCGCATAGCGAGCATCGGCCAGGCTGTTCGTTAGACTGGCGTCTAAGGAATCCACGAGTTCGCGGCGACACATGTTGTCTGCCAGTATTTGCGAATCCGGTCCGGTGAGAACGTATCGCATGGCAACCGAAGCCGTTCGTTCGACCAATCCTGAACCGAGACGACGAACGTCGACACCGATGTCGTCTACTCTGTACTGAAATCGGGGTAGCTTCAGATCCACATTGGAGGAGTCAGCCGCGTAGACGGTGCGACCCTCGGCCATCCAGTGCGATACGAGGGCCGGGCGTAAATACGGAGCGCGTTCGTCAGCGTCCAATTCAAAAGATTCTACGTTCGCAAGAACACCCCCTATGCACTCAATGCCAGCAGTTTGAAGCTGCTCCAGGTGAGAGGACTGAGCCTGTGCCAGCGCACTGGTCAGTGTAAAAATTACGCTAATTAGAAAAGGCTTCACGTATGAGCGCACGATAAACAGTCCCAGGAAATTGCCGGGTGAGTTCCAGCCGCAAGATCCGAAGGGAGGGGTTGCCGGTCAACGGAATTCGCCGCGCAACTTTACCAATGCAATTTTAGAGCAGCAACTTTAGAACTGCATTTTTAGCGAAGCAATTTGGAGCAACAGCCCTATTTTCCGCCATCAGATAAACGACCAGGACCCAGCCGTGCTCACTGAGAAACAGAAACAGGAGATCGCTTCCTTAACCAGGCGGAAAAATCGGGAGTTGCACGACGCCTTTATCATCGAGGGATTTCGGTCCGTCGATGCGGCTTTAGCGTCAGGTGCTCACGTGAACTATCTGATTTCGACCTCAGCTACGAGCTCAACCGAGCGAAACAGTCGAGCAACAACATTAGGGGGTGTGGCGGCCACTCTTCCATACAAGGAAATGGCCAAGATTTCCGATGTTCAGAACTCACAAGGCGTTCTGCTCGTGGTTTCCCGTCCGTTATCCGATGCAGACGAATTGCTGAACAAGAAAAGCGTTCTGTTGCTCGATGGCATACAGGATCCGGGCAACGTCGGAACACTGCTACGTATCGCTGCCTGGTTCGGAATTGATGGGGTTCTCGCTGGTCCAGAAACTGCAGATTTTTTTAACCCGAAGGTGGTTCGGGCCAGCATGGGCGGAATCTGGGACGTGCAACTTGCTCGCACAGATGATCTGGTGGCGTGGTGCTCGACATGGTCCAGGAGCGACGGGAGCATCTACGCCGCTGATCTCGATGGCCTGGCAGTGGACGACTGGGTCCCGACCTTTCCGTCGGTGCTTATCGTAGGTAGTGAGGCGCATGGTATTTCCGAAAATCTGGAATCGTTCATCACGGAACGAATTCACGTGCCTTCGCGCGTGCCAGATCGCCCAGAACATTCTGAACTACCGCCAAAACGTCGTGCTACAGAATCGTTAAATGTTGCGGCTGCCGGGGCCGTCGTGATATCAAATTGGGTGCGCCAGGCCGGTTGATTCTCCTCAGTTTCTTTCGGGTCAAAACAGTACATTTCTTTGATTTAACCCACTTCGAAATCGGACCGGAAACGCAGCATGGAGGTACCGTCCTTACAGGGTCTGGGCATCGAGCACGGACGTCTCACCATGGAGAAGCGAGCCAAGCTCGGTGAGAAGCACCGCGTTCTCCGAATTGCTATTCCCAAAGAGGTATCGAACGAAGAGCGTCGCGTCGCGGTCTCGCCCGCAGGTGTTCGTACGCTGGTTTCCAACGGACACGAAGTCATGATTGGTGCGGGAGCTGGAGACGCGGCTCACTTCTCCGACACCGAGTATGCGGATGCCGGAGCACAGGTCGAATCCGACTCTGCGACTCTCTTCGGGACGTGTGAACTCGTCGTCAAGGTTGGTCCGCCGTCCGAAGACGAGCTGAAATTGCTTCAGGAAAAGCAGATGTTGATCTCGGCTCTCCATCTGGGTGGGACGACACCAGATTTTCTCAAGAGATTGATGGACCTGGGCATTACGGGGATCGGATTTGAATTTATCCGAGACTCTGATGGCACGCTTCCTATCGTACGTATGATGCACGAAATCATGGGTTCGATGGCGGTTCAGATTGCCGCCCGGTACCTCGAGAGTGCCGAGGGAGGCAAAGGCGTGATGCTGGGCGGAATCTCAGGTGTGCCGCCGTCCAATGTGGTTATTCTTGGCGCCGGAGTTGTGGGCGAATGGGCGGCCCGAACGGCGCTGGGATTCGGAGCCCATGTCATAGTACTCGATCACGACCTTGGCGCGCTACGGGCCCTGGAGCATTACCTGGATCGCAGGATTACTACCGCCATGGCAACCGAGCAATACATCCGACAAGCGGTTCTGACCGCTGATGTGCTCATCGGCGCCATTATGACTGCCGGCCAACGGTCGCAGATTATGGTTTCCCGGGATATGGTGGCAAGCATGCGAGATGGTTCGGTCATCGTGGATGCAGTGATCGATCAGGGCGGTTGTATCGAGACGAGTAAACCCACGACCCATTCTGAACCCGCGTTTAAGGAAAATGGTGTGATCCACTATTGTATCCCCAACATGCCCTCTAACGCAGCTCGAACCGCGACGTATGCTCTAACGAATGTTCTGGTACCGTATCTGATAAAAATCGGGGATATGGGATCAATCAACGAAGCGCTCTGGACGGACGTGGGACTGCGTAATGGCACGTATGTTTACCGCCGCCACTTGACGAAGAAGAGCCTGGCAACCATGTTTGGAATGCCCTACCGAGATATAGAGCTTTTGATTGCCAGCGGTATTTAATCAAGTCGGAATTCATTGACCGGAATCTATTGAGTCGGAATCCATTGAGTCCCCCATGAATGTAGAAACACACGCGCCCGTTAAGGCCGCTACCGGTACAGATCTCAGTTGCAAAGGATGGCACCAGGAGGCTGCCATGCGGATGCTGATGAATAATCTGGACCCAGCGGTGGCCGAGCGCCCGGAGGATCTCATTGTATATGGTGGGGGTGGAAAAGCAGCGCGGGACTGGGCGAGCTATCACCGGATTATAGATACGCTGAAGCGCCTCGAGCATGACGAAACTCTTCTGGTACAGAGCGGAAAACCTGTCGGCGTATTCAAGACGCATGAAGAAGCGCCAAGAGTTCTGATCGCCAACGCTCATCTCGTGCCAAAGTGGGGAAACTGGGATGAGTTTAGGCGACTCGACGCGATGGGGTTGACGATGTACGGTCAGATGACCGCGGGTTCGTGGATCTACATTGGAACCCAGGGAATATTACAGGGCACGTACGAGACGTTTGCCGAATGCGCTCGTAAGTATCTCGGTGGATCGCTCAAGAACCGGCTGGTTGTGACGGCCGGGCTTGGCGGTATGGGTGGTGCCCAACCTCTTGCCGCCACAATGAATGACGGCCTCTGTCTGGCAGTGGAGGTGGATCCTGTTCGAATTCAGAGGAGGGTGGAAACCGGCTACTGCGACGCTGCCGCGGAAAGCCTGAATGAAGCGCTCGAGATGCTGGACGATGCCCGCGCGCGTTCAGAGCCGGTGTCCGTAGGCCTGCTCGGCAATATCGCCGAAGTGTTACCTGAACTGGTTCATCGTGACATCACACCGGATGTCCTAACGGATCAGACGTCTGCCCATGACCTTCTGCTCGGATACATCCCGGCCGGATATTCTTTGGAAGAGGCCGCTGCCCTGCGAGAGCGTGATCCTACGAGCTACGAAGAAGTGGTTCTGGATTCCATGCAGGTTCACATTGAGGCCATGCTTGAAATGAAGAACCGAGGAGCCATCACGTTTGATTATGGCAACAATCTGCGTGGACAGGTCGCGGATCGTCGCGGGATGACGGAAGCGTTCGATATACCGGGCTTCGTACCTGAATTTATCCGGCCCCTCTTCTGCAAGGGTTCCGGACCGTTTCGCTGGGCCGCACTTTCCGGCGCTCCTGAGGATATTTCTGTAACCGACGATGCCATTTTGGAGACATTTCCAGAAAACGAGGCGCTAGCCCGCTGGATTTCGAAGGCCCGAGAAAAGGTTCATTTCCAAGGAGTGCCCGCACGAATCTGCTGGTTGGAGTATGGAGAGCGCGCCGAGATGGGAGGAAAATTCAATTGGCTCGTGAAGACGGGTCGTGTTCAGGCGCCACTGGTCATCGGGCGAGATCACCTCGATAGTGGCTCCGTGGCTTCTCCGAACCGCGAAACGGAAGGGATGAAGGATGGTTCGGATGCCATCGCCGACTGGCCGCTGCTCAATGCAATGCTCAATACAGCCTGTGGAGCCAGCTGGGTATCGTTGCACCACGGCGGAGGTGTCGGGATTGGTTATTCCATCCATTCCGGCATGGTCTGCGTCGCGGACGGAACTGAAATGGCCGAACGCAGGCTCAACAGGGTTTTGACGGCAGACCCTGGCACCGGAGTCATGCGACACGCCGATGCCGGATATGAGGTCGCTATCCAAACGGCCGATGAGCGAGGTGTCGATCTTCCCATGATCAACGGATAGAGTCAACCTGCATGTCAGATTTCGTCACTGTCTCAAATCTCGAGACCGATCTACAGAAAAGTCTGGACCATTTGCGCGAGGATCATTCGCGTGTCCGAGAGTCCCGGAATCGATTGGAAGCAGCAGTTTCCGATGGGTCCCCTACGTATGGAGTCAATACCGGGTTTGGGAAACTTGCTTCCAGGAAAATCGAACCGGAAGATCAAAAACGGCTTCAGCGAAACTTGCTGCTGAGTCATGCTGTGGGTGTGGGAGACCCCGTTCCGAAGCCAATCTGCCGACTGATGCTGCGCTTGAAAATCCATGCTCTGGGTCTAGGATACTCGGGTGTTTCCGAAAAAACGTTCGAGCGACTCCTGGAGTTTGACGCTCGGGATTGGATTCCCGTAGTCCCTTCTCGCGGGAGTGTCGGCGCGTCTGGAGACCTGGCTCCCCTTGCGCACCTTGCTCTTCCCTTGATTGGTCATGGATTTATCTGGGGCGAGGACGACAAGCCGATCCCGGCGGCGGATCTGCTTGAAGAAGCGGGCTTGGAGCCGATTGATCTGGAATCGAAGGATGGACTGAGTCTTATCAACGGGACCCAGCTGATGACGGCCTACGGCGCCTTTATTTTCGCACGGTCTCTTCAACTGGAGCGTACAGCGGATATCCTATCTGCAATGAGCCTCGAAGCCCTTCAGGGAAGCCTGAACCCGTTCGATGCTCGTGTGCACGAGATCCGACCGCATCCAGGCCAGATAAAGGTGGCCGACAATATTCGGCTTCTTCTTGCTGATAGTGAGATTCTCCAGTCACACCGGGATTGTGGAAAAGTCCAGGATCCGTACTGTTTGAGGTGTATCCCCCAGGTGCATGGAGCCAGTCGTGATGCGCTCGAGCATGGACGCTCCGTCGTAGAAATTGAAATCAATTCGGTGACCGATAATCCGTTGGTCTTCGAACCCGGAGACGTTATCAGTGGTGGGAATTTCCACGGGCAGCCGTTGGCATTGGTACTGGACTATGCCGCGATCGCCCTTGCAGAGCTTGCCAGTATTTCGGAACGACGAATTTTTCTGCTCCTGGAGGGGCATGACGGGCTGCCGGAACTCCTGATGAAGGATACGGGCCTTAATTCAGGATTTATGATTCCGCAGTACACGGCGGCGGCTCTGGTCTCGGAGAACAAAGTGTTGGCTCATCCCGCATCAGTTGATTCCATTCCCACCAGTCTAGGCCAGGAAGATCATGTCAGCATGGGAAGCATCAGTGCCATCAAGCTACTACAGGTGATGAAGAATCTGGAACACGTTTTGGCGATCGAAATGCTTACGGCCGCACAGGCGCTAGACTACCGGTTGCCGCTGAAGCCGGGGCGCGGAGTGGAGCTGGCCAGAGCCTACATCCGTAAAAGAATTCCTCACCGGGAATCCGACTATCTTTTTCAGGACGACCTGAAGCCCTGCCTGGAGATTATTCGTTCAGCAGCGCTGCAGGAAGAGGTTTCGGCCGCTATCGGAGCTTTGAACTAGCTGTTCGTGCCGATTCTTACCGACATATCCACCCTTTACACATGCAAGCTGGACGGCGGACAGGACGAAGTTCATCCGATCATCGATGCAGCCATTGCCTGGGAAGGTGAAACGATTCAGTGGGTGGGGCCCGCGAGCAACGTGCCTGCCGAGCTAAACGGAGACACCCGTTACAGCGCCGATGGACAGGTCGTCGTGCCGGGCCTGGTCGACTGCCACACGCATTTAGGTTTTTGGGGCTGGCGCGAAAACGAATTCGAACAGCGGATAAAGGGTGCGGGATACGTTGAAATCGCCGAAACCGGAGGGGGAATCAACAAAACGATGCGTCAGACACGAGAAGCAACCAGCGAAGATCTGACGACTCACTGTCTTGGGGTGCTCGAGGAGATGGCGGGGCTTGGGGTGACCACCGTCGAGTGCAAGTCCGGATACGGACTCTCGGTAGAGGCGGAGCTCCGACTGCTGAGAATTTACAAGTCGCTAAAGGAGCTGCAACCGGTGGGACTGATCTCGACGTTTCTGGGAGCACATGTGATTCCACCCGAGTATTCCGACGATCGGGGCGGGTACGTGTCCCTTTTGTGCGATACGCTGATTCCGGAGATTCAGGCTGATGATCTGGCCACCTTCTGCGACGTCTTCGTGGAAGAAGGGGCTTTTTCTGGAGAAGAAGCTGAAATAATCCTTCGTTCTGCGCAGAATGCAGGAATGAAATCGAAGCTCCACGTAGATCAACTTTCCGATGGCGGAGGAGGGGCGCTAGCCGCTCGCCTCGGCGCGATTTCGGCGGATCATCTGGAATACACCTCGAGCTCGGGAATGGACGCTATGGCCGATGCCGGGGTCGTAGGTGTGTGCCTCCCCTTCGCCTCGCTTTATCTGAACCAGCAACCGATGTCAGGACGGGCCTTCATTAAAGCGGGTGTGCGTCTGGCCGTCGCGACCGATTTCAATCCGGGTTCGGCACCCAGTTACCATCTTCCTCTCGCCATGATGCTCGCCTGCACGATGAGTCGACTCACGCCGGCCGAGGCGCTGAAGGGCGCAACGATTCATGCCGCTCTGGCATTGGGTCTACAAGGCTCGGTGGGTTCGATTGAGGACGGGAAACGAGCAGATTTTGCAGTCCTGGACGTTTCAGATGTCAATCATTGGCTGTATCATTTCCGTTCCAACGCATGCACGCAGACGTATATAGGCGGCATTCCACAGGATTGAATATGGGCAGATGAAGACCAAGATTTTTACAACCGGCGGTACGATCGACAAAATCTACTTTGACGCCCGGAGTGAGTTTTCTGTCGGGCAACCTCAGATTACGACCATACTCGAACAGGCGATGGTCCAGCTTCCGTTTGAAGTGGAGGAGCTGTTCCACAAGGACAGCCTCGACGTGTCTGAAGAGGACCGTGTGCTTCTTCTGAAGAAAGTGAGCGAGGATCCGTGTGATCACATTATCATCACGCACGGTACGGATACGATGGTGGAAACGGCGCAGGTCCTGGAATGCGTAACCGACAAAGTGGTCGTGCTGGTGGGATCGCTCAGTCCGGCTCGGTTCAAGGGCTCGGACGCAGAGTTCAATATCGGATTTGCCCTCGGAGCGCTCCAAGCGCTTTCCCCGGGTATTTATATCACTATGAATGGGCGCATATTTCGGCCTGACGAAGTTCGAAAGAACCGGGCTGAAAATCGATTCGAAGCGCTCGACTAAAGACCCACACGTCTATGTTTTTCAGACGACAAGCGACGATTATTGCAATTCTCGTTCTATTACTGACGGTTCCAGCAATCGGCACCGAAACAACCCAGGCAACAGCCCAGGAAACGACCCAGGATGTATTCGACCTGGAGCGATTTGCATTCGCTCCCGGCATATCTGTGAGTCCCGACATCCCGAACCCCGAATCGTATTTGGGCTACAAACTGGGAACCCAGTACACGCTTTATGCAAACGTCGTCGGGTATATCCGCGCCGTTGCTGAGGCCTCAGACCGAATCTCGATGCATGAATATGCCCGGACGTACGAAGATAGGCCACTTTACTACCTGATCATTACCTCACCCGACAACCAAGCCCGCATTGAGTCCATTCGCGAAAACAACCTGAAGCTCGCAGACCCGCCTTTGTCGGAGGCCGAAGCAAGCGATCTCATCTCGTCGCAGCCTGTGATTTCCTGGCTCAGCTATAATGTGCACGGCAACGAGCCGTCGAGCACGGAAGCCGCCATGCAGGTCATCTATCAACTGGCAGCCAATCAGGATACTGCCACCGAGGAGCTGCTCGATGAATCTGTAGTCATCATTGACCCCACGTTAAATCCCGATGGGAGGGATCGGTACGTTTACTGGTACCGATCGATGCAGAGTCAGATAATCAATCAGAATCGTGAAGACATTGAGCACTCCGAGCCCTGGCCCGGTGGCCGAACCAACCACTATTGGTTCGATTTGAATCGGGATTGGGCTTGGCTGGTCCATCCGGAGTCGCGTGGGAGGCTCGAGGCCTATGGCCAATGGCTACCTCAGATTCATGTGGATTACCATGAACAGAGTGCAAACAGCAATTACTTCACGATGCCCGGTCAGACGCCCAGAAATCTGAACCTGCCGGACGAATACGACACATGGGCCGAAGTGTTTGGACAGGCCAATGCCCGTGCATTTGACGCGGCGCAGATCAACTATTTCACCCGAGAGTCATTCGATTTCTTCTATCCTGGATACGGTTCGTCTTATCCGAGCAATCTGGGCGCCATTGGGATGCTGACCGAGCAGGGTGGCGGCTCCGGAAGCGCACGCGCGGTTAAAACGGACGACGGCTACGTGCTGACGCTTCGTCAACGTGTATTCGATCACTATACGACGTCCATGGCGACGCTTCAGGCATCGATTGAGAATCGAGAAGGACTACTGAGCTATTTCCGGCAATTCTTCACCCAGGCAACGAACGAGAGCAGCACGTCGGCCTATTTCATCGACGACGACGACGGGAGAGGGTATGCGTACGACATCATCAAACTCCTGCTCGACCACAATATCGAAGTAGAGAAAGCCACCGAGGCGTTCGCGATCCGACAAGCCCGTGATTACTGGACGGGCAAGCCTGCAACGCGCTCCTTCGGGGCGGGCACGTTTATCATACGCACCGATCAGGCCCGGCACGTGCTGGTCAACACGTTAATGCAGCGGGAAATGGCCATCGAAGATTCCGTGATGTATGACATGGCCACGTGGTCCATCCCGCTTGCGTACAACCTGGATGCCGCCTGGACAGAAAGCAATGTCAACGTCCAAACGGAGCGGGTTCTTGTGGCGCCGGAATATGCATCCGGTGTTACGAATTCCGGAGCGCAATACGCCTATGCTATCGACTGGAATCAAAGGCACGCCCCCCGCGCTCTGACAGCTCTCTGGACTGCTGGCTACCGCGTCCGCTCCACCGAGAAGACATTTATGGTTGATGGTATAACATACTCGCGAGGGACGCTCGTCGTCCTGATGGGACGAAATAGGGATAAGACGACAACGGTAGAAGCCGATATGGCACGGATTGCCCGGGAAGCCGGCGTGAAAATCGTCGGTTTCGATTCCGGCCGCGTCAACGACGGAATCGATCTGGCGTCAAACAGCAGCAATCCGGTTAAGGAACCCCGCGTGGCGCTTGTTGTGGATTCACCGATGTCCTCGTATACGTCCGGGCAGCTCTGGTTTCTGTTCGATCAGTGGGCTGGTTTTAGCGTCGACCGGGTTCGTGCTCGAAGTCTGATGTCGACGAATCTCTCCGATTACGATGTTATTCTTTTCCCGGGCGGAAACGTATCGAGTGTCATCGACAGCTCGCAGGCTGTTGAGCTTCGAGAATGGATTAGCGGGGGAGGGACGCTCGTCGCCACGGAGTCAAGCGCCCTGTTTTTTACGAAAAAGAAGTCGAAAATCACCGATGTCTCGTTGAACACGGAAGACGATGATGAGGAAGACGAGAGCGATGAGGCCGGGTTCTACACAGCTTACGAAGCTCGAGGCGATTCAACCGGACTGAGACGCGTACCGGGATCCGCGATGAGAGGGTACATCGATACCACACATCCCCTGGCGTTCGGGCTCAAAGATCATCTGTACTCGCTCAAATTCAACGGAAACGGGCTCGAACCCAGCGAATCGTTGCAAACGGTGGGATACTATGACAAGAATTCAGATTCCGTTCTCGTCTCCGGATACGCATCCGAGGAAAACCGCAAAAAAATAGCCGGAAAGGCATTTGCCGCCGTCAAGGACATCGGCCGCGGAAAGGTCGTTTTTCTACTCGACAACACGCAATATCGCTTGTTTTGGGTCGGTCCCGCTCGAATGATTTTCAACGCGGTATTTCTTCTGCCGGGGATGTGACGTAAGTCTAGGTTCGACGCGCTTCTGCTAACGCCGTCAGTAATCATGGCCTTGATTCAATCGCTGAAATCATTACCGTCGAAACGAGACGATTAAGATTGGTTTGAGCTTCCTATTCTGAATCGCGAGTTAGCCACTTAACGACCTCCTGATACTCCATAGTCACTCTAGCCACAAAAATTGATATTTATGGTTGCGTACTATTGCTTTTTCTCGGATTCTGACGATATACACGGTAAAGAATAGTCGTAAAAGCGTACCCTCAACCTATTCGAAAGCCCCAATATGCTTCCTTACAGTGTCGTGGAGGGCCTGAAAGGCCTGAAAAGAGCCCGTTTCTCGTCCGTTGCGTCTACCAGCGCAATGGCGGTGGCGTTGATCCTGATTGGACTCTTTGTGATCGTGACGGTGCAGGCCAATAGCGTTTCCAACTGGCTTCGTCAACGCGTCGGAGAACTGGAGCTGTTTCTGGCGGACGTCGAAGATCCTGTAGCACGGGCTCTTCACGCTCGAGCTGGAGTCGTGCCGGGAGTCTCTCGGGCACAGTATATCTCCAAGGCGGAAGCAGAAGAAATCTTCAGAAGGGAATTCGGGGAAGACGCGGAAATATTCTTCGACGAGCAATTTCTACCTGCCTCGATCAAGGTTCAAGTGGAACCGAGGTATGCCAACGCCGACAGTCTTGCTGTCCTGGCGGAAGAGTTTTCAACCTGGAACCGCGTGGATGATGTGGTCTTCAATCAACCGTTGTTGGTCAAGGTGCAACAGAATCTGAAATTGATTACGCTTCTCGGCCTGACGCTCGGTGCCCTGGTCGTATTTGCGTCGATTTTCCTCGTCGGGAATACGATACGTCTCACCATTTATGCGCGCCGCTTATTGATTCGAACCATGAAGCTGGTCGGTGCGACAGACAGTTTCGTACGTCAACCCTTTCTGGTTGAGGGAATGGCCCAGGGAATTATCGCAGGTGTCGTTGCGGCCATAGTTCTATCCGGGATTTACGGATTTCTCCGTGATTACATCCCGCAAATGTCAGCTATATCGGGAGGAACGGGATTCCTGCTGGTTCTGCTTCAGATTGCCTTCGGCGTATTTATTGGCTGGGCCGGATCCCTGTTTGCAGTGCGTCGATTTATCAAAAGTGTATCGCTGCATTAAATCCTTCGCAACCGTCTCGCGAGACACATCTCCTTTATTTTGACGGTGCGTTGGTCGATGAAACCAATTGAGTGTTACGACATTCGCGCAATCAGCGGCTGATAGTAAACGGGCCGTCTTTGGGTCGACCAATAATCGTCATAGATGGAGGGAAAAGATGATTAATCAATACTCTGGACTAAAAACGAGTCCATCTCGTTTTCCACGCCTCGCAATTCTGATTGTTTTTGTAGTTTTTCTTGCCGGCTGTGACAGTCAGGGCGACAACGACGATGACGGAACTCCACCGCAGATCCTGTCGGCAGACATTTTCTCGCTCCAGGTTGATCTCTTCCGACAAGGTGCAACCAAGGGGAGTGGTTCCAAATTGAATTTTGCGGCTGCAGCCTTCCGAGTCTGGCCGGTGTCGCTCGTTCTTAGCGCCCATACGATTATCCCGGTAGCGGTAACCGCAGCTGCACTGAATGACACACCCGAATTCGTCGATGGTGCCTGGGAATGGACTGCGACCGTTCCGGTGCAGCAGAGTTCAATTGACTTTACCCTGATTGGCGCGGCCTCAGGATCGACTGTTGATTGGCGGATGGAGATTTCGGGGACTGATCCGGTGTCGGGTGTTACCTACGACTCTTTCGTTCTATATACGGCTCAAACGACAGTTGGAGAACAGGGAGGAAGTTGGAAGCTGTATTACGAACTCGAAGGCGTTCGCACGAACGTGCTGGATGCAACCTTCGATGTTACTGATGATGATACCAAATCCCTCACGTATAGCGTTCCGGTTACTTTTCCGGATACGGGTGGAGATTCCGTTCTTTTCGATACAGACGGCAACGCCAAACATTTTCTATGGCAACAGGTGAATCTGTCTCGCAGTCACGAGGTGGAATGGGATGCGGCCACGAAGGAAGGCTCCATCGTCTCCACAACCTTCAATAGTGGTGACAAAGGGTGCTGGGATACGAACCTCGACGATATCGAGTGTAAATAGCCGCCAGTTAGTCGCGTACAATTGCAACGATGCGCAGAGGTCCGCCGCTTCCTCCTTCGATTTTCATTGGTAGCGCGATCACGACCAGGCCCGATTCAGGTAATTGGCCCAGGTTTGCAAGATTTTCGAATGCCGGGATATTCTCACCGAGGAGAATCTGGTGGGTTTCGAATAGCGTTGATTGACCGTAATCAACGGAAGCGGTATCGATACCCAGGGCGTGGATAGATCGGTTTTCGACCAACCACACCGCAGCCGCGGGATCAAGTCCGGGGAAATGAAGGAGCGGTACAGCTTCTGCGCCTCGTTCGGCGGTTCCTAAATACGCTTCGGCATCCGGCCAATAACGACCATAGCCGGTGCGAATGAGTACGATCGCTCCATCTGGAATTGTACCATGTACGGACTCCCACGCCTCTATGTCTGAGGTGGAAACCAGGTAATCGCGATCCGCCGCTGCCGCTTCAGATACGTCGATGACGACGGCTTCACCCATCAAATGCTCGAGCGGAATCTCGTCGGTAGTTCGGCGTCCTTCTGCAAAGTGAATGGGGGCATCCAGATGCGTTCCACCGTGTTCTGCCGTTCGAAACGAATAGGCTGAATAATAATAACCGGACTCGGTTTGACCCTCGAAGTCCGTTGTTTTTTCAAATCCATCCGCTGTGGGCCAATAAATCGTATCCGATCCGTAGGAGTAGGACAGGTCCACGATCGTACCGTCGGGGAAGGAGTGAGGTGAATTATCCTCAGGCTCAGCGCATCCAAGTAGGAGGAAAAGAAAAAGAAGCAGGAAATATTTCATCGGTATAGCCGTCGAGAGACTGGAATTTGACGACAAAATACGGAACGCGATTTCGGAGCGCTCCCGGAATGAGGGCTACTTCATGAGTGCTACAACGCGCGAGACCGTCCGCCCTTCTGATGCCATCCGGATCAGATACGTCCCGCTTGGACGATTTCCAGCTTCCCAGGTGACACGATAGCTACCCGCGGGTAACACCTCGTCGAGCAGCACGCCGACTTCTCGACCAAGTAGATCAAAGACAGAAATTCGATACTGACCCGTCGCATAAATTTCAAATGGAATCGTACTGCTGGGGTTGAACGGATTGGGGTAATTCTGGCCCAGCTCAAAGCTTCCGGGGGGATCGTTTTCCACCGGATTCTGATCAATGTCTGTCGAAACGACCATATTCGGTGCTAGAAAGAACCCATGACCCGACGTGCCGATGACCAGGGTCTTTGTGCCCGGGTGGACAGCAAAAGCAACAACGGGTATATATGGCAATACGAATTCTTCCCAGGAATCGGTTCCGGGGACAAACCGAAGTACCCCTGCGCTCCACGT
>BTQE01000073.1:0-15984 GCA_036985715.1 Rhodothermia bacterium
CGGCCTCTTTTCTATCCTTTGTGTTTTCTGCCTGAAGCTTTTTGGCTTCCGACAGGGCACGATCGGCCTGTTCCATCGACTCCGTGATCCGTTCTTCCCGCTCTGCGAGCGCGGTAGTAATCGGACCCCAGGCATATTTTTTCAGAACTAATAGAAGCACCCCAAACGTGACTGTAATCCATACAATCAGTCCAAGATTGGGCGCCAGAAGATTGGCTGCTATCAGCGGATTCATCACTTCTTACCGTTATTGCTTAGCGTAACTGCCTTCCGTTCTTTCGCTATGAAGGACGCACTCAGGCTCCACCGTTTGTCAGAAACAGGTGACCCGTCATGCTGGACAGGCCAGCAGGTCATCCAAGATCGTTCGAGCCGCTGTACGGCTATTTGAACGCAAGAATGATGCAGATAATCAGGCCGAAAAGTGCCACACCCTCGATCAGGGCAGCAGCAACAATCATCGTACCACGGATATCTCCGGCTGCCTCAGGCTGACGTGCGGTGCCTTCCATCGCGGGGCCGGCAAGATGACCGATTCCAAGACCTGCGCCGAGGGCCACGAGACCCGCGCCGAGACCTGCACCTAAATAGGCAAATGCTGTGGGATCCATAGGACGTATATGTTATCGTTTGTGATGTTGAGTTAGGAATGAATATGGTTTCTCACGCAGTTGAGGAATCAACCGGTACGGCCATTTCGGCGAGCTGTCCAAGTTCGGTTTTCGCATGATCTGAATCATTTTCATGATGATGCTCTTCGACGGCCATGCCGATAAACAGCGCCGAAAGCATCGTGAAAACGTAGGCCTGGATGGCTGCAATCAATAGCTCGAGCAGATTGATGAAGAGTGCGAATCCAACGGTGACAGGCACAAGGCTGTATCCGGCTATCGGTCCAAACAAATTTGCGAAGGCGAAAATGAGTCCGATCAGACTAAGAATAACCAGGTGGCCGGCTGTCATATTCGCAAAGAGTCGAACGGCCAGCGCAAACGGTTTGGTAAACATGCCCAGAACTTCGACAGGCATCAGAATGATCTTTACGAAAACCGGCGCATCCGGTGGCCAGAATATGTGTCTCCAGTAGTCCTTTGTTCCACCAATCTGAGTAATAACAAACGTAAAGGAAGCCAGAACCGCCGTGACCATCAGGTTTGACGTAGGCGTCGAACCGTATGGAAACAGACCCAACAGATTAGAGGTGAAGATAAAAAAGAAAGCGGTCAGCAGGTACGGCAGATATTTGTCCGATTTGGCACCTAGAACCGGTACCGAGATTTCGTCACGAACGTACATGACGAGCGACTCAAACATATTTTGGAAAACACCCTTCGGAGCTGTCTCCCGACCGATTCCACGTTTATACATTCCTGCCAGACGAATGAAAATGAATCCGACGATGAGCGCACCGAGCCAGACGAAAATCAGGTGTTTGGTCCACGAAAAGTCGATCAGGACCCTGCCCGAGGCTGGTTCGAGATGCGTGTCCAGGACGCTGTAGTCCCCCTCCTCCCAGTGCGCCAGATAGCCGCCACGCTCGATGGCCGAATCCGTGGACGCAAAAAAGTCTATACCGGTCGATCCGTCGCTACGCCTGACGAGAAAGATCCGCGGGAGCTGCAGCTTGCCGAAAGGCTCAAACTCGAGGTAGTAGGAGTCGGCAGTGAGATGGACCGCGTCCAGCTCCATTTCTTCACCTTCTTCCCCGTAGCTCTGGGCATCGGCGGCGTTATCACCAGCGTCCTGCTCGACAGCATGCTGTTCGGTATCCTGCATGGCATAGCTGTCTCTCGCAGGAACAGCGAGCAGGCTTAGCACGGTCAGGATGGCCAGAAGATTTCGCTTCCGGAGCCTCATTTTTCGATCTTGTTCTGAGTGAGAAGGCTTTCTATTCGCTCGTCTTCCGACTTTCTGGAGATCCTTGTTGACGATGAAATATCACGACTTCAATTGTCAGTCCGATCAGAAAGACGCCGAGAAACGCCGTAAGAAAAATAACTTTGTCAATTGGAACCAGAGCAATAATAATTGCAATGGCCGCTACAGCCAGAAACAGACGGATTGCCATTCCCCCCAATATGACGGTAATGAAGGAGTGCTTCGATTGTCGCGCCGCGAGTCGCAGACTCAGGAACACGAGAAGGATGTAAATCCCTCCAATTCCCGAGCCGAGTATAGCGCTGAACCAGAACCCATCCTCCATACGGCTCTACTGAAAATTGGGCTGAGGTACCCATCTGAATTTCCGGCCCCTAAACTACGTAGAAAGGCCTCCAGCGATGCCGGAAAGGGCGTGAATTATAAATGAACGGGCTCTACCCGGGATGAAAAGTGAGTGAACGGATGAGCCGGTTCACGTCTGATCAGATTCCTTTTTCCGGTCTGCGTCTGACAACCGCTTTGACATACGGAACAGTTGTACGAAGAAGGCTACCATCCCTATGGCGGATCCGATTAAGATAAACCAGGGTTCTGTATCCAGCCACCGGTCGAGCAGGTATCCAGCCAGAACGTAAAACAGAATTGATCCGGCCAGTTGAACGCCGAATCCAAGAGAAGGAAACGAATGCGACAGGTCCGACTGCCAGGATTTCTTCGATTTGGCGTTCGGGTTTTCGTCAGTTGACAACGGAAGGCGGCCGATTGGGTGCGGGGGGTTTTAGAGCGGATCCTTCATCCAGGGCCTTGACGCGAGATTTTTCCAGTTTCCCCATTTCGCATTGCCCTTCAAACACGGCTCCTTCTTCCATAATAAGTCGTGACGTACTGATAGATCCTTCAACGCGGGCCGTCGTCTTGAGGACGAGGCGTCCCTTGACGGAGATTTCTCCGCTTACTTTCCCGGAAATATCAGCTTCATTCGCGTGGATATCGCCTTCTACGACTCCATCGGGGGCGATGATGGCTTTGCCGTCCACATACAGAGCGCCTTTTACCCGGCCGCTGACACGGATATCGTCCTTCGCCCGCAAGGTGCCTTCAACTTCAGTACCCTCGGCGATCATATTGATCTGAGCCGGACCTGCCGGCGAATTTTTCGTTACCATTTTGCTCATCTGGTGCTCAACCGTTTAGACATGCGGGGCTATCTGATCACATCCCAATAACGTAATAATTCGGGTCCTGCGCCAGTCCGTTATGCCAAAGTTCAAAATGGAGATGGGGACCCGTCGTGATTTCGCCCGAATTCCCGCTCAACGCGACCGCTTCTCGGTCCCTTACGCGGTTTCCCAGCCTCTTCAGAAGGCGACTATTGTGTTTGTAAACCGAAACGAAACCGTCCGCATGCTGAATCGCAATGATCTGGCCGCCATCATGCGTCCAATCTGCCATAATTACATAGCCATCTCCAATTGCACGAACGACACTTCCTTCTTTTACGGCCACGTCCATGGCATAGTGCCCTGTTCTGGCATCAAATCCCCTCGACACGATCCCGGTCACGGGCGGAAGAACAGGAAATCGCAGTCCCGACAAATACCGGGCTTCAATCGACGCAAGAGAAACCGGGGGATTATTTTCACTCGAAAGCCGTGAAAGCGGCAAGGCCGGTTGTTCGTGATCTTTCCAGTCGGCCGATGTCGGATCGGAAGTGGGTTCTATCCGATCGCCCTGGGTCGAGAATAGGGGTTGGGGACGCCTCGAGGCCCGTACGGCCGACGTGTCGACGGTCCCCATGATCAGATCCCGGAGCTGATTGACATATTCAGCCTGCGTGGCAAGCGTGTCTTCCATGGCGCGCAGCCGCAACTGATTCAGCCGAGCGTCACTCCTCATCTGAATCGTTCCGTACCCGGGAAGAAAACCTCGGACCGGCGTGAAGAGCAAGAGAGCGAGGATCGTAATTGTAAGGAAGATTACGCTCCCAGCGAAGAACCCGAAGATCTGACTGGGCCGAACCGAATGCTTACGCGGAGGATCAAGACCGTCCTGATCCATTACGATAACCGTAATTCGATTACCCAAGTTGTGAATGAACTCTGAAATAAATGACCACATATACTCATTAATACTCCGTGGACGCGGTTTCGACCTACGATCCGGCGGTCAAGGGAGTTCCGACGCTCAGTTCGATTGACAATAGAAGTACAAACACAGTATCTTTTGCAGCTAAATTTTTTTCCAGTTGATCGTTAAATTTATACATGCCGCAGCACAAATCTGCCGCCAAACGTGTCCGCCAATCAGAGACACGTCGTCTGCGTAACCGAATTCACAGAAGTCGAATGCGCTCCATGATGACAAATCTCCGTGAGACGGAAGATCCTGTTGAAGCCCAGGTTCAGCTTAAAGAGACCAAGGCCTACCTCGATCGAATGGTGAATAAGAATATTCTAAATAAAAAGCGGGCGGCAAATTACAAGAGCGCTCTCGAAAAAACCGTAAACTCACTGTCGTAGCACACCTTTCGACTCCCGAAAGACCCACACTAAATAATTGAAGCTGACATTTTGTGCAGTTCGCACGGTATTGCCCGTAATTAAAAAAATGGGAGTATATTGCGTCTACCGCTGAAATGCAGAATCGCGGAAATCATCTGATAAAGACTCGAAATCTCATGGCCAGAAAATTTACGTCGACATTATTCGTGCTCTCATTCTTACTTCTGGGCGCGATCATGACCGGATGCCGTAGCATTCCGGTCGACATTCTTTCGATGAGCTCGCCGGACAGTCTCGTGACAAACGAGACGGGCACATTCACAGTCAAGACCAACGACGATGCCAAACAACCTGTTACGGTCACCTGGGATTTCGGTGACAACGGAAGCGGGTCCGGAAGCGCGTCAACCTATTCATTCCGTCGGCCAGGATCGTACAACGTGACGGCCACGGCTACGAATCGGAAAGGGAAATCATCGGATGAGGAGTCTTCGCTTGTCGTCGTCTCCAATCCGCCGGTCCCAGCCGAAGTCGTTAGCATCAGAGCGAGCAATATGAGCCCGGACACCCGGACTCAGGTTCGTTTTACCGCTACGGTCAACGGCGATTCACCGGTTACATACGCGTGGAGCTTTGGTGACGACGGCGGATCCAGTTCGTCAGCGTCTCCGGAGTATACGTTCAGCGCTCCCGGCGACTATTCCATATCGCTTGATGCGTCCAACCGCTACGGTTCAGATTCTCGTTCAATGAATCTGAACGTGCAATGGTACGAAGCGGCCATCTGTAAAGAGATCACTGAGCTGGATGCAGCATTCTTCTCTCGCAATGGCAGCGTCCTAACGGACGAGGCTCAGGCTTCCCTGGATCAGAATCTTCAGATCCTGAATGACTGTCCGAATACCAACATCCGCGTTGAAGGCGTTTCTGCCCCAGGCGAGCGTCGACCCCAGGAACTCTCCGAAGACCGTGCACGCGCTGTTGAACAGTACTACACGGATCACGGCGTATCCGCCAGTCGAATCGTTACCGTTGGAACGGGTCGCGCTTCTGGCCTTACCAGTAAAAAGGAAGGTCTCAGCCAGTATCGCCGCGTGGATACAATCATCATCCGCTGATTGCGATTTTCGAATTGATAAAAAGGGCTGTCCGAGGATTCGGGCGGCCCTTTTTTATTGCCTCAACGAGCGAATTTGGACGTTTTTGACGTTTCAGTGAAAGTGAATAGCACCGGGCTCGTCCCGTTGGTCAAATGCATGCCGTCGTCCGCCACTTCCTCATTATTGCAATCGCCGCGGCCGTTCTTCGCCCCGCTACAGCACAGCGTCTCGAGTCTGGAAACGCCGGGACCTATCTGGGGGGCGGAGTTGGTTTCTTTACGTACCACGGACCAATCGACTTGCTCGGCCCCGAAAACGGCTCGAACTTCGTTCGTGAAAGCGGCCCCGCCGCCATCATCCGGGGCTCCTTTCCTGTTTTGAGACGTTGGGTATATTTTCGATTTATGCTCCTCGTAACCAATTTCGATACGAGTAGCGGGAAGCGTCTGGTTGGGAATGGGGAAAACGAGTTCCTGACCAAGACCCTGCTGATCTTCGAACCGGAAATCGTCCTCAATTTCGCGTCTCTGGGCAACGGGCGAGCCACTCCATACATCTTCACCGGTTTTGGTGGTACGGTCGCCGATCTCTTTGATGGAGACCGTGGCCTCATAGACTTCCCCGGGACGGGTATTCCAGGACCAGAACGGTCAGTATTCCACATTCCCGTAGGTTTCGGAGTCGATGTACCCGTGTCCGATGCATACACCTTTTATGCAGAAGCCAGCTGGCGATTTGATTTCAACTACGCCTTCCGAAACGAACCAAACTATGACGCTCACAGTACGTCGCTCTTGACGGCCGGGATGAAGGTATGCCTGAACTGCAAGCGGGACGTACCGGTTTCATTTCCGGTGCCACCCGAGTATCCAGAAATCGATATTCCCGATAGGGATATTCCCCCCTTCAGCGAGCTGCGCGGGTGCTCCCTCCCGGAGCTAAATCCCATCACTTTTCCTGAAGGTTCTGCGATTCTGACAGAGGAGGCGATTGCCCGGCTCGATGAGAACGTCGTAGCGTTGAGATCCACATCGAATTGCTGTATTCATATCACCGGATATGCTGGCGGTAAAGATACGGTGGCTGCCAAACTCCTCGCGACGGACCGCGCGTTAGTTGTCAGGCATTATTACGAGGCTGGAGGCCTATCCGAATCTCGTATGTCGCATTCTGGAGAGTGGATAAGCGAGAAATGTCGAACGAAATCTGACCACTCGGGCGACAACTGCCTTCTGAGAAACGCAGCCACTACGAAGCCGGGCAACTGCATCGAGTTGCCGCAGAGGAACGACAAGTAGCGTCGCTCATCACACCAGCTCTGCCTATCTTTCCCCTTATTCCACTGTCTCCGGGACCATTCCGATTTTTTTCACGCCCAGGACGATGCCGGTGCCCTATGTCCGACCCGCCACAGTCAAACCCGCCACAGTCAAACCCGCCACTTTCCAACCCACTTAATCTCAAAACCGCTCTCCGAGAGCAGGCGCTGCGGCTTGGTTTCATTGACATGGGCATTTCGCGAGCCGAGCCCCTTGACCGGGAATCCAAGCGACTGCGCGAGTGGCTCAAATCCGGAAACCACGGAACCATGGGTTGGATGGAGCGCAATTTCGAAAAGCGGACCGATCCCCGTGAGTTGGTGCCTGGTGCCATATCGGTCATCTCCGTCCTGGAGAATTACTTCAAACCGATTCCCCACTCGACCCAACCGAAAACGGGCCGGATCAGTCGCTACGCGTGGGGCGACGACTACCATCTTGTCATGCGGGAGAAGTTGCAGGCTCTGCTCTCCTGGCTTCAGGAGCAAAGCGGAGCCGAGGGACGCGTGTTCGTCGATTCTGCTCCGGTCATGGACAAGGCCTGGGCGGCCAGGTCTGGACTGGGTTGGATCGGAAAGCATTCCAATTTAATCAGCGCCACACACGGCTCATGGTTCTTTATTGGAGAACTGATCGTCGACATTGAGCTGGAACCGGACGAACGGGCGGCTGATATGTGCGGAACCTGCACCCGGTGCCTGGACGCCTGTCCAACCGACGCGATTACCAGGCCCTACGTCGTGGATTCGAAGCGCTGTATTTCCTATCTGACAATTGAGCACCGAGAAGATGATATCTCGAGCGATCTTCAGGCCCGCCTGGGGAACTGGATCTACGGTTGCGACATCTGCCAGGATGTATGCCCGTGGAACAGGTTCAGCCAACCCGCTTCGGAAACCAGGTACGATCCCAGACCCGGCACGCTGGATACGCGACTGGCTGACTGGGCGGATATGGAAGAGGCGGATTTTCGGAAGCGGTTCTCTAAGAGTCCGGTGAAACGAACGAAATGGAACGGCTTTATTCGAAATGTGAGGATGGCGAGACAGAACGCCGGAGAGCCTGATTCTTCTGAGACTACGAGCTCACGTTCGGCAGGAGAATCCGAAACGTAGAACCCTCACCCTTTTCGCTTTCTACTTCAATGCTGCCTCCGAAACGCTCGAGCAGTCGCCGCGACAGAGCAAGACCCATTCCGGTACCACCAAACTTCCTCGTTCGCCAATTTTCCTCTTGGGAATACGGTTCAAAAAGGCTGCCCTGATAGGCGTCTGATATGCCTACCCCCGTATCCTCTATTTCAAGAACGGCGGTCGAGTCCTCAATCATCGTCCTGATTTTCACCGATCCACTCTCGGTAAATTTCGTGGCGTTCGAGAGGACATTGTTAATTACCTGTTCCAGAGAATGAGCATCACCTAGAACGATCGGATCCTGATCGGTCAGCTCGAGAATCAGATCAATTCCTTTTCGCTGGAGTCTGGGGGACTCCTTTGAAGCGCATTTCTGAATGACCTCGTGTAGGGATACAGGTTCTTTCTGCAGGGTAGCGCTGCCCATTTCCAGGTTGGAGAGTTCGAACAGATCGTGGACGAGCGACTGTAGTTTATGCGAGTGATTCGTCAACACGTTCGCAAATTCGTGTACCTGCTCGGGCAGCGTAGAACCGGTCGTCTGCTCAAACTCAACCAGTTCTTTCTGCAACAGTTGCGCATAGCCACTAATCGCCCCTACCGGTGTTCGGACCTCGTGACTCAATGTGGCGATGAAGGCGGTCTTCGATCGCCGAGACGAATCTGCATCGTCTTGCGCATCGGTTGCCGTGTCTTCTATAGCCTTGATCCCTGAGACGTCAGTCAACGTGCCCGAGATACCATGAAATCCGACCGAATCGGTACTCGCTCTTGCCTGCTCACGCACCCATCGGATTGAACCGTTCCGGTGAAGGATTCTGTAGTCCACCGAAATTTCATCACCCGACTGAAGTGCGAGCGTCTTGGACCGGACCAACTCACGGTCTGACTCCGCGACAATGTCGTGGATCCAGTCGTACGTGCCGGGCGCGGTACCAGTAATCTCGTGAGCTTTGTAACCTGAAATCTGTTCGACACGATCAGAGAAAAAACTGTAGTTCCGCGATCCGCTCTGGCCGACCTGAAAGGAAAATACGCTACTGTCGATCGTAGAAATCAAATCGCGATATCGACAGATAATGGTGATCCAGTTGTACAGGGATTCGAAACAGGAAACGAGTCTGTCGGTCTGATTCCGGAGCCGTTCAATGTCCGATTTGCTTGCCTTCTGATCTGATTTCAGAACGACAAACACAAACCCGACGACGAGTCCGTTATCCCTTACGATCGTAACGATGGCGTCGGAGCAGTCCAATCGCGAACAGATGCCCGGAGCAATGGATCGATTAATCGACATGGGTGCTCCCTGCCCCTCAACCAGCCCCAGGATCGGGTGGTCGCCAGAGATAACGAGCTGATCCCCAACTTCTCCGTCGCCGTGCTGGCTTTCAGATCCTATCGTCAGGTCCCCGTTTGCGTTCTGAACAAACATCAGCACTCGTTCTGCGTCCAGGGCCGTTGCAATGGTCTGTAGGGCCGAGTCACAAAAAACTGCATGATCGGGTGACGTAGTCGCCAGCAGTCGCAGTGTATTCAGGCCGGTGTGAAGGAGCTCTCCGGGGACACCTCTTTCGGCCCGGTTTGTTCGAACCCGAATTCCCAGGGTAGAGACGGAGGTCGACGGCGACGCGTTCTCAGTGGACGACTTTTCTTCTACCCGTGGATCAGGCGTCTCTTTAATTTCGGATTGGGCCTCGGTGATCGCCTGCGTCAGCGGCCCCGTTGGATTTTGCGGGTCATACCCAAAAACCTGCCAGCCGCCGTTTTCACCTCGAACAATGGCTCCAATATGGAGACCGCCAAGCTTGAGAGGGAGCTCGGTGGGTTGCGTTCCGACGAGACCCTCAAGGGCAATTTGCATCTCACCTTGAACGTGGCTGCCTTTCTGCCAACCCCACTTCATCTTTGCAAGAGGGTTAACCACAACCAGATTCCCACCTGCGTCGACCTCGGCATATGCAAGATTGGACGTGGACGGTCCACCGCGCTCGGCGTCGAGCCGGGTGGAGGCTAGTTTCAAGAGGGTGGTCAGATTCATAATAAGAGTAAAATCCGGCTTTTTCCGGGCTTCACACTCCTATAATCAAATACGAGGCCAATTGTAACTATGGCTCGGATTCTCTCGCTATTTCGTCTCTCCGCTCAAGTGGAACCACCGAAAACAGCCATAAAAGGCCGGAAAGCACCTGTACGACGGCAAATATCAGGATGACCTGTCGCAGGATAAGAATGGAGCCTTCCAGAACGAGACTCGCTGTGAGGATAGACAGGGTATCTACCGACATAATGACCAACCATTCCGTCGAAAAAACACGCCCCCTGAAACGATCCTCCGTGCGTTCCTGCAGCATGACAGATGACAAAACCCAGTTAACGCCACCGGCGGAATGCGCGACAATAATGGGAAGAGCCACCAGATAAGTCCAACCGACCAAACCCACTACTGCATAGCCGATGCCGGTCAGAACAATACACCCGCCGAGCACGACTGGCCAGTGCGCACGATTCTTGAACACGGACCGGCTGATGACCGGGCCGATTCCCGTTCCCAATCCGCGAGCCGCAAACAACAACCCGATTGCAGCAGCCTCGCGTCCGGGGGCTACCTCTTCTCCCAGCAAAGCCAGCATATAGACCAGGCCGCCCCCGGCGATTGCCCAGGTTGCTTTGGACAACGCGATCCTTCCAATCCGTGGATTGTTTCGTACGTGAGCCCAGCCATCAAATACGTCCCGAAGTACGGCGCTGAGCACAACGGGACCCTTCCGTTTTTCCGTGTCTTGGGGGATGACGGCGCGGTAAATAAAGAAGGCCGACAAAAGATAACTGGCGCTGTCGACGAGAAATACAGCTTTGATTCCCAGATACTCCGTGGCAAATCCGCCGAGGGCTGCGCCAAGGGTGAGCAGCAGTGACCACGTTGCTGCCATTATCGTATTTGCGGTTACCAACTCTCGCCCGGACGTAATATTAGGAATCGATGCGCTCTGAGCAGGGTGAAATACAGAACCGATGACCACCTGCAACGAGGTGATCACGTAGACGAGATAGATCTCCGAGGCTTCGTCGACCAGGAGAAGCCCCAGAACGATAACAGCACGAAGCACATCGGTCCAGATCATCAGCTTCCGCCTGTCGAATCGATCGACCAGGAGACCTGCAAACGGTGCAACCAGAGCCCAGGGCAACATTTTCGTGATAAACACGGCCCCCAGAGCGAATTCAGAACCGGTCAAATGCAGGATCAGGCTGTAAAGCGCAATGGTGTTAAACCAATCGCCAAACAGAGAGATGACATTGCCTATCCAGAGTCGGCGAAAAGAGGTATTCCTCTTGATCAGCTCGAGATAACCTGCCTCGTTCGAGCTCGCCATTCAACGACCTCGCTATTCGGATTCGACATCGTCCTTAACGTCGGACTCCGGTCTTAGAAGAGGAAAGAGAATCACGTCGCGAATAGATTGCTGGTTGGTCATGAGCATGGCCAGCCTATCGATTCCCATACCCATGCCAGCCGTGGGTGGCAGACCGTATTCGAGCGCCCTCAGATAATCTTCGTCGAGCCGCATCGCTTCAGCGTCGCCCTCAGCCTTAAGTCGTCCCTGATCTTCGAATCGAGCGCGTTGATCGTCCGGGTCGTTAAGTTCGGAAAAAGCGTTGCACAATTCCTTTCCATTGCAGATGGCCTCGAATCGTTCGACCAGCAATTCGTTGTCGCGATGCCTTTTTGCGAGAGGACTCAGTTCGACGGGATAGTCGGTGATGAAGGTCGGCTGGATGAGATTCGGCTCGACTCGTGCGCCGAAGATAGCGTCAATCAGTTTGCCCGTTCCCATCGATTCCTCAATCTCTAAATCCAGTTTCTCACAGATGTCAGCAAGTTCATCCCGGGTCATGCCTTCGATCTCGAATCCGGTTTCAGACTCAATAGCCTTAAGCATGGGAAGACGCTTCCAAGGTCGTGCGAACGATATTTCCTTATCTCCGAATGGAATCTCTGTGGTGCCGTGAAGCTCCTGGGCAACCGACTCGATCATTTCCTCCACCAGCTCCATCATCCACTCGTAATCCTTATAGGCGACGTAGAGCTCAAGCATGGTGAACTCGGGGTTATGGTATCTCGAAAGGCCTTCGTTTCGATAATCTTTCGCGATCTCGTAAACCCCATCGTATCCACCGACGATGAGTCGTTTCAAATACAGCTCATCCGCAATTCTCAGGAAAAGCTGCATATCGAGCGTATTGTGATGCGTTGTGAACGGCCGCGCGGCCGCTCCGCCATAAATGGGTTGTAGCGCAGGCGTCTCGACCTCCAAATACCCCCGTTCGTCCAGAAATCGACGTATGGTCGAGACCATCCTGGCCCGCTCACGGAAAACGCCTCTCACATCGGGATTAATGATCAGGTCAGCGTATCGCTGCCGGTATCGAAATTCTTTGTCGGTTACTTCGTTGTAAAACTGCCCGTCCAGCTCCTTTACCACCGGGAGTGGTCGCAGCGATTTTGCCAGAAGTTCCAGGCGTTCTGCGTGGACCGACACTTCCCCCATCTTCGTTCGGAACACGAATCCTTCGATGCCAACGATATCCCCGATATCGAGCAGCTTCTTAAAGACCTGGTTATAGAATCCCTCCGGCAAATCGTCTCGTCTCAGATAGATTTGAATCTGTCCCGATGAATCCTGGAGGTGAAAAAACGACGCTTTGCCCATGATCCGTTTGGACATAATGCGACCTGCGATGGAAACCCTGAAGGGCTCCGAAGCCTCGCCGTCCTCCACGGGCTGATGACGATCGTCGTCAAATTCGGAAAGGATATTCGATGCCTGAGCCGTAACGTCCCAGCTATACGCATACGGATTGATGCCGGCCTCTTCAAGCTGCCTCCGCTCTTCTCTGCGTCGCCGTTCCTGTTCGCTTAGTTCACGTTTCATCACATCCGTGCGTGGGGAGACTTTCCGTCTGGAAAAGTACGGATGCGCCGTGCGATCCGCATGCCGATGCTACTCAGGTGTGTAATCGGAGAGTTTCCGAATGGTCATTGTAATATCGGTCAGCGGACGATCGAATGTCTGACTCTGCGGTTGTCCGAGCTTTCTTTGTGTGTCCGCGTTGGCAATTCGATCCAGCACGTCGATTCCCTCCACCAGTTCACCGAACACTGTATAATCCATATCCAGAAACGGCGTGCCACCTTCTGTCGCATAGATCCGTCGGGCTTCTTCAGAATAGGAGAAATCGGCTCCGAACTTTCGTTTGATGCCCTGCTCGACCTGAGCGAGCTGCTCGGGAGGTACCGGTCGTCCCTGAACAATGTAGAATTGAGATCCACTCGATTCCCGTTCGGGATTCGTTTGATCCGATTGTCGCGCTGCGGACAACGCGCCCTTCTTGTGAAGAAGATTAGGATTGAATTCGCCCGGTATCGTATATCCGGGACCTCCAATACCGTCATTCGAGGGATCATCATCTTTCGAATTGGGGTCTCCGCCCTGAATCATAAAATTCGCAATCACCCGGTGAAACGTGGTGTTATCGTAGAATCCCTCATCGACAAGTTTCGCAAAATTGTCCCGATGCAGCGGCGTCTCGTCGTACAATCTGAGCACCATGCGACCGTACGAGGTCTCAATTTCATAATAATTCTGGCCCGTGCAACCGGTGGCTGTCATCAGTAGCATGGCAAACAAGGGAATAATTGATTTCATGAGCTGGGTGAATGCACTTCGTGCGTCGATGGTCAGTCAATCTCGATTCGATTCGGACACGTCTTGGCTGCGTTACGGCTTCAATTCGGAATCATTTCGGAATTGGGCCAAACCGCGCTCCGGTACAGGGGCTCCCTCCTTTGGTTCCGCTCAGTACCTGTACCGCGTTTCTCTCAGCCAAGGATGTCGCCGCGCGGTTCAGAGGGCAAATATTCAGTGAGGAGATCCAGCATCACCTCGGCGATTTCGTGATTTACTCTCCCCGAATCAGATGCCAGTCGTATGGTTTCCGTCGCCAACGCGGCGTAGACCGTGGTCAAATGGGGCGCATGCTCCTTAATCTGTTGTAGATGTTGGTGTAACACGCGAATATCCCCTCTTACGATGGGCCCCGTCAGGGCGTCCCTGGGTCCAAGCCTGAGCGTGTTTGACAGAGCCTGTTTGGTCAACTCGCCAAAAAGATCGCTGTACCGACCCCCTTCGGGATCATCTTCGCCGAGCGCTACTTCCGACAGCTCCTGCGCCATCGCCTGCAGGGTGACCAGATAGTTACTGGCCATTACGGCAGCAGCGTGAAAGAGCCCCTTGGCGCTTGCACTGACTATAAACGGCGTCGATCCGAGAGCTCGGGCGACAGCCGAGGCAGCCGAGGCTGCCCTTTCGTCCCCTTCTATCCCGATGGGCAGTCGGTTAAACCCGGCGATATCCGCTGTTTGCGATTCTCGATTCGCGAAGGTCTGAAGAGGATGGAATGAGGCCGTCAGTGCTCCCGCCTCATTAAACGCAGCCAGTATATCCGACGTCCACGTTCCCGACGTATGAATCACCAGCCTCCCGGTCCAGTCGTCCGACGGGCCGGCGACCTGTTCGGCGATCATTTCTGCGACTCGGACGAGAGCATCGTCGGAAATACAAAGTACCACGAGGTCTCCCGGCAGATCCTTCAAATCGTTCAGCGAACTGCCCCTGGCCCCCTCAAGTTGGGCGGCAAGGATTTTGGCAGCTTCGAGGGTTCGGTTGGCAACAACAAGCGCTCTGATGTCACGTTGTTCAAGCGCCCTTGAGAGTGCGCTTGCCACTCTGCCAGCCCCAACAATTGAAAACGTTTCTGGTGGTTCGATGTCCATGCCAATGCTCCGGACGGCGAACCGCTCAGATGTCGATTTCTTTTTTCTTTACGATAAACAATCCTTCGCGGCGGCTCGTCAGTAGGATCATTCCACTCTCGAAAAACGGGTAGGTACTCCAGGTGCCGTCAAAACCTGCGACATTCTTCCCGTACGGCGTCGTATCGAAGAATCCTACCTCTACCGGATGCGTGCGGTCTCTTATGTCGATGATCCGCAGGCCGCTCGCATTGTTCGCCTGGTACATGTAGTCCCCGTTTACGTAGAGATTGTGGTCCGTTGAATTGGCATCCCCATAAAACTCCCCGATCATTTCGGGATCGTCGAGGTCGGTGACATCCCAGATCATGGTTCGGGTCCGATCGACAACCCCACCAGTTTCATCGCCTTCGTCGTTCTGATAGAAAAATGATTGATCGTCCGTCAGCCAGCCCTGATGGACGTAGGCCGAGTTGGGATAGGTTCCGGTACTGATCGGAACCGGATTTTCCTTGTCCGAAACGTCGGCGATACTGATGGCCGTTCCATTGGATCCGATGCAGATTTCTTTCCCGCGATGCTCCGCATCGGGACCGTTATAGATCACGCACTGTGCATCGTGCGTCGCACCGGATCCTTCGCGACCGGTCGATTTGTCTATAAAACAACCTGCAAAGACGGGCAGGGTCGGATCCTGAATATTGATCATGTGGAGAGCGCCCCCGCAGCTATCGCCCCCCGAACCTCCACCAACGGCATAGGCATAGCCTGTCTCCTCGTTGATGACGATGTTATGGGCACTTGCGATACCGTGATACGTCGTGTCTGGTTCAAAAACGACGGGTGGATTTTCGACATTCCGAAGGCGAGTCAGATCAAAGACCTGCATACCGTGTTCCCCGGCCCGATCGGCTACGATGAATGCATAATCCTTATACACTTTGATGTCACGCCATGTGCTTCCAGGAGAGCCCTCTGTACGCGGGAGTTCTCCCAAAATGAGCGGTGTTTCAGGACTCGACAGGTCAACAAACACGGCACTTTCCATGTGAGCGATCAATCCGTACTCTTTCCCGGTTTCAGGATCGGTCCAACCCCAAACGTCGTTCAGGCGAACACCGCGATTCATGCCCAGATCTTTGTTCGGAATGAACGAGACAAGATCCACGTTGGAGCACTTAAACTCTCGCGCCGCTCCGTTTTCACAGTCCTTTCGATCGCTATACACGGTCTCAT
>BTQE01000074.1:0-15971 GCA_036985715.1 Rhodothermia bacterium
GAAGTACTTCAGTCCATTTGTCACCTCCTGTACCGCTCCCAGTGCTTCTGGCTGGAGCAATATCGCCAGCCGGGTCTTTCACCCGGGGAACCCCAACAGCTTGTCAAGGCATACATAACAATTCTTGTGAGCCATGTCCCGAAAGAACTCTCGAACCGAAACGAGTCGAGTTTGGTATAGCCTCGAATAATACTGTCCTGATACGCGTCGTATGCATCCTGCATATTTCCCATTATGCCATGGGCAACCTGGAGGAGACGCCTGTCATGACGACGGATCAGCTCCTCGAAGGCAAGAGCATCTCCGCCCTGCGCAGCCTTAACCAGCTCGGTTTCGTTCGAATTCATTCGTGAATTCATGAATCGATTCTTCGGGGATTGGACAACATCTGGCTAGTGATGGTTTGCATGGACGATTCGATCACTGCGCATCCAAATGGCTAACCTAGACGCCTTGGACGTAAAGTCTGCCGGTGAGATTCAACGCGTAGCGCACGAATACGGTGATCCTGCTACGAAGTCGTGAATGGACAGCTGATAATTAGACGGGTAGGAGGAACCAGCGAGCGTGAAATCGTTCCAGCGATCTCCGGTACTTGTCGAAACGTACCTTGGTCGAGCTCACAGCGGTATCATAATTCCCACGAATGGCTATTAACAATCCTGATTTGACGATACCGGGTGTCGTAGAACGTTTTCTACGATACGTGCGAATTGATACTCAATCGGATCCTACATCCAAGACTGCCCCGTCGACCGAGAAGCAAAAGCATCTGGCAAAACTTCTCGCAGAAGAGTTGAAAGAAATCGGTGTTGACGACGTCGAGATGGATCAGTACGGCTATGTTTTGGCCACTATTCCAGGAACGCTGAGAGCTCAATCTCCCGACGAACAGACCGTACTTGCGCTCCTGGCCCACATGGATACCGCCCCGGACGAATCGGGGGCAAATGTGCGCCCGATTGTACATCCTCCGTACGATGGGAGTATCATCGAACTTCCCGGAGATCCGACGGTCAAACTTGACCCCGGCCAGCAACCTGCGCTGCTGCGGCACAGAGGTGAGCACCTGATTACCAGTGACGGGACGACGCTGCTGGGTAGCGATGATAAAGCAGGGATCGCCATCTTGATCCAGTTCGCTGAAGATATTCTCCAGGACAGTACCCCTCGACCGACGGTGCGACTTTGTTTTACGATCGATGAAGAGATCGGTCGCGGTGTCGATCATTTGGATCTTGAAAAACTGGGGGCGTCTGTCGCATACACACTGGACGGTAGCGGGATTGATACGATTTCATTTGAGACCTTTAACGCAGCTCGAGCCTATATCAAAGTTACGGGGCGATCGGTTCATCCCGGGTATGCGAAAGGCGTTTTGGTCAACGCCGTGCGAATTCTGGCGGAGATCATCTCGTCTCTACCGGAAGATGAAGCGCCGGAGACGACCGAAGACCGGGAGGGTTATTATCACGCCCACACAACATCTGCGGGAGATGTAACAGCGTCGTCTGCCCAGATCATCGTGCGCGATTTTTCGGAGTCCGGGCTGTTGAATCGAAAGGAGTTCGTCGAATCCCTGGTTGCTAAAAAGCGACAGGAATACCCCGGGGCGGATATTTCTCTCGAAATAACAGACCAGTATAAAAATATGCGGTCCTATATCGAGGAGCTGGATATCCGCACCGTTGAGTTCGCGTTCGAAGCCGCTTCAGATTTGGGTATTGACCTGGAGGAAGAAATTGTTAGGGGAGGAACCGACGGCGCCCGATTATCGGAAAAAGGATTGCCCACGCCCAATGTGTTCAATGGCGGGTATGATTACCACAGCCGATTCGAGTGGAATACGGTTGAAAACCTGGAACACTCCCTGGCCTATACGAAAGCGCTCGTGCATTGCTGGGGCCGGCATCTGAACAGCTCATCTGAACAAACAGGAGCTGGTATCACCTGATATCCTCTCGCATCACGCTGCGTTTATGTCCTTGAACCCCCTCAATTCAATTCGAATTGGTACCCTGGTAGACGCCACAATCTCCGATCCCGCGGACTATATCGCTCAGATTCTTCCCCACGGTTTTGAATCATTTCAACTGACGTTTGGCTCTGCCGTAAATGATATCGACCTGCCGGCTCTTGCCGATCGTGTCCTCGCCGTACTCGAAGGATCCAACGCCGTGATCAGCTCGCTAGGCGTATACGGCAACCCTATCCTCGATTCGGAGGACGCTCTTCAAACCCGGGAAAGCTGGTCACAACTCATCCGTCATGCCGATGCATTCGGAGCCCGCGTAATCGGCGGCTTTACGGGACGATTAACGGATCGATCCATTCCCGAATCCATTTCCAAGTTCGCCGAAGTCTTCGCGCCTATCGTCGATCAAGCGGGAGAAAAAGGGCTGACAATCGGATTTGAGAATTGTTCGATGGGTGGCGACTGGAGCACCGGTGACTGGAACATCGCTCACGGTCCGGATGCCTGGGAGCTCATGTTCGAGGCCCTTCCCGATGACCATGTGGGACTGGAATGGGAGCCATGCCACCAGATGATAAATTTGATCGACCCACTTCCCCAACTTCGAACGTGGGTCGGTAGAATTAAGCATATCCATGGAAAATGCGCCTCGGTTCACATGGATACGGTTCGAGAAACAGGTGTCCGCGGCTCAAAGCAGTTCGCCTATCATCGCACTCCAGGGTTCGGCGACACAGACTGGACGGATGTGTTCTCTGAACTGAGAGCTGGAGGATTCAAAGGATCAGTAGATATCGAGGGCTGGCACGACCCCGTCTATCGAGACGAACTGGAGATGAGCGGACAGGTGTTCGCTCTGAATTATTTAAAGCGATGCCGCGGTGGCGTTTTCATCCCTAACCCGTACGGATAACCCTGGCACGTACTACTGATTCAAATAGATTTGTCCATTCGTAGCGTAAGCGCGATGAGCGGAAGCCAAAAGCTTCTGGACATAGGCCCCTCTATCGAAATCCGGCTGTTCGGGAACGCCCGATCGGATACTGCGCACAAACCGTTCGAAATTGGACGGAGCCGGCTCGAACGAAGTCGTTTTCCAAATCGCTTCTTCGACGTCCTTACCGAGGCAACACTGCAGCGACTCACACGATTCATCGAGATCGAGGCGCAGTGCTCCCTGGTCTCCGTGTAGGGACACCCCGATTGAATTCAAGTGGCCTGTCGCCCAGCGACTCATGCTGAGCGTACCGAGCGCACCATTCTCAAAAGACAACGTCAAAATGGCAGAATCATTGGCATCCAGCTCGTATTCGCCTATTCGATTTCCTTCGGCCTTGCTAAAAGTTCGAAGATCACATCGAAGCCAATCGACATCTCCAGCGCAGTAGGTTACGAAGTCGAGCATGTGAACCCCGATATCCCCCAGGACTCCTCCGCTGCCATGCTTCGTTGACAATCGCCATAACCACGTGTCTTCCTCCCGCCAGTCTCCCCAGGCTTTCGAGACAAGCCACGACTGTAGATAGTGAGCCTCGACGTGAAGCAAGCGCCCGATTTCTTCACTTGCCACTATTTCTTTGGCCGCCTGGAGCGCAGCTGAACGTCGATAGGAGAAATTTATCATGTGAACGACTCCGGCCTCGTGTGCCGCTTCCGCCATTCGGTTCGCATCCTCTACCGATGTGGCGAGGGGTTTTTCACAAAGGACGTGTAAACGCTTCTCCAGAGCCTCTAGAGCGATAGGCGCATGAGAACGATCTGACGTGATGATGCTGACCGCATCGAGACCACCGCTCCTGATCAGATCGGATGCCTCCGAATACACCTTTGGAATCTTGAACTTTTTCGCGAACAGCGAAGCCCGATCCTGATTCAGGTCACAGCAGGCCGTACACTTAACGCCTTTAATCTGATCGAATGCCTCGGCGTGAACATCGGCCATCGATCCCGTACCGATTATTCCAAGACGGATCATTTCATCCCGCAAACTGGCCGTTCGATATAATTAAAATATCCCTATATACCAAGGAGACGGGATTTAGGCCTCGACCGTCGAAGGCGATCCGGCACCTCCAGTCGTATCTTCAGCAGCCTCATTTCCTAGTGCTGCCTGAAGCTCTTCGAGCTCGGTCTTCGACCCGACGATGATATCGCGGAAGGTCCGCTGACCCGTACCCGCTGGTATCAAGTGTCCGACAATCACATTTTCCTTGAGACCGTAAAGCGGATCGACTTTCGCTGTGATGGCCGCTTCTGTGAGCACTTTCGTTGTTTCCTGGAAAGACGCGGCCGAAATGAACGAGTCCGTGGATAGGGCCGCCTGAGTAATCCCAAGCAGTACCGGTTCCGCAACTGCTGGCTGCGTATCCCGTACTTCGGCCTGCTTCATATCCTGACGTGTCATTCGAGAGTTGACCTCTCTCAGCCTTCGTCGGTCAACTACCTCTCCAATCTGAAGGTCGGTCTGACCAGGATGGGTGATCACGAAGTTGTCGTACAATCGATCGTTCATATCCTCCATGACGAAACGATCGACCAGGTCAGCTTCCAACAGCGTCGTATCACCCGCATCAACCACCTTCACCTTTTGCATCATCTGGCGAACGATCGTTTCGATGTGCTTGTCATTGATGGTTACCCCCTGAAGTCGATACACTTCCTGAATCTCATTGACCAGATACTCCTGTACGGCACGGGGTCCCAAAATGGAGAGAATATCTTGCGGCGAGACTTGACCGTCCGAGAGAGGCTCTCCGGCGCGTACGAAATCATTTTCGTGAACGAGCCTGTGTTTGGTCAGTGAAACCAGGTAGGTCTTGGACTCGGACCCGTCCCTGCTCGTGACGATGACTTCTTGCGATCCGCGCTTTCTGCCTCCGAACGAGATAAGACCGTCGATCTCTGAAACCACGGCTGGATCCGTTGGCGTGCGAGCCTCAAACAACTCAGTTACACGTGGCAACCCTCCCGTAATGTCTCGTGTCTTAGCCGACTGTCTTGGAATCTTGACCAAAATACGTCCCGCATCGACATTTTCTTTCTTGTCAACCTGGATACGGGCGCGGACCGGAAGTGGATATTCTCGAGCCTTGCCGTCCTTGGACTTGATCAAAATAGCAGGCGTCAGTGAGCGCTCTCGGCTCTCGATGATGACCTTTTCCTTGTATCCCGTCTGTTCGTCTGATTCCTCTCGGAAGGTGGTACCCTCGACAATGTCCTGATAGCCGACTTTTCCGGTCACCTCGGACAAGATGACACTGTTGTACGGATCCCAGCTAGCCAATACCTGACCTTTCTCCACCTTTCGGTTTTTCGAGACGAGTAGTTCCGCGCCGTACGGGATCAGATATGAAATAAGCTGTCTGCTTGTCTCTTTCGGATCCATGATTCGTACTTCACCCTGGCGAGACAGTATAACTTCTTTGGTCTCGTCTCCGTCCTGGAAGGATACCGTACGCAGGTTTTCATACTTGACTTTTCCGGTAAACTTCGTCTGGATGGTACTCGCCGCCGAGATTCTACTCGCCGTACCACCAATATGGAAAGTCCGCAGCGTGAGCTGCGTACCGGGTTCACCGATCGACTGCGCCGCGACCACACCAACAGCTTCGCCTGTTTCGACAAGACGCCCGCTGCCCAGATTCCGTCCGTAACAGAGCGCACAGACCCCTCGACGCGACTCACATGTTAGAACCGATCGAATCTCGACTTCTTCAATCGACGTTTCCGCAATGGAGCGTGCTTTCTCTTCGTCAATTACGTCATTCGCTGCAACGAGGATATCGTCCGTCAGCGGATCGTTCACGTCGTGGACAGACACGCGACCAAGAATACGGTCAGCAAGAGGCTCTACCACCTCTTCGTTGTCCTTTAGCGCAGAAATCCGGATCCCGCGAAGGGTCCCGCAGTCTGTTTGAGTGACCGTCATATCCTGGGAAACATCCACTAGACGGCGAGTCAGGTATCCGGCATCGGCTGTTTTCAGAGCCGTATCAGCGAGACCTTTACGCGCGCCGTGCGTCGAGATGAAGTATTCCAGAACGGAGAGTCCCTCCTTGAAATTCGATATAATCGGGTTTTCAATAATCTCTCCTGCGCTACCGACAAGGCTCTTTTGAGGTTTGGCCATCAAACCACGCATGCCTCCCAGCTGGCGAATCTGCTCTTTCGACCCTCGAGCACCTGAGTCTGCCATCATGTAGATGGCGTTGAATCCATCGCGGTCGCTCGTGAGCGTCTCAAAGAGAACTTCCGAAACCTGGTTGTTGGTATGGGTCCAGATATCGATAACCTGATTGTAACGCTCGTTTTCCGTGATAAAACCCATCGAGTAATTGGATCGGGCCTTTTCCACTTCGATAACGGCAGCACTGATCAGCTTCTCCTTCTCGTCCGGGACCACAATGTCCGAGAGCGAGAACGTGAGCCCACCCGTCGTGGCGTTCTCGAATCCTAGTTTCTTGATGCTATCGAGGAACTGAGACGTCTCTGGGAGTCCGGTCGCCTTCAACACTCGACCAATGATACTTCGAAGGTTTTTCTTCGTCAGTACCTCGTTAATATATCCGGCTGCCGGTGGCACAACCTCATTGAATATCACACGTCCCATCGTGGTATCGATCATCTGACCATCGTCCAGCCGAACATGAATCTTCGCATGTAGATCAACGACGTCCTGATCAAAAGCCTGACGAGCCTCGACCATGCTGGTAAAGCGCATGTCTTCGCCCTTCTTGCCCGCACGCGACTTGGTCATGTAGTACAGGCCGAGAACCATGTCTTGTGTCGGCACCGTAACCGGCCCGCCATGAGCCGGACTGAGAATGTTGTGGCTTGAAAGCATCAACAACATGGCTTCAAGTGCAGAATCGTCACTGAGTGGTACGTGAACGGCCATTTGGTCTCCGTCGAAGTCGGCATTAAACGCCGTACAGACGAGCGGATGAAGCTGAATAGCTTTCCCTTCAATCAGTATAGGCTGGAAAGCCTGGATCCCTAAGCGGTGAAGCGTCGGAGCACGGTTAAGAAGAACCGGTCGACCTTCGATTACTTTTTCGAGGATATCCCAAACGTCTGCAGTCCGCCGGTCCACGATTTTCTTGGCACTCTTGACGGTTTTGACAATGCCTCGTTCGATCAACTTTCGAATGATAAACGGTTTGAACAGCTCAACCGCCATCTCCTTTGGAAGTCCACACTGGTGGAGTCCGAGTTCCGGACCCACAACGATTACCGAACGACCGGAATAGTCAACCCGCTTTCCGAGAAGGTTTTGCCGGAATCGACCCTGTTTCCCTTTCAGCATGTCCGAAAGGGATTTAAGAGCACGGTTAGAATCCGACCGAACCGCGTTCGCCTTTCGACTGTTATCAAAGAGTGAATCGACAGCTTCCTGGAGCATCCTCTTCTCGTTTCGAAGAATAACCTCTGGAGCCTTGATATCGATTAGACGCTTGAGACGGTTGTTGCGAATGATGACCCTGCGATAGAGATCGTTCAGGTCACTGGTGGCAAATCGTCCACCCTCCAGCGGAACAAGCGGCCGAAGTTCAGGCGGAATTACAGGTATCACACGCATAACCATCCATTCCGGACGATTCTCCAGACGCCGATTGGCATCGCGGAATGACTCGACGACAGAAAGGCGTTTGAGCGCTTCGGCTTTTCGCTGCTGACTCGATTCAGTCTTGATCTGGAATCGGAGTTCCTTAGAGAGCATGACCAGGTCCAGTCGTGACAGCAGTTCCTCGACGGCCTGGCCACCGATTTTAGCTACGAATTTCTCCGGGTCATCATCCTCGAGGCGATTATTGTCCTCTCTGATCTGATAAAGAATATTAAAATATTCGTCCTCGGAGAGAAGTTGCTTCTCCTCAATGCCCAGGCTGGCGGCTGCTCCCGGATGAACGACGACGTAATTCTCATAATAGATAATGCGCTCGAGGTCCTTCGAACGAATACCCAGAAGGTGACCGATTTTGTTGGGTAGTGTTTTGAAGTACCAGATGTGAACAACGGGTACGCTGAGCGTGATGTGTCCCATTCGCTCGCGGCGAACGGATTTCTGAGTCACCTCGACACCGCATCGATCGCAGATGATTCCTTTGTATCGGATACGCTTGTACTTGCCACAGTGGCATTCCCAGTCTTTTACCGGGCCGAAAATCTTCTCACAAAAGAGACCGTCTTTTTCGGGTTTGAACGATCGATAATTAATCGTTTCAGGTTTAAGTACTTCACCATAAGACCGCTCCAGAATCGACTCTGGAGATGCCAGGCTAATAGTTATCTGCGTAAAGTTCTTCTTGATCCTTTGTGTCTTTCCGTAAGGCATATTTGATCGCTGCGTTTTGTAGTCCGTTTATTGGGCATCGATAATCCCTGGGAACAGCCCAGGTCCGATGCGCGATCAGTCTAAACTGACTTCGAGGCCGAGGCCTTGAAGTTCTCTGACAAGCACATTAAAGCTCTCGGGCGTCCCTGCTTCAGGCATTGACTCTCCCTTGACCAGGCATTCGTACGCCTTCGAACGGCCCTGAACATCGTCCGATTTGTACGTGAGCATCTCCTGGAGCACATTTGAAGCACCGTAGGCATATAGCGCCCAGACTTCCATTTCTCCAAGTCGCTGGCCACCAAATTGAGCCTTTCCACCCAGCGGTTGCTGCGTAATAAGGCTGTATGGACCGATGGACCGGGCGTGGATTTTGTTCTCCACCAGGTGACTGAGCTTTAACATGTAAATGTATCCGACGGTCGTTTTCTGATCGAATTCAGTACCCGAATGACCGTCAAAAAGTTGAGTTCGACCGTCGACCGGTAGGCCCGCTTCTTCCATTTTGGCGGCTACGTCCTCAACAGAAGCGCCGTCAAAAATTGGAGAGGCAAAGGCAGTTCCCAGTTGCTTGCCGGCCCAACCGAGCAGAGTTTCATATATCTGACCGAGATTCATTCTTGAGGGAACACCCAGCGGATTCAGAACGATGTCGACCGGGGTTCCATCTTCCAGAAACGGCATGTCCTCAACGGGAACGATCTTGGCAATAACACCCTTGTTTCCGTGACGGCCGGCCATTTTGTCGCCGACTTGAATCTTACGCTTCTTGGCCACATAAACTTTGGCAAGTTGAACGATTCCGGGGGGTAGCTCGTCGCCCATCTGGATACGGTGTTTCTCTCGCTTCGCCATACCCTGGATATCCTTCTCCTCTTTTTCGTAGTTCCGGATGAGCTGTTTAACATTCTTGTTTAGAGCGCTGTCGGAAGTAAAAGCAGCCCGCGGATTGATCTGAAGGGGTTCGACGTCCTTGAAGTTCTTCTTGTCGATCTTGGCGTTATTCGAAACGATGACCCGGCCTTCGCGGTCGACCAGGTCCTCGGCTTTCTTACCGGCCAGAAGGTTGAAAAATTTGTCCCAGAATCTCTCGTTCAGATCATTCAGACTGAGTTCCAGGTCCTGATCAATTTCTGCCAGTCTCTTGGTCTCAACCTTTTTCGATGCCGGATCGAGTTTGCGTCGGCTGAACAGCTTTGTATCGATAACAACACCCTTCATTCCTGGAGGGGCTTTCAACGAAGCATCCTTTACGTCTCCAGCCTTGTCTCCAAAGATGGCACGAAGGAGTTTCTCTTCCGGAGTCGGATCCGACTCCCCTTTCGGTGTGATCTTACCAACGATGATATCGCCGGCTTTCACCTCGGCGCCGATGCGGATGATTCCTCGTTCATCCAGGTCTTTGGTTGCCTCTTCCGACACGTTTGGAATCTCGCGAGTCAGCTCTTCTTCTCCGCGCTTCGTATCCCGGACCTGGAGTTCAAACTCCTCGATGTGGACGGATGTATAGACATCATCTGAAACCAGCCGCTCGGAGATTACGATGGCGTCTTCAAAATTGTACCCGCGCCAGGGCATGAAGGCCACCAGCACGTTCTTACCGAGAGCCAGCTCGCCTTTATCCGTCGCGAATCCATCTGTAAGAACGCTGCCGTCCTGGACGCGCTGCCCAACTTTCACAATAGGATGCTGATTGACACAGGTATCCTGGTTTGTTCTTCGGAATTTTGTCAATGGGTACGACGTGACGGGTTCACTGAAGGACAGATCCTCCTGCTTGGCCGATCGATCGTATTTAATGACGATTCTATCGGCATCTACGTACGTGACTTCCCCTTTCCCTTCCGCCAGGAGTACCGCTCTCGAATCACGTGCAACGCGTCCTTCCAGACCCGTTCCTACTAGTGGTGCTTCAGGCCGCAGCAAAGGCACGGCCTGACGCTGCATGTTCGAACCCATCAGGGCGCGATTCGCATCGTCATGCTCCAGGAACGGAATCAGACTCGCGGCAGGAGATACAATCTGGTTGGGTCCGACGTCCATGAACTGAACGTCGTTTGGCTCCATAATCGGAAAATCTCCGCGATAGCGGCACTTGACGTATTTATTTGCGAAGGTGCCTTTCTCTTCGAGCGGGGCATTGGCCTGTGCAATGATGGCGCTGTCCTCTTCTTCCGCGGTCAGGTACCGAATTTTTTTCGAGACTTTTCCGTTCTTGACGACACGATACGGGGTCTCGATGAAACCATAACTATTCACCCGTCCATGTACACAGAGGGATGAAATCAATCCGATATTCGGGCCCTCAGGCGTCTCAATAGGGCAGAGACGTCCGTAATGGGTGTAATGAACGTCTCGAACCTCGAATCCCGCACGTTCTCTGGTAAGACCGCCGGGTCCAAGAGCCGACATGCGCCGTTTGTGTGTCAATTCAGCCAGCGGGTTCGTCTGGTCCATGAACTGACTGAGTTGATTCGTTCCGAAGAACGTATTGATAACCGACGAGACCGTTCTTGCATTGACCAGATCCTGTGGAGTGAGCTTTTCCGCGTCGCGGAGATTCATCCGCTCTTTGATGGTCCTGGCCATTCTGGCAAGACCTAGAGAGAACTGTGAAGCCAGCTGCTCGCCTACCGAGCGCACCCGACGATTACCAAGATGATCGATGTCATCGACATTGCTGCGACCGTTGCGAAGCATGACAAGCTCCGTTACGATCGCAATAATATCTTCCCGTGTCAGTGTCAGCATATCAAGACCCTGCTTGAGTCTGAGTCGGGAATTGATTCGATACCGACCTACTTCTCCTAGATCATATCGTTTGTCGCTGAAAAATAATCGTTCGAGAACGCCACGCGCTGTCTCTATGTCCGGCGCTTCCGTTCCGCGCAACTGTAGATATAGATATTCCAGCGCCTCGGCCTCAGAGTGGGTCGGATCTCTTTTGATGGTGTTGAGAAGCGTAGATTTGTCGAGAGAATCGTCGCCAGACTCCTCTCGAATCAAATAGATTGAGTTGATCTCTGCTTCTTTGAGCGTATCGTAGTCTTCTTCAGTTAACTCGTGCTGCGCGGGAAGAATAATTTCACGTTCCCTGCGCTCTTCTAAAACCTCTCCCGTGTCTTCGTCGACGACCTCGGTCATCCGCTCGACCGATACGGTCGCTGCAAGCTGACGCCCTACGTACTTAGCGTATCCACGCTTGGTCTTGATTTCGGCTTCATCCGCGAGATCAAACAACGAAACGATTTCACCATTGGAGGAATATCCCAGTGCCCGAAGAAGTGTCGTGACAGGAAGCTTTTTCTTCCGATCGATGTAGGCCCACATCATGTTGCCCACATCGGTCGAAAATTCAATCCATGATCCGCGGAAAGGGATCACACGTGCGGAGAACAGCTCCGTACCGTTCGGGTGAACGCTTTGACCAAAAAAGACGCCCGGACTTCGGTGAAGCTGGGATACAACCACACGCTCAGCACCATTAATAACAAACGTACCGCGCTCGGTCATAAAGGGCAGGTTTCCGAGATAAACTTCCTGCTCTACAGCCTCTTCCGCCTCATCTTCATCCTCATCTTCCTTGCTCGAAAGGCGCAGTTTTGCCTTCAGGGGAACCGAGAATGACAGTCCTTGCGCGATACATTCTTCTACCGAATGCTTGGGAGAATCGAGAACATAATTGATGAACTCGAGCGTATATCTCTCACGGCTGTCCTGAATCGGAAAATGTTCACTAAAAACTGACTGAAGACCGAAATCGAGTCTTTCTTCAGGAGGAATGTCGTCCTGAACGAATTCGTGATACGATCTTAATTGAACGTCGAGAAAGTCCGGATAGTCTTGAACACTCTTGATGCGTGAGAAGCTATGTCGAGTATTCTGACTTTTGACACTGGCCATAATTCAATCGATTTCCAGGATTGATATAGAAACGATTCGGTACGTTGGGCACCGGCCGTTTCTATAAATAACTGAACGTGTGCGCGGCACCGCTCCATATCGTTGTCACGGATCCAGGGTCGGAAACACGGAAAGCCGTTCCCGAATTTTGGGAACGGCGAGTTGATTCCGGACGGAAAATGATCCTTGACAGCATGCTGACGGGTCCTATTTGAGTTCCACTCCGGCGCCAGCCTCCTCAAGCTTCGTCTTAATCTGATCGGCTTCGTCTTTGGATACCCCCTCCTTGACTGTGCTTGGAGCTCCATCGACGACTTCCTTGGCTTCTTTCAGGCCCAGACCAGTGATGGCGCGGACCTCCTTGATGACATTGATTTTCTTGTCACCAATCGATGTCAGGATCACGTCGAACTCGGTCTGCTCTTCGGCTGCCGCCGCGCCGTCTCCGCCTGCCGGGCCGGCTATCGCAACCGCTGCTGCTGCTGGCTTAATACCATACTCCTCTTCGAGAAGCGTGGCCAAATCGCTGGCGTCCTTGATGCTGAGATCAACCAGCTGTTCTGCAATTTTCTTAATATCTGCCATTTTTTCCTCTTTGTTCCTGCAGCGGTCATCGCTCCTCCGAGCTACGCTTTTGAGCTACCCTTCTGAGCTGCGCTGCCTCTTATGGTTTCGGTGTGTTGTTAATTCAAAAATTGATTCTTCGAACGATAAATCGTCAGGTACTAAGCTTCGCGTTCAGCCAATACTTTGACAGCACCTGCCAAATTGCTTCCAGGTGCCTGAATCGCACTGACGATATTGGACATCGGCGCCAATAAAACGCCAATGATATCGCCTAGAAGCTCGTCCTTGGACTTGAGGTCCGCGAGTATATTCAGTGCATCTTGATGGTATGTGGAACCTTCAACGTTCGCGCCTTTCAGAGAAGGATTCTCCGTCTTGGCATCCTTTACGAATTTCTTGATGACTCGTGCAGGAGCTGCCGGCTCTTTCGTAAACGCGATCGCGGTAGGGCCACTCAGGTAACCCATCAGCTCGTCAAAACCACCCACCTTATCCATGGCCAGCTTCAGCAAGGTGTTCTTTACCACCTTAAACTCTACGCCCTCAGCTCGAAACTGACCACGCAAATCGTTCGCCTGGGCCACCGTCAGGCCCGAATAATCCGTCAGATAAACGGTGGGTGCGTTTTCGAGTTTGCCAACAAGCTCATCGACCGCAGCCGTCTTCTGTTCTTTCGTCATTGCCATAATTCTATCTCTCAGTCTGCAACCGCTTCTCGCGGCAGGTTTCTGAACGCGCTTCGGTCATCTCAGCGCAGCCAGAATTTCTCCTCTGTCAATGGTAATTCCGGGGCCCATCGTTGATGATACAGTGATCGATTGCATGTATATCCCTTTCGTCGTTGCGGGTCTCAGACGCAATACCTCACGAAGAAACGCTTCAGCATTCTCGCGAAGCTGTTCTTCGCTGAACGACGCTTTACCGATCGCTGCGTGCAAAATTCCGGCCTTGTCGACTCGAAAATCGATCTTTCCCGCTTTGACTTCCTTCACGGCCTGCGAGATGTTCATCGTGACGGTGCCGGTTTTTGGATTCGGCATCAACCCCCTTGGTCCCAATACGCGACCCAGTTTACCGACCTGGGCCATTACGTCGGGGGTTGCGATCATTACGTCGAAATCAAGCCAACCCTGCTTCTGAATTTTCTCGACATAATCGTCCAGACCCACATGATCTGCTCCAGCTTCGCTCGCCTCCTCCTGCTTGCTTTCATTCGCAAGAACCAGAACCCGGACGTCCTTGCCGGTTCCATGGGGCAGAGCCACTGAGCCTCTCACCATCTGATCCGCGTGTCTCGGATCAACGCCCAATCGAACATCGATATCAATGGACTCGTCAAATTTAGCCGATGAAGTCTGCTTGAGAAGTCCTACAGCTCGAACGACGTCCAGCGGACCATCAGTCTTTTCTACCAGCTCTCGGTCGGCCCGATACCGCTTTCCTCTTTTCGCCATGATCTAATAGATCTTTGCGGTTCAAACGCCAGCATTCATTGTGCTCGCTCCCGCGGGTTAAAAAATTCTACTTTTTCGAAAAGTCTCTACTCACGTCGCTAGGCCGACTGTGGAATCCCTTGGACCTTAATACCCATCGAACGCGCCGTGCCTGCCACCATCCTGGCCCCGGCTTCTATATCATGGGCGTTCAAATCTTCCATTTTCTTTTCAGCGATTTCCAGGCACTGTTTCCAGGAAACAGATCCAACGTGCTCGCGAAGCGGGTCGGCTGCACCTGACTTGATTCGAGCTGCATCCTTCAGCAGAACAGCTGCAGGGGGGCTCTTTACGATGAAAGAGAACGACTTATCTGCGTAAACGGTGACAACCACAGGCAGGATGGTCCCCATTTGATCCTGTGTCGCAGCATTAAACTGCTTACAGAATTCCATAATACTGACACCGTGTTGGCCCAGAGCCGGACCGATAGGAGGTGCGGGGTTTGCTACACCAGCCCGAATCTGAAGCTTGATGTAACCGTCAATTTTTTTCGCCATAAATGATCGCGGTCCAAACGCCAGGGTAAGGGCTCCCGCCTTAAAAGATGCTAAAACACGCTAGCCGATTATTAATGATCGATCGATCTTCTTGTTCCAGTATGGGAGGCTAATTTTGAAAAGAACCCGTGAAGACGGATGGCATCCCACGTGGAGCTATTCTTCGTGCTCGATCTGCAAATAATCGAGTTCAAGGGGCGTTCGCCGTCCAAAAATGGAAACCATTACTTTGACTTTCATCTTGTCCGGGTATACTTCTTCTACCGCACCATTGAAGTTGTTAAATGGTCCATCGACAACTTTGACGGCATCCCCGATCATAAACGGGATTTCCGGTTGTTCTCCAGCTTCCCGGGCCTCATCCATCTTGCCCATGATTCTCACCACTTCGTCGGGTCGAAGTGGCGTCGGTTCATCACCGGTTGTCAGAAATCCGACTACCGATGGAATGCCTGCAATGACATGCTTCAACTCGTTGTCGAGAAGAGCGAAGATGAGGATATATCCCGGGAAAAATGTTTTCTCTCGGGTCTTTTTCTTACCCCGACGCATCTCAAAGACAGTTTCGGTCGGGATCATTATTTCACCCAATTTTTCATTGATACCGAGTCGCTCGGATTCGCTTTCGAGGTACGTCTTCACCTTTTTCTCGTGCCCGGAAAAGGTTCTCAAGACATACCATTTCTGATTGGATTTGTCTTTCGGGGTCTCCATGAGTGCGTATGGTGATAAAGAAAATGATTGGAGTGGGCTGATCGGCTATCCGTAGATGACTTCCAGAACAGTGCTAATGACGCGGTCCGTAACAAAAATGAATAGCGAAATCACGACAGTGGCCGCAATAGTTACCAGCGTATTGCTGATAAGCTCGGGCCTTGTTGGCCAGCTCACTTTCCGCATTTCCTTGCCGACTTCTTCTACATACGACGCGATCTTGTTCATAATTCTCTTTTCAATTTATTGCACGGGCGGCAGGACTCGAACCTGCAGCCTGCGGTTTTGGAGACCGCTGCTCTGCCAATTGAGCTACGCCCGTATGCCCCGTGGCGCGGGCCGCGCCAATCGGCATAATCTCTGGTTAATCTTTAATTGTTGATACGACACCTGCGCCGACCGTACGGCCGCCTTCGCGGATGGCGAAGCGAAGTCCCTGTTCCATCGCAATCGGGGAGATCAGCTTGACCTCGAACTGCGTGTTG
>BTQE01000075.1:0-15814 GCA_036985715.1 Rhodothermia bacterium
GGCAGCGAAGCGATAGCCTATTTACACCAGGAAATGGATGAGTTGGGTCGTGTCCGCGGGCAGTTCAAATCATTGCAGAGGCCCAGTGATGAAGAGGTATCCGATTTGCTCAGCGCGAATAAGGAGCTTGAAAAAGAACTGTCGGTTTTACGAATCCATGCCCTTTCTGCTGATCTGGACCGACTCGTCGAGGGTGGTGAGAAAATCCGGGACACGACGCTCGTTGTAGGAGAACTGGACGGTCTGGACGTGAATACCCTCAGGTCTTTGACCGAGCAGTTGAAGGAAAAAATGTCACAAAATTCGGTGGGTGTACTCGGATCGGTTGACCCGAAGGCTGGAAAGGTCTATCTGGCTTGCTGTGTATCGGTAGATCTGGTTGAGAAGAAGGTGCTCAGTGCTGGAGACATTGTAGGAGTTTTGGCCAAAGAACTGGGGGGCGGGGGCGGAGGCCGTCCGGATTTAGCGACGGCAGGAGGTCGCCAACCTGACAAACTGGGAGAAGTGCTCCAGTCCGCGGCACGCGTTGTTGGAGAGATGCTTGGATAGCGGGATTGAAATGCTGACGTCCAGATTCACCGTGTCAGAAAACAGGATCCGCGGGCCGCTTTTTCATCATGGATTTCACCAAACGAAATTGTTCAAGCGGCTTTATGCTACTAGTTTTGCTATTGGAGGGGTGCCGGAGTGGTCGAACGGGGCGGTCTCGAAAACCGTTGTACCTTCTAGGTACCGTGGGTTCGAATCCCACCCCCTCCGCGCAAGGATAGAAAGCCCGAATCACGAAAGTGATTGGGGTTTTTCTTTTGAGGGGCGAATGAAGCTTGCTTCGATGAGCCCCTCGGAAGAAAAGACAAGCTGCGAACAGAGTGAGCCGGTGGGCTTTTATCCTTGTGTGAGACCCTCCCCCTCAGGCTGGAAGCCGAACGCAGTGAGGCTCAATCCCTCTGGGCTCCAGCCTCGCATAGCCAAGCTGAATCCCACGATAAAAACACAGTTTCAGCCTGACCCTCTTTTTCCGTAGTTTCACGGGCAGGGAAAACCATCTTATCTCGGTCATTGCCTGATCTCAACGACCTTCGCCTCTCAGCGCTCATTCAGAGGTTCGTCTTTCTTTTCGGAATCGTATTGGTCACCAGCAGCTTGCCCGGGGCAAGTGCCCAGGTGATACCACTCTACGATGTTATCTATCGCCCGCCGGGTCTGAAGTATTCGGTTCTCCGGGGTGATCACTTCGATATCATCTTCGAGCAGGGTTTGAGGGAGCAGGCGAGCGAAACGTTATTCGTTCTGGAAAACACACTGGCGGGCACGGATACGCTGACTGGAGCGGGGTTCAACATTTTCATGCCGGTTGTTCTGAACAAGTTCACTGATCGGGCGAATGGTGTCGTCACTTCGTTTCCCTTTAAACAGGAGATTGACGCAACGGCCAGCAAAGGCAGGGGATTGTCCAGGCGTTTCCCGTCGTGGACCTACCTTGTAGCCCCCCACGAAGCGGTTCACGCTGCCCAGGCAGATTTTGGTGATGGGACCGGTTTGGTTGGATTCTTGCGATGGTTCTCACCCGATTTTGCGAGAAGCCTGAACATGTTTGTGCCTCCGGGTATTTCGGAGGGAGTGGCGGTATACCGTGAAAGCCAACTAACGGAGGGTGCCGGACGATTGAATCATCCGTTTTTTACGATGCAGATTCGAGCCGCGTTTGAGAACGGGCGGGGCTGGTCACTTGCCCAGATGTTGGAATCGCCCTCGTTTACGAGACCATTTGATCGCTTTTACATGGGTGGTGCCCATTTCATCAAGTATCTTGTTGAAAATTACGGAGACGACGTCATACAGCGTCTTTCGCGCTGGCAGTTCCGCTTTCCCTTTCTCGGTTACGGAGCCAATCTGATTTACGCCACAGATACATCTCCTTCGAAGCTTTCGAGGTCTTTTCGAGACTGGTTTCGAGAGAATGAGAGAGCCCGAATTGAACAACTTGGGGTCCAGACCGACGGCGCATTGCTGTCCGGAAGGAAGGGCCTTGTTAATCGGCGCCCGCATTGGCTGAATGACTCAACTCTCGTTGTCTTCTCTCTGGGATACAATCTTCGTCGGGGATTCTATCGTATCGACGTACAAAGCGGAAAGAGAAAACTCCTGGCGAATACAACCATCACTGAAGATGCGACGTACTCGCTCAACCGTGACAGCACGACCATTCTTTATTCGCGATACGAGAGGGATCCGTTCGTAGCCGTTCAAGAGCGGGCCAATGTCTTCTTCATTGACCTGGCCAGCGGCGAGATCGAACGACATTCCACGTGGTCGCATGCTATTAATCCCGTGGAAACGGGTTCTGGAAAGGTCCTTGCTCTAAGAAATGACCTCCAGTTTAACTCTGTCGTGGAAATTGATCAGAATGGACTGTCCAAGGTGGTTCTTGATTACGGCAGAGCAGATTTTGTAAGTCTTCTACCAAGACCAGGGACCGATTCACTGGCGGTCTTGATGAACGTCAAGGGACACCAGGCCCTGTTCGTAACATCTTTGAGTCGACTCGGCGAGGCAGATTTGTTGCCTTGGATTGGATTCGAAGGAGGGAGCATCTATGATGCGAGCTGGAGCAAGGATGGTCGCTATCTGGTCTTTACGGCTGACCTCGACGATGTGCAAAATGTCTACGTCTCCGACGAATGGACGGACAGAATGTGGCGAGTGACCAATGTCCCGTACGGTGCTTCGGAGGGTGCCCTGTCACCGTCGAATCGTTTCCTTGCCTATGTGGAGTATAGAGATCAGAGCTTTGATTTAAGGACGCTCCCGTTTGACTTGAGCGTGGCGCTCGAAATCGATCGAGAGCTGGCTCGTTACACCGAGAAGGTTCCCTGGAGATCGTGGCTGGTAGAATCGAACGATTACTATGCCTACCTGGAACCCAAGCCATATCAGGGCTTGAAATACTTGGCGCCTCGTATGATGTATCCAACATTTTATTTGGATGCGCCTCGAAGGAAAGATGCGGATGCTCGAATGGGATTCGGGGTCGGCGTTGCGATGCAGGGCACAGATCCTCTTCAGGAATGGACGTATTACGGGGAAGGAATTCTGCAGCGAAGTCGACTCTGGGGTGAGCTCGGTGTGCAGTGGGGAGGAAGTCTGTTTCGACCGTCTTTCAGCTATTCAAGCAGGCCGCAGACGATCAATGCGATCATCAGGGACGCAGCGACGACGAGAGAGCAGAGACTGATCCGAAGGCGCCGACAAGCATCCTTCGGTCTGCGAGTACCGGTAACACTGGTGGAGAATGTGTTCCGTTCATCTGTGACGGGGTTGCTCTCGGTCAATTTCCGCGAAGATCAATTCGTCGACGACGACTTTATTCCACGTACGAGAAAGACCAATCGGACTACGCTATCGCCAGCTTTAATATTCGGCTACAAGGTTCAGCGAAACGTCCGGGATCTGGTTTCCAATTCCGGAATCGGTATACGCCTTTTCAGCGACATTGATGTGGCCGTCAATGGAGGAAGTCTAAAACGGGCTCTTATCGGCCTTGGGGACCTGTATCTTCCGTTTTTTGCCAAATTTAATACCGGGCTCCACATTAACACGGGTGTAGTCGTGCAGAATAGCCCATCTGTATTTAACCTCGATTTTTTCAAGCCCCGGGGCCGGGAAGACATTTTAATTCCAAAGGGTACTTCATACCGCTATGGAATCACGGTAACACAGCCGATCCTCTTTATTGACGACGGACTGTTTCTACTACCAGTCTTTTTCAAGGCTGCGTACGTTTACGGATTCGCCGACCGCGTACTGACAACGGGTCCTGATTCGGACGACTATTCGAGTTTGGGATTCGGACTTGGCCTTCGGTTGAGGCTTTTCTATACGTTTGATTTCGATCTGCGTTTGGAGGCAGCCTACTTGCCAGAAAAAAAATCATGGGATACAGCATACTGGATAAATTCAACCAGGTACTGAATCGCGAGAAAAGTTCATCATGTCAATATAGCGTCAAGTGAACCCCAATCGATTGTCGGGGTTTATACGGCAAATGATCAATACTGTCTTGTATGGAACGACTCAAGTGCAAAGCGTGCAAATCCTATAGCATGGTACCAATGGAAGTCTCTCTTGAGGCTGAAGAAGTTGAAGACCCCCGCACAGACTCTAAATTTTATACGTGTCATGTCTGTGGTGATAATTGGCTATCGCTTCGGGAAGGAGAAGACAACGGAGAGAGTCGCGTCACGTTCGTACATCAGATGGGTATGTCACCGGTTCTGAAGAGAGTTGCGCATCTCCAGAAGCATGTGGTATTGAAGGAAACCACAGTCGAAAAGTGGGAATATTATTTCGACGATGAGGAAATAGAGGAGAAAAGGTGGCAGGAGAAGCTTGCCAATCGACGAAAAATTCTCAGGTCCATCTGCACGAATTAGCCATTCGTGATTATTACCAGACGTTTGAAACTCTATCTGAATCGTCCCGTAAAGTGCTAAAAAATTAGCAATTATTCTTATTCGTGCTTTACTCTGATAGGTTGGTGTGCTAATTTATTAGCAGTAGATCATTGACAGTGAATAATTTCGCAGAAAGACAGACACATTATGAATCGCTCCGAACACGTAGATCTCAGCCGCAGAGAAAGGCAGATCATGGATGTGATCTATCGAAAAGAAACAGCAACAGCGGCTGAGGTAATGGATAACCTGCCAGATCCACCGAGTTATTCGGCGGTCAGGGCTCTTCTTCGGATTCTAGAAGAAAAGGGACATCTCAAACACGACAAAGTTGGACCGCGATTCGTCTACAAGCCGACTGTTTCCGTAGATCGTGCGAAAACGACGGCCATGAGGCATGTCGTCTCAACGTTTTTTGAAGGATCTGTTTCTCAGGCCGTGGCAGCTCTGCTGGATCTGCAGAAGCGAGATCTCAATCAGGAGGAGGTCGATCGGCTGGCGGAACTGATTTTACAAGCAAAAAGGGAGGGTCGTTTAAATGTTTGATTGGTTCAATCTGGCTGGTGCCGGCACGGCTCTTGCCTATCTGATCGAAGTCACGGGTAAGAGTCTGGTCGTATTCATTATGGCAGGCCTCCTCATTGCTCTGTTCAGACGTTCGTCAGCAGCGGATCGGCATCGCATTTGGTTTGCCGCACTCGCAGGCGTAATTCTCTTTCCCATTCTGACGGCTGTGCTGCCAACGTGGGGCGTTATTCAGAATCCCGAATGGCTGGAGACACTGAAAAATGCAAACACGGAGTTAGCTGAACCGACAGCCCGGGTTGGCATGCCATCGGCCCCACCGATGCCATCTGCGAGCGAGCTTCCACCAGCCCTCGGTTTTGGAGCCGTTCCGCCCGCCGTAGAAACCAGTCCCGATGATTCACTACCTGCAAAGCCTCTTGAAGAGGCGTCTACTGGAGTTGTTGGTTCGAGTGAGTCCTCGCATCCGATGTTTGAATCGCTCTCAGCACTGGTATCCCGACTAAGGAATATGCACTGGACAACCGCATTGTTTTGGATTTGGTTGATGGGTGCCGTCGCCGTGCTTTCTCAGTTGCTCATCGGCGCATTCGGAATTCTTTTTCTGGCCCGACGAGCAATTCCAGTACGTGACCAGGGGTGGACCGATCTTGTAAATGAAATTGGTGATCGCCTATTCTTGACCCGCGATGTCCACTTGCTCAAGAGCAGAGATACCAGCATGCCCATGACGTGGGGCGGGATCAATCCCGTCGTCCTTCTACCTGCCGATGCGGAAGCGTGGTCGGATGAACGCCGAATGTGCGTCCTGACCCACGAGCTTGCACACGTCAAGCGATGGGACTGCGCAACGCAGGGAATTGCGCAACTGGCCTGTGCTATTTACTGGTTCAACCCGATTGTATGGTTCGCTGCCAAACGCCTTCGCATTGAACGTGAAAAAGCCTGCGACGATTACGTCATCTCGGGAGGAACGCGAGCTTCGAACTACGCCGACCACCTACTCGAAATTGCCAGATCACTCAAAGCATCGTTTCTTCCCCCGCTAGGTGCGGTGTCGATGGCACGGCCAAGTCAATTGGAGGGAAGAGTGCTGGCTATTCTTGATCCTTCTCCGAGAAAGCATAGATTTTCAACGAGTGCGAGGGTTCTCGTGACCGTTCTCATGCTAGGAATCATTTTTCCTCTTGCTGCTCTGACTCCAGCTTCGGATTCAACTCTTGAGAGCGACGTCTTCCGCGTGACAACTATTAAGGTTCCGAGTAACGACCCCAAACCAAGTTCATTATCCAGAATTCGATCGAAATCGGTCGTATCAGCACCGGATTATTTTGTCTCGGTTGCTGATACAACGGAAATGGAAAAGAGACGATTACGTCTGGTAAAAGCGTTCAAGACGGCCCTTTCAGATACTGATCCGGAAATCCGACGAAACGCGGCTCATATGTTGGGCAAAATGGGGGAGGAGGAGTCCATTGATGCGCTGGCTGATGCACTTCGATCCGACGAAGATGAGGATGTCCGGGAGCAGTCCGCCTGGGGGTTGGGTGAGATTGGAACCGATCAGGCTGTCCGTACGCTCATTGCAGCGCTCCACGATTCAGACGTAAGAGTTCGTCGACAATCTATATGGGCTCTGGGCGAGATTGAGAGTTATGATTCGATAAACGCGCTTCTGGACCAATTAAGGGTTGAAGCAGACGCGGATGCCCGCAAGTTAGTCGTCTGGGCGCTGGGTGAAATAGAAGACGACCGAGCCGTTGATGGTCTATCAAACGCCTACGTGACCGAGACAGATCGGGGCGTGCGAGAGAAAATAATTTGGGCACTGGGAGAAATAGAGAGTCAGCGTGCAGCAGCTACGCTCCGACGGGCTGTTGAGGACGAGGACCCTGAAATCCGTACGATGGCATTATGGGCCTTGACAGAGTTGGAAGATTTGGAGTCCATACCAGCTTTCCGCCGTGCTCTGAAGGATTCAGAACCGGATGTACGTCTAAGAGCTGTTCGGGGTCTTGCGGAATTGGAAGACCCGGAAGCGGTTGAGGGACTCATCGAGGCCGCCAACGATTCAGATCCTGAGGTAAGACAAATGGCGGTCTGGGGATTGGGAGAGCTTGAGAACGCGCGGGCGTTCGAAACACTCCGAGGGGCGCTCGAGGATCAGGATTTGGCAGTGAGGCGCTCTGCCGTAAGAGCTCTGGGAGAGATGCAAGACGATCGCGCTATTGAAGGCCTTACTCAAGCGCTTTCGAGCAATGATGATGAGACCAGGCAATTGGCTGCCTGGGCGCTGGGAGAGATTGAGAGCGAACGATCCGTCGCTGCTTTGATGAGTGCGCTGAACGATTCCAGTCGAGATGTCAGAAAAACAGCTCTGTGGGCTCTCGCAGAGATTGGAGACGCGCGTTCGATCGGCGCCATGATCGAGGCGACGAACGATCCAGATGAGGAAGTCCGAGAAACGGCTCTTCGTTTTCTGCTGGAGTATGAACGCGATGAAATCGAAATGGCTTTCATACGGAGCCTGAAAGACGATTCTGAAAGCGTAAGAGAGGTGGCCGCCCTTGGGCTGGGTGATTACGAGTCAGAAAAAACAATCCGAGCACTGGAAGCGGTAATACTCCATGATACTTCCGTGGATGTGAAAGCTCATGCGGCATATGCCCTCGGAGAAATCGGGACGGAGAAGGCTATATCAGTTCTGGAAAAAGCGCTCGAGGATGAATCTCCCGAGGTCCGAAAAGCCGTTACGAGTGCACTGAGCCGTGTGGACTTTTCTGACAGCCGGCATCGACAAGACCCACCCGGCTACGATATAGATATTGACGGTTTCGCAGAAGCGATGGTTGGTGTAGGCGAGGGAATTACAGATGTAGCCGTTGCGACGGTTTCAATGATCGCGGAAAGAATCGTCAGCCCGGAACTCGATGCAATCGTGACGGATGCCACTGAGCGGTCTCTTGGATCAATCGATTGGGACGAGATTGAAGAGGCCGTTGAGAAGGCGCTCGAAGACTTTGATGAGGAACTCGACGATTCGATTACGGACGTGCTGATTGAAATTGTAAGAGCGAATCCCGACAGCCGCGTCAGCCGAAAAGCGCTCAAAGCCCTCAACAATTCAGATCATCCGGATGCCCGCGCATTCATAGAAAGGTTCAAAAATTAATCGATCTGGATAATCAGGCACTAGGTTTCTGCTCTCGATTCTGGCTTCAGTTGGACCCACTACAACTCGACGGCAAACTGAAGACTGAGTTGCTGAACGTGGCGTTCTGCGAGTCGTTCTGAAGCGAAGAGGGTTCCTGAAGGACCTAATGCCTGTCGCATATCGGTCCACTTCACCTGAAGCTGCCATTGAGTGGCCGGTACCAATGTCAGGAGGATCAAGGATCGCGAGCCCTCAGTCGAGAGGACGGGAACAGACAACTGACCCCGCATATCCGGTTCATAGATATAGAATCTATTCCCCGATTCAGGAGCAGAATACAGGCTGTAGCGAAAAACCATAGAAAGTTTGGGGCTTAGTGAAAGCGTTACTTGTTGAAACGTATGGACGCCGGAAGACGATTGACTGAACGCATTCTCCGCGAGATTCGTGTCAAAGCGACTGGATAGAGTCAGGCCCTGTGAAATCGAGTAGGTCACAAGGAGCGATGCCTGCCAACGCCGCTCGATACCCGAACCGCGCACCTGGCTGCCGGAGGGTAACGTCATAATGTTCGAATCCTGAGCCTGTTTCGATCGGAGGAAAAATTTTATCGTACTTGCGGGGTTGAGTTTTCCTTGAAGATGAAGCCTCAAGTCGCTGGAAACGATCGAAAAAAAGGCGACCTCTTTTGCACTAGAGCCGGCGGAATAATTCAAAGAGGCTGAAAACGACCAGTCTCTGACGGGCCTGAACGTTGTGCCAATAGTAACCCCTCGCTGAAAATTCAGCGAGCGCCTGAGTCCGTACGGGTTCCCGAACCGGTAAATCGACTGTGCGTCGTACCGATACAGATGGGAAAAGAACCTTACCGACCTCGTCGGTTTCCAGGTTATCCCCAGAACGAATTGCGATGGCCGATTGCCGCCGAGCGTTACTTCGCCAATGAGTCTAAACGAGTTCATATTGGCCATGCCATAGACACTACCGGCTGTGAACTGACTCCTGGCCCCTTCACCGCCTTGTTCTTGAACCGGGTGTTGAAAGCGGTTTATCGACCATTGAACGCCGACTCTGAAAAGTCCAATTTGCCAGTCGATCAACGCTCCAGACACGGTGGAGGACAGGATTTTTCGTCTGGAAAGCTGCCCCTCCGAGATATGGGTGCCGGATCCCGAAAGCACAAAAAATCGGCTAGTATCTGTTGTACTGGAATCTGCGCGGGCATCAAGTGCTTTCCGAGAGAAAAACGCCTGGAGGCGAAGGCCGGTCAGGAGTCGTGCCGAGACACCAATACCACGAAGCGACGACGCAGACGATCCGGTATACCGGCGGAGGCCTGACCAGGTCCTCACGATTTGAGATGGAGAGGCCGCCGATAAGCGGGTTCCGAAGAGCCGGGTGTGCACGAGCCCCTGTCCCGCATCAACAGTAAAATTTCCGATTGTCACTACCAGAGGTGAGTCATCGGAACCCCATGTTAGATATCCGCTCGTGTGGTCAAATCCATACCACCCACGTGCAGGGTTCCAACGGAATTGCTCATAGGGGTCGTTCTGCAGGGTGAGCCCCCAGGACACATTTCTGACTCGGCCGGTCATTCGAAGGGAGCGTCGTAAACGACTACCACCATTCGCGGGCGAGGATTCGCTCGAATCCCATTTTCCCTTGACCAAAGCTCTCATCTGAATCCACGATGATGCGCGCCTGTGCGGGCTCGAAGTTTCTTCGTCCACATAGCCGACCGCGCTAAGTAGTTCGACCGCGCCTGATGAGAGCCCTGGAATCTCCTTCAGCCCTGACAGAGTCGCGAGCCCCCAAATGGATCTCCGAAAATCTAGCAGGGCGTCAACGTCCGAACCGGCAAGAAGCGGGATTTGTTCAAGGATTTCCCGGGTGGCCGTATTCAGGTTGATCGGCTGTTTTGAAAGTTCCAACAAGACTAATTCAATCGTCTGGATTTCCTCGCTTGAAAGATCACGCGTATCCAGATCGGTCCCCATAATCGTCTCGACCTGACGGCCCAACACAGGTGTGGGGAGGTGCACAAACAAATAGAGCAAAAGCCATTGAGAGACCTGCAACAGGGAGCGACCGTTCATCAAATCAAGGACCTGGTTGTGAAATCGTAGTTTCGATTGTGGTTGTTGCGCCAAGGAGCAGGTGGTATTCGACGGCAATGCTTCCCGTAATCGTCCCCGCCTGAATTGAAAGCCCAGCGCTCAACTTGTCTGGATTGGTCGATGCCCCCATTCGTAATGTGATTGCGCGAACGGGACGTGTAGAAACGCCCAGCCTGTACGACGGCCGAAAAAGAGCTTCGGAGAAAACATCCAGATAAAACGTAGTCTTCTCATGAAGGCGAAAAGCGAGGCCGACGAGCGCCGCTCGAACTTTGAATGCTTTACTCTCTACGGACCGTGAAAGAATTGCACCCAAATCGATGTTCGATGCAACCGGAATGAGAAGGCCAGTTCGTACGACGTAGAAGGTCTGGAATCCGCCTCGCGCCGTTGTCCTTGAAAGGGCTTGAATTCCAAGACCCATCCTCGCCGATCGATCCATCCCTCGCGTGATGGGCAATCCAAAGTTAATGGATGTTTGATACTCGTAGTATTCGTCAAACCCAAAGGCGCGAAATCGTGGGGCAATTCCCAATCCCCGGATCGACATCCCTCCGGAGAGACCGAAAATTCTGATGTCAGATATATTGTACGGCCGTGTTGTCCAGATGGAAACGGCAGCCCCGGGGACCGAACCTGCGCCGGAAGGATTTACCGCAGCGAATGGATCCCGAAGTGCTGCTCCAGCTGTCAAACCGGATACAAGAGCGCCATTTCCAATAGACTGCGAGATGGCCTGGGTAGATGGGACGGATAGTATCAGGAAGATCACGCCCAGCGTGAGTACACCCTCGAGCGGCTGACTCTTCTGCCCTTTAACGATCAAGGAATACGTGTTCGTGTGTGATAGGAACGATTGGTCACGAACACAGAGACCGATTCTCAGAAACCGTAACTCAATGATGTTGTATGACTGTTTCCACAACAGTGAACCCCAAACATTCAGATGTTGAGGCTGAACATCCTATTCCTGGCAGGAGTTTTTACGATCCACAGTTTTACTCCACTTTATTCCCAAGCGCAGGAGTTTAATTGCAACGTCTCTGTCAATTACCTGAATCTGACAGGTAACGATTTTTCGTTCTTGAGCGAGCTTGGACAACGAATTAAGGAGTACATAAACGACAGGCGGTGGACGGAGGACCGTTTCGAGGATTATGAGCGGATCGACTGCAATATGCAGATCGTTCTTACGGAGGCGATTACGCTCACACGTTTTAGCGGTCGAATAGTGATCGCCAGTCGACGCCCGGTTTATGGAACAGCGCAACAGACCACGGTTGCTCAATTCAACGACGACAGCTGGATCTTTGACTATCCACGGGGGACTCCACTGATATTTGATCCGGATCGATACCATCCCATTACGGCGGTCATAAATTTCTATGCGTATCTCATGCTCGGCTACGACTACGATACGTTTTCAGAAATGGGGGGCACAGGGCAATTCGAAAAAGCTCGCAGAGTCGCCGAACTGGCTGAGTCGTCCGGTTCCATTGGTTGGAGTGCCTTACAAGGCGAGAGTTCACGGGGTGAGTTGATTGCTCAGATTATGGATCCTCGTTTCCGCGAACTCAGAAAAGTATACAAGGACTACCATCTGCTGAGTCTGGATCAGTTTGTTGCTAACCCGGATAAAGCAAGAAGGACGATGCTTGATGTTGTGGGTCGACTCGAAGTGCTCACACAAGACGTAAGTCGCTCATTCTATTTGGATGCTTTCTTCACGGCCAAGTACAAAGAACTGGCAGCCGTCTTTCAGGGTTCGTCTGTGGCGAATCAAGCGTATGACACCTTGACTCGAATTGACCCGTCTCATCTTTCTGACTACTCGAGAATTATCCAATAAAGCAAAAAAAAGGCGCCGGTGAGAAAACGACACCGACGCCTGTTGTGCGAAAGGGGGGACTCGAACCCCCACGGGAATTACCCCACTAGATCCTAAATCTAGCGCGTCTGCCAATTCCGCCACTTTCGCAGGGCGCGCTAATATACTTCTGTCCCAGTCTCGGTTCCAGGATGGCAATCAATGCCGTATCCATAATGGAACTGGACGTTTAGGGGTGGGTAAGTGCGCTTGGAAAAATATATATCCGCGCCTTTCCGGTTTAAAACTACGTCCACTATGCCATGAGGAATCCGTTCAAGTTCCAAGTGCCGTCAGAGAAGCCACGCTCAAACCGTCCAAGCCTCCCCACGGTCTCCTCGATTTTTCTCATCGCTACGCTGGTCGGTGCCTGTTCCTCTCCACGTCAGGTGACTGTAACGGAGCGCCCCAAACAACCTGCGAATATAATTCGGGAGGAGAGTCCGGCTGTTACTCCGGAGGAAGCTGTGGCGGACGAGAATCCTTTTGAAGGGATCGAGGTTGGTCGATTTGATGGTGGAAAGATGTGGACCTTCGATAATCCTCCTACGAATTACTTTTCCGACGCTTACGGATTTACGCCGGATTCCGCATGGTTTGCCAAGGCAAGAATGGGTGCGCTCAGATTTGCCACGTATTGCTCGGCCTCCTTCGTTTCGGATATGGGGCTCATCATGACAAACCAGCATTGTGCCCGCCCAAGCATTACTGAAATAAGTAAGGATGGAGAATCATTTCTCGACGAAGGATTCTATGCTGAGACCTCTTCCGATGAAAGAAAAGTCGATGACTTGTACGTTGAGCAGCTCGTTGATATTCAGGATGTTACCGAGGCGGTTTATCTCTCGGACGAAGAGGTCCTGTCTGCTACACCAAAAGCCGACGTGCGAAGCCGTAGGGCCGAATCCATTCAGAGTCGGATGCAATCGGTAGCGTCGGCGCAGGATTCCTCACTGCAGGTTCAGGTGATTGCACTGTACAACGGTGGGAAGTATACGGCCTACACCTTCAGGCGATTTGACGACATTCGACTTGTAATGGCCCCGGAGCTTCAGATCGGCTTTTTCGGAGGCGACTACGACAACTTTACGTTTCCCCGGTACAATCTGGACATGAGTTTTTTCCGGGCCTACAATAAAAACGGTGAGCCGCTTTCAACCCCGGAGCATTTCAAATGGAGCGTTGATGGAGCGAAAGATGGGGAGGCCGTTTTCGTCGTCGGAAACCCGGGCTCCACGAGTCGACTCAGCACGGTTGCCCAGTTGGAATACGATCGAGACAACAAATTACCCCAAAGCACATTTGTTCTTCGAGACCGAGCTTCTTTGATGGCTGACTATATAGCCACACACCCGGAAGCGGTCGATTCGTCGGACGTGAGAAACGACTATTTCTCGGCCCAGAACTCACTGAAGGCGGAAAGCGGACAACTGAATGGACTCAGAGAAGGATCCTTGATCAGACGTCGAGGCGCAGCAGAGTTGTTACTTGCAAAAGCTCTTGAGGAGTCGGACTCACTGAGCGCCCTCTACGGATCCGTTCTCGGTGACATTGAACGCCTTCAGATTTCGAAAAAGGCATCATCCACAAAAGCGGCTGCATTCACGCATTTCCTGAACCCATCGGTCAGCTCACATATTCTAACTCGTGCGATGTACGGCTACGTGTATGAGATTCTCAAACAGCGGGGTGCTCCGCCGGAGCAGCTTAATGACATTCGGAAAGATGCCTTAAAGATTAAGAACTGGCCGCGAGACGTGGAGCGAAGGGTGATCGAGCACCGTTTGGGAGAATTTGAGAAATACCTGGGGAGCACCGACCCGACTATACGCAAACTTTTCGGCAGCAGTACGGCGCGTATGCTCGCCGATACGATTGCCACCTATTCGGCGCTGGCTGATTCGGCCCGATTCCGTAAGCTCTTGGATGATAACTACCTCTCCAGCTCCGATCCTACTGTGCCATTTATCAATGCCATCGCTCCACTCTACTTCACGTTGGACCAGCAGCTCAGGGATTTCATCAATCAGGAGGAGTCGTTTGCCGCCGATTTGGCCCGAGCCCGTTTTGCTGTATACGGTGAAACAATGCCTCCGGACGCCTCCTTCTCTTTGAGAATTGCCGATGGAATCGTATCTGGTTATGCATACAACGGAACCGTAGCTCCAGCATTCACAACGTTCTATGGACTCTACGATGCCTCGTATTCCCACGCTGGCCATAAGGAATGGGAGCTTCCGGAGCGGTGGCAGAACCCTGGTCAGAATTTGGAATTGGAAACCCCGATGAATCTGGTTTCGACCAATGATATTACAGGCGGGAATTCAGGATCTCCGTTGCTGAATAAAAATCTGGAAGTAGTAGGTCTCGTGTTCGATGGCAACATCGAGTCGCTGCCGTCGGAGTATCTATACACGGATATCGGCGCGCGCACCGTGTCTGTTGACGCCCGAGGAATACTGGAGGCCTTGGAAGCAGTTTATGGCGCAGGCCGCCTCGTAGAGGAAATCGTATCAGTCTCTCACGGTTCCTCAAAATAGGCGGGTGATGCCTTGGGGAGAGTGATCCGGATTAATCACGACGAGAACGCGGTAAGTACACCGGGTACCACGTCGACAAGCGATCGAACCTCTTCGAATGCCGTTGCCTGTTCGCCAATCGCAGCAAACGGGACAGGATTCTCTGTGTGGGTCTTGATTGCAAGATTTTCCAGGTTGCCGTGGTCACTGGTTAGAATCAGCGTCAAGCCTCTCGAGAGTGTCTCTTCGATCAGGCTCATCAGGAATGAACTGAGAGACAGGAGACATTTATCAGCCTCTTTCCGAGAGCGAGAATGGCCCGCTTTGTCGGTGTGAAAGTATTCAAAAGCGGTGAACGCATTCTTGCTCGTGAGGTCTGCGAGATTGACGGCAGCCTCCGCCTCGGAGCAGATCTGAACCTGCAGGCCGAGGTGATCGATCAGTCGCTGGCCGGTGATATCTGCCGCGAGGGCCTGCCCGTTGTTGAGTTCATCAAGAGTGCGAATTCGTGTGTCCGAATCGAGACAGGATCGTGTCGTTACCGACCAACGATTTCTCCTTTGAGCGTGCTCGAAAAATATCGGTGGATAGGCATTTGCGAAGGCGACATCAAGACCCAACGACTTGACTCGGGAGAAGACGTTGTAACGAGCGATCAGTGAAAGCGACGTAGAGTGAGGAAAAGGTCCAAAATGACGTCCTGCAGGTTCGACACAGTTTACTCCGGTGAAAAGTGACGCCTGACCTGTTCCACTCTGAGGAAGTCCCGGTATGCCGAGCCCGGCATCGATCGGTCGAAACACATGGTTGGAACCGATTATTTACGGAGCCTTTTCGTCAAACGGGGATCCGCCTGCCAGGCGCTCAAATCCCAGGAGTGGTCGACCGGAAAAAGGATTGAATTCTCCCGGAGGTCCTAGGCCTATGCCGTCAATGAAAACAAGGAGAATGCGATTCAATTCAAGCGACCAAAGGGAAATTGGGGCAGTACATTGGCAGAGAATCGATCAACAAAGAGATATTCCGTCTTCTTACTTTGATGGCCGCCCTCTAATCTGAAGTTCAGAATAGCAAAGGCATGTAAGTGACTGGGTTGCAAGGGATACGGCCTGATATGGGGTTACGCGTTACTGGGAACAGTCACATGCGCCATGAGACTTGGAGCAGTTCGAAGG
>BTQE01000076.1:0-15764 GCA_036985715.1 Rhodothermia bacterium
AACCGGCGTGTCTTGATCGGTCCATGTAGCTCCTCCGTCAGTCGTGTGAGTAATAACTCCCCAATTCCCCACCGCCTATCCTGTATTAATGTCGACGAAATGGACGCCCCTCAATTCCGCAGCACCCGGACTGTCCTCTACCTGAAATGTCCACGTTTCTCCTCCATCAACGGTTCTCACAATTAGGCCATTTTGACCCACGACAGTGCCATGATCCGCATCGAAAAAATCGATGCTTTCAAGTGTTAATCCGGAAAAACTACGAACCTCGACCCGCTGGCCTTGCGCGTTTGAAAGAACAGGGGAAAAGAGCGCGACGATTGTAATTGCGAGGAATCCAAAGGAATACCGATTCATTGTGTTTACCTCCAAATAACTGCCTTATGTGACTCACTTCAGAGCCAAAAGTGAATATGACGAGTCACGATATTTCCACGATCGGGTGAAACATGTTCGATTTTGTTCGGAGACACCCGGGTACCGGGACTATACCCGGGGTACCCGGACATCGTAATCCAGGATTGTATGCCCTGATTACTGAGGAATCAGAGTGTATTCGACGTCTCCGATGTAGACGGTACCCACGGCGGGTTCAAGGCATATTTCGTTGACTGGATGAGACAGATCCATCAGGTAGATATCTACTACCTGTCGGACCTAGATGGTGAAGAAGTCCGCACCGGCCGTGACTGGGGTGATGCCAATAGACCGAGTCCGATAGACGTTCCCGCCGCCGGCTGAATAGGGATCTGGGGTTTCCCCATCAAGCATTATGCTCGTGATCTTTTTCTTATTCTTTCCCTTGCCTGTGGTATTTGCCCTGATCAGGCTCTGCGGCTCCTTCTTCTGAGGCGGCTCTTTCCTCCTGGTCCTGAACAGGCTCTTCCTCTCCGGTTTCAGCCGTTCGTTCACCGTCCTTGAACGTTGCAGCTCGCTCTGCGGACTGCTGATCCGCCCTATTCTGGTTAGCCTCCGTGCGTGCGATGTTTCCATTGCTCGGTGGAGGTGTCTGGGTTGAGTTATCAGAGCCTGATATTCCGTCTCGATTTACGTTTCCAACGCCTACAGCAGTGTCATTCTGATGATTTTCGTCCGTGGACGTCGTGCCGACAGATACCGACGACGGTGCTTCATCAGGTTGAAGAGCCTCAGCGAAGTCGGGTATCGTCGATTGTGTCCCAAGAGCAAGAATACCGATCGTCGCTAAGATTACCGAGAGCACGGCTACCCCGGCAACAATCAACGTACGCCTTTTTGATGATCCACGGACTTTTCCCTTTACAGACTGACGAACCGGTTCACCGGTGCGTGTCGCCGCGTCTTTCGCCAGAAAATCCGTTATCGTCGAATCGAGAATTTTCGACTTGAGTGCTTGTCCCGTTTCGGCCGTCAATTGAAGTACCGACTGCAGGTCCCGCAGAATTTCCGTAACGTCGTTGTACCGCTCTTCCCTGTCCTTGGCGAGACATTTGAAGAGTATGGGTTGCAACTCGATGGAAACGTTTTGGGGGTCGAACTCAAGGGGCTCCGGATCCACATTCAAAATCATGTAGATAATGGTAGCCACGCGATCGCCAGAGAAAGGAGGCGTTCCGGACAACAATTCATAAAACAGAACGCCGAATGAGAATATGTCGGATCTAGCGTCCAGTTTTTCACCGCGGATCTGTTCGGGGGACATGTATCTGGGTGTTCCGACACTCATCCCCGTAAGGGTCAATGTCTGAATCTCCGTATCGTCCTGAATACGGGCGATTCCGAAATCCAGAATCTTTACACGCCCATTGGGTAACACTCGAACATTATCGGGTTTGATATCCCGATGAATGACGCCGTGTCTGTGTGCAAAGTGGAGACCCTGGCAGATCTGAATGGCGACATCGAGTTTTTCCTCGGGAGTATGATTCGCATCCGGACTGAGCATCGAACGAAGATCTTCACCCTCGAGATACTCCATAACGATGAACGGGCGGCCGTCGTCCTCGCCGACATCGTAAATAATCGTAATGTTTTCGTGCGACAATCTCCCGGCGGAACGGGCCTCCCTGTAAAAACGCTCCTTAATGTCTGCTGTGTTCAGGGCGTTTCCCTGAATGACCTTGATCGCGACATCGCGCCCGATAACTGAATCTCGCCCTCGATATACCGCGCCCATCGCGCCCTGGCCGATTTTTTCCAGGATCTCGTATTTGCCGATGCGGTCCACGACAGATCTTCGACGATAGTGATGATTGGTTCGGTGCTGGGTGGGCACCAGGCATATTTACAATATAGATATACACGCGCACAACAAGTACGCGGCTCGCCACATTGCCTGGATATAGTACGAAGACCGTACTATTTGTGACGGTCTTGAAAAGAAATCTCGAAAAAACGATTTATGAAGATAAAATGAACAGCAGTCAGGTCTGTAATGGCTTGATCATTTGCGCAACACACTGTCGTCACCGGATCAGCACTGGACACCACGTATAACTCGAACTTTTCTAAAGGAAAAAACAATGCGCAAGCTATTACCTCTTCTTCTCGTCCTTGGCGTGACGTTCGCTGGTACTATGAACGTACCATCCAGCGATAGCGTCACTGTTGAGGGTAAGATCGTTGACTCGAAGTGTTATGGCATGAGTCAGATGAATCTCGAAGACGATCACACGATTATGGGAGGCAAAAAAGTCCCGAAATGCGGAACGGCCTGTGCCACAATGGGAATCCCCGTTGGCGTGCTCGAAGGCGGTGAGGCAGGCGGCAAAGTGTATTTGATTGTCGGACCGGCAGGTGGCTATGCGGAGTTAATGGCCCAAGAAATAAAAATCGAAGGCGAAGAAGCATACCCTGGAGCCATTATCCCAAGCAAACTTTGGGTGAAAGAAAACAACAAATGGGTGAAGAAGGCTGTACCTGGAACGATGATGTAGTCGTTTTTCAGGAATCATGAGAGGGGGGCCTATCGGCCCCTTTACTCTTTTATCTCCCCTTTTACTTATGTCTTCTTTTCTCGGACGACTCAGCAGCGGTGTACTCTTGATCCTAATACTGGGTATAGCCGCTTGCGGTCAGAATCAGGATCAAACCTCGGATGTCGATCAAAGCGCGATCGACTATGCCATAGGCGATACACTCACTGTCATCGGAACGCTTGTAGATACGAAGTGCTTTGCCCTGGACAAGCGAAACATCACAGACGATCACATCTTACCCGAAGGTGATGTACCGGCATGCGGGACAGCATGTGCGATGCAGGGAATACCCGTAGCCGTTCTAGAAGGAGGCAACCCGAGCGGTACGCCGTGGATCCTGGTTTCGTACCCGTCACAGATCTTCGCCGACTACATCGCGACAACGGTTAGAGTCCTCGGTCAATTCGGATCTGAGGGCATCATCGTCCCCATCCATGTGGATACGAAAACGGATGAGGGATGGGCCCGAATTCTATAAGTTAATGTCCGCAGTAATGTCCTCCGTGGCTCAAGTCGTCGCATTTAGTCTGTCACTCCTTTTGTTTGCGTCCTGTTCATCTGAACCGGACAACCGGTTCCCGAAATCTGAAGTCGAGGATGCGACCGAAACCCTCTCCGGCAATGCTGGTTTGGAATCCGAAGCGGATCTGTTTCAGGGCCGGGGGAAAGTGCTCAGGTTGATTGCCAACGGTACATTCGTCGAACTTGATCACGAGGATATTCCAGGCTACATGTCAGCCATGTCGATGCTATTTCCAATAGCCGACACGTCCATGATTCGCAGAATTGCTACGGGCGATTCAGTCCGGTTCCAAATCTCGGGTGGCGGAGAAATTCTCCAGATCAGCCGAATCGGAGGCTGAGAGAAGCCGCTCGTAGTTGGCAGGCGACGGTGGCGAATCTGCCGAAACGGGCCCGGCTACATATCCACCCAGTACTCTTCGGGCATATCCTGGGCGAGTGCCAGAGCTCCTTCGGCGCCGGCATAGAGCGGATCTTCGATCACCGAAACATCAAAGCTGCCGTACGACTTGAGCGCATCAGCGAGTCCGTCGTCCATTCCTCGAATCAGACTGCCGCCACCGGCCAGGTAGATATTCTTTTTCAGATCCTCCTGGAAATCCGGTTCGTAACGGGAGATCAGATCCATGGCCGTCTCGGCGATCGCGGGGATAACACCTTCGCAGACATGACTCATTTCTGATGTGATATCGAGAGGCTTCATCACACCGTCGAATGGAACGGAGATTTTGACTCGGTTCCGAGCATTACCGACGAACCCCTTGCTTTCTTTAAATCCGCGAACCATCGTTTCACTAAAGGACGCTTCTGGATATTTCTCCTGCAGTCGACCCAAAAGCTGACTGTCAATGAAATCTCCAGCCGTCGTGAGCGAACGCTGATCTTCCTCTGCGGGCATGGTCCCATGCATGATGCAAAAGTCCACCGTTCCTGCACCGATGTCGATGAACAGGGCATTGTTGAGTGTTTCCTGACCATAGGCAACGGCAAACGGTTCAGAAACGACCATGAGTCTATCGGCATACTCCTTTACGGCATCTCGAATGGCCAGCTTGTTCACGCGGAGTGCCTCCGCCGGAACACCGACAGCGGCGTAGATTTCCTGGGACGACCCTGGATCCACCATCTCGATCAGATGGTGTACCAATTCACGAACGGCCTCTTCATCGCGTACAGTCCCGTCACGAATGACGCCCTGTTCGAGCGGGCGAACGAGGTGCACGGACAAACGATGGTCCAATGCGTCCTGGCCGAATAAAATGCTCTCGCCGAGCATTTTCTTTGCTACAAAGTCCTTCGGCCAACCTACATAGCTATGCACCCACTGTCGCTTTCCAGTACTCGCGACGATGGCACTGCGCGACGTGCCCAGATCAATTCCAATGTACAGGGTGTCATTCGTCGAATTTTTCTTCGGTGGCATTTTCCGTGACTCCGTTCTGTGTTGCTAATTGATCAGAAAGTTCGTTAATGTAAGTAACGATCCCTTCCTCCAAAAACATGGCCAACTGCTCGCGATATTCGGGGGTTCGCAGGCGGCGTTCTTCGTCGCTATTGCTAATTACGCCAATTTCACAAAGAATGCCAGGGGCTGTGGCTCCTATGAGAACCACAAAAGGCGCTGTTTTTACGCCCCAATTTCGGACCCGACTGTCGAGTATCCTCGAGTTTCGAAACATGCTCCCTTGAACATAGTGGGCCAATCGTTTCGATTCTTCGCTCTTAACCCGGTCGCCGATCTGCTGGATCATTCGATTGAACTCGGCTACACTGTAGTCCGAGTTTTTATTCTCCAGTTCCGCCAATTTCAGGGCCGAGGCATCCGTCTGCGGGCCAAAATAGTATGTCTCAACGGCATAAACCGGCTCTTCGGGAAATTGATTGACATGAATGGATACAAATAGGTCTGCACCCGACACATTTGAAAACCCTGCTCGCTGCTTAAGACTAAGGGTTTGATCTTCCTCTCTCGTAAGCTCAACCCGAATCCCATGAAATTCGGTTAACCGGTTTTTCAGGCGTCGTGCGACGTCAAGTGTGATTTCCTTTTCCATGAGGCCTGCCGACCCCAGCGCCCCGGGATCACGGCCGCCGTGTCCTGGATCAATGACGATTTTTCGTACACCCAGGTCAAAGAGCTCGGCCATGGGTACAGAGCCGGAAGCGATCGCACTAAAATTGTCCGCATCCAGTAACACTGCTGACGGCATCAACAGTTCGTCTGGCAATCCGACTCCAGCCATGCCTGACGTCGCGGTCACAGACGAGAAATTTTCTGAGTTAAGCTCGCTGGATCTGTCGTCTTGAAACACATAGTTCGTTGCCAGAGCGAAAACGAGTATGAGAAGAATAACGCCTCCAAGCCCCGTGACATAGGTACGGACTGCGGGTGTGGATCGCCCAGGGCGGGATCGATCTTCAATGCGCTTGTTCTCTTCATAAACGCCTCTAAAGATTTCTTCACGTTGGCTATGTCTGCTCCGATCGTTCCCCATTTCTTTCTTCATGGAGTAGTTCTAATCGATGACCGTTGAAACAGTCGTCGCCTCCCGACTTCCCTGCGCTCGCGGACACTATCCTTGTCCTCACGATCTCCGTCCGTACTATCCCTGTCGACACTATGCCTCTGCAAGTTCCCCTGCTTCCGCTACAACTTTGTCCTGAATGTGTCGAGGCATGGCTTCGTACGCTGAAAATCTTGCGCGGTGCAATCCTCGTCCCTGCGTCAGCGAACGTAGCACAGTGGAATATCTATCCATTTCAGCCTCCGGTACCTGTGCAATAATTTTTTGGAATACCCCTTCCGATTCTATTCCCTGGATGCGAGATCTTCGCGTGTTCAAATCTCCCATGACATCCCCAGTGTACGAATCCGGACACAGGACCTCAATGTCATAAATTGGCTCCAAAATCGCGGGACTTGCCTGACGGAAGGCATCACGATAACACATCCGCGCTGCGGATTTAAAAGCGGCTTCGTTTGAATCGACTGCGTGCATACCCCCGTCAAAAATCACGACCCGAACATTACCGACGGGGTAGCCGGCAATGGGACCATTCTGACTCGCCTCCAGCACGCCCTTGCGGATGGCGCCGAAAAACCGTCGCATGTCGATCACCCCACCCACGATTCCGTTAATGAATTGAATGGTTGAGCCCCAGAGCGTGACTTCTTCTTCCGTGCCACGAACTGAGATATCGGAAGGGGGGACAAAATCGCCCTCCAATGGCTCCACAAGAATGGAAATATCGGCGAACTGACCTGCACCACCCGTCTGTTTCTTATGTCGATACTTGGACCGTGCTTGAGACTGGACCGTTTCGCGATAAGGCACTTTGGGTCTGATAAACTCGATATCAACACCGAACCGGTTCTTTAGTCGATATTTGGCGATTTCGAGTTGCATCTCTCCTTGACCTCCAAGAACAAGCTGACTGAGATGCTGATCATGAACAACGTGCAGCGAGGGATCTTCTTCCACAAGGTGATGAAGGCCTTGCGCCAACTTGTCCTCCTCCCCTTCCGTGGCAGCCACGACGGCCGCCCTGTAACGCGGCTCAGGAAATACAATGGGCCTAATCTTGGCCGAGCTTCCCTTGGTCCTGAGGGTATTGTTGGTATGCGTGTTCTTCAGCTTCACCAGCGCGCCTAAATCTCCCGCGTGAAGTTTTTCGACCGACTCGCGTTCGTGACCATCGATCACAAAGAGCTGGCCGAGTCTTTCCGTACTCCCGGTGTTCGCATTCTGCATGTCTGCTCCGTGTTCGACCGTACCCGAATACACTCGAACAAACGAGTAATCGCCAACATGGTGTTCAGCCATGGTCCGGTAGACCAGGGCAACGGGCTTACCCGATGAATCGGCCGCTATCGTTTCGCCATTTTCCATTTCTGGTGCCGGTACGTCGGCCGGGCTCGGGCAAACGTTACCGATAAACTCTAGCAGACGGGAAACTCCGAAGACGTTGGTTGCACTCGTTAAAAATATGGGGAATAACTGCCGCCGAATCATGGCTTCCCTCAATCCACCCCTCATTTCCTCTTCGGTGAGCGCGCCTTTCTCGAAATAGAGCTCCATCAGGCTCTCGTCATTTTCTGCGATGTTTTCGACCAACTCGTTATGCAGCGATTCTGCCTCGTCTGCATAGGCCTCATCAATATCGGAATATGAGGCCTCTCCCTTTGCGTCGAACGAGACCTGTTTCATCAGCAACACATCAATTACTGCGTCCGGATCTTCACCGACTGGTAGCTGAACAACCGTTGCGCCACGTCCAAATCGATCCTTGATCTGTGCGACTACGCTTCGGAAGTCCGCTTTGGCTTTATCCATATGGTTGATCACAAACATGACCGGGGTCCCCAACTTCTCGGCCGACCGCCAGCCCAGTTCTGTACCAACCTGCACGCCTTCAGCCGCGTTAATCACAAACGCTGCAGTGTTAGCAACGTGAAGCGAAGAAATTACTTCGCCCACAAAGTCAGGGTAACCAGGCGTATCCAGTACATTGATCTTGTATCCACCATACTCGACGTGGATTAGCGAGGTGAATACTGACATTTCACGCTCCTTCTCGCTCGGGTGATAATCACTTACCGTCGTCCCTTCCAATATTGAACCCATCCGTTGAAGAACACCGGTCGTGAGAAGCATCGCTTCCGACAACATCGTCTTCCCGCTTCCCTGATGGCCAACCAGAGCGATGTTGCGAATGCGATCAGTCTCGTATACGTTCATTTCTACTATTCCTTATTTATATATAGCTGAAGAATTGCAAGCAAGAATGTTAAGATACGCTCATCAATGCATTTATCAACGGGCCAGACCTGCCCTCTCGGAGATTTAAAAAACGGCCGGTAGGTAGGGTTTATGGACGTTTTTGACGCCCTTGCGGAAGAGATGGAACATTCATTCGAACACTGAATTCTGAGCGGCCTCACACAAGAGTTTATGATCCATTTTCTAGCGCTGGAAACAGCCACCGACATCTGCGACGTTTCCGTTTTTCGCGACGGAAAACCGATCGTTCATCGTGGTCTCCATCAAGCGAGATCACATGCCGAGCAGCTCGTACCCATGATTCAGGAATGTCTCGCCGAAGCTGGGATCGAACCCGCGAATCTGAAAGCGATTGCGGTCTCCTCCGGGCCGGGATCGTATACCGGATTGCGGATTGGAGTCAGCACGGCAAAAGGACTCGCCTATGCGACAGGCGCACCTATCGTTGCCGTTCCGACACTCGAGGCGCTCGCATTTCCGCTGCTTCAGTCCGCGAGTGATCCGGTTATCGGACTTCTTCCATCGCGTCGGGGAGAAGTTTATCTCGCTGTGCTGGAGATGGTCGACGGCGAGGTACGTAGAATCGTCGACGAGTGTGTCATTGAGATGGATGCGATTCCTTTACGCCTCAAGGAGGCCAAGATCATCACAGGCACGGTTTGCGGACCTGGTGTGAGCCGGCTCGTTGAATCAGGCATTGACCTGAGCACATTCACCCAATCAGATATCAGTCTCTCTTCGAAAAACGTAGGTCTCGCAGCACTTGGGAGACTTGAAAAGCAATTATTTGAAGACACATCGGTATTCGAGCCGTATTATTTACGTGAGTTTGTTGCCCGGAAGGCTTCGCGGTCCATTTTTGACCGACTTCCGTTTTAATCAGTCAAAATTACTCGTATGGCTTGGTTCAAGCGTAAAACTGCCGGGATAAAGACCAAAATCAGCCAACAGATCAATGTTCCCGAGGGTCACTGGATGAAATGCCCGGAGTGTTCAACGACGATCAATCAGCGCGAAATCGGAAGGAACGTAAAGGTCTGCCCGAACTGCTCACACCATTTCAAGCTGTCGAGCGGCGAGTATTTCGAGCTCTTGTTCGACAACGGGCAGTTCCAGGTCTACGACGATACACTCATCTCGGTCGATCCGCTGGAATTCGTTGATAAGAAACCTTATGCGACCAGGCTGGAGGCAGCTCGCGAAAAAACTCAGCTCAGTGATGCGGCCCGAACGGCCATGGGAATGATAGGAGGACACCCTGTTTCGGTCGCCTCCATGGACTTCTCCTTCATCGGTGGGAGTATGGGCTCGGTCGTCGGCGAAGTAGTCACGCGCGCCATCAGAAGGGCCTGTTCAGAAAAATCGGCTCTACTCGTTATCGCGCAAAGCGGTGGAGCCAGAATGATGGAGGGGGCCTTGAGCCTCATGCAGATGGCGAAAACGAGTGCAAATCTTGGCAAGCTGGAAGATCTCGGATTACCGTTTATCGTTCTCCTGACCAACCCGACAACTGGTGGAGTTACCGCCTCCTTTGCCATGCTTGGCGACATCCATCTGGCAGAACCGGGTGCGCTGATCGGATTTGCGGGGCCCCGGGTCATCCGCGAAACCATGGGGCAGGACTTGCCTGAAGGATTTCAACGGTCTGAATTTCTACTGGAGCGTGGCTTTGTGGATCGAATCGTGGACCGCAGAGAACTGCGTAAGGAACTGGTGCAGATTTTGGACTTGATCCTGGAAGAGACCCCGGATAGTAAGGTAGAGGCGAAATGAGCGTTCGATAACAAAAGAACGTCCAGCGCACCCACTACGCCGGACGTTCATGCAGCTACCGAAGTAACATCACCCTTTTGAGAGGCCATGAGTAGCTCACCCAATTCCATGATACAGGGATGATAGCGGGGCAGCGCTATTCAGCAGGTCAACGGTCGGATTTTGTTGGCGAATGGACCAATAGGCCCGCCAAGTGGCAGTTTTGTTCTTCCTTCAACGCCTCAGGCACCTGAATTCCCGGGGTTATGAGTGGTTCGCATAGGTCAAGCGTGTAAGGATTCGCACTACGCGATAATTTGCTGTTTTCCTGTGTTGCGTGTAGTTCGCTCAATCTATGCTGATACGCCAAAAGAGATCGAGTACCGTAGATTTGCATGGAAGAAAGGAATTAGGCAAGCACAACAGGCGAAGCCATTGAGTCATCCGAATTACTATACGGTCGGTCAGCAACACGGACGCCGTTCGTGGGCCGAGCCGTGGAAAGTCAAAATGGTCGAGCCTATTCGCATCCTGACAAGAGAGGAGCGGATACAGGCTCTGGACCAGGCTGGTTACAATACGTTTCTACTGCGCTCTGACGCTGTCTATATCGATCTCCTGACCGATAGTGGAACGAACGCCATGAGCGATCGCCAATGGGCCGGCCTCTTGATGGGTGACGAAGCCTATGCTGGCAGCAGGAATTTCTACCACCTGGAGGATGCTATTGAATCTGTGTACGGGTTCCCATTCGTTGTCCCGACGCATCAGGGACGCGGCGCCGAGCACCTGATCAGTCAAACCTGCATTCGTCCTGGACAGCATGTACCAGGAAATATGTATTTCACCACAACCCGTCTTCACCAGGAATTGGCGGGCGGTCAGTTCGCCGATGTCATCATCGAGGAGGCGCACGATCCGCAGAGTCTGCATCCATTCAAGGGAAACGTGGACCTGGAAAAGCTTGAGGGACTCATCGAAAAAGAAGGCGCCGACATGATCGCCTATGTCAGTCTGGCGGGCACTGTAAACATGGCAGGAGGCCAACCGGTCAGCATGGAGAACGTCCGGTCCCTCCGGGAGCTCTGCGATCGATACGGTATTGACCTGTACCTGGACGCCACCCGCATGGTCGAGAATGCACTCTTCATCCAGGAACGAGAACCCGGTTACGAGGACAAATCCATTGCTGAAATCCTAATCGAGTTCTGTAGCTACATCGACACTACGTGGATGAGTGCAAAAAAAGACAACCTGGTAAATATCGGGGGCTGGCTCGCCGTTCGGGACGAGAATTTATTCGAAAAACTGCGCAACATGGTGGTCGTTTATGAAGGTCTGCATACGTACGGCGGCCTGGCGGGACGTGATATGGAAGCGATCTCGATCGGTATCCGTGAATCCGTTGAAGACGACTATGTAAGGGCGCGGGTCGGGCAAGTCCGATACCTGGGGGAATTGCTCTACGACTGGGATATCCCGATCGTTCGGCCAGTCGGCGGTCACGCAATCTTCCTAGAGGCGAGAGCGTTCTATCCGCACCTGTTGCAGGAGCAACTCCCGGCCCAAACGCTGGCGGCCGAACTCTACCTGGAATCGGGCGTCAGAAGTATGGAAAGAGGTATTGTTAGCGCGGGACGGGATTCGAAAACGGGGCAAAACCGCAGCCCGAAACTCGAGTTGACCAGACTGGCTATTCCCCGGCGCGTCTACACGCAAGCGCATATGGACGTTGTTGCCGAGGGCGTGAAAGCGGTCTTCGAGGGTCGGGATAAGGCCACAGGACTGAAGATGGTCTTCGAACCGGAGTACCTTCGATTCTTCCAGGCTCGTTTCGAACCCCACAAGGAGTCAATCGAGTCCACGGAGTCGGAGCGAGACGTCACTCCGAGCAACGAGTAAAACGGTTTTCTGAGGCGAGACTGTTCCGTTCAGAGCTCCAGTTCCATTCGTGCAAAAACTCTGGAAATCGTCGCACTGACGGTTTTGGCATAGAATCCGATTGGAGCCACCCACGGAATAGTAACACGTTTGTATCCCATTTTTTCAAGGTCCGTCAGGCAGCGTTTCAAAAGGTTTTCCCCGAGTCCTCGTCCTCTGAAATCTGGCGCCGTACCCATCGGTCCGAAAGTACCCAGGCCGGCGTTGTTTCCTTCATAGGCAGAGAATGCAACGATCTCTTCGCACTTCAGAGCGAGAAACACGGCAACGGGGTCGCGCAACAAGGAGCATTTGACTTCCGGCACCCAGGCCTTCCACTCACTCGATACGAATCGCTCCACTTTCGGGGTATCGCTCGGCTGCGCCCGGCGCATCATCAGATCGGGAATCTCATCTGCAGGAAATCCTCCTTCCGGCAAACTCGCCTCCATATTGTAGGCTTCCCCGATGATCCTAAATCCAAGCTTCTCAAAAAGGAGAAGAGCGGGTGTATAGCGAACATCCAGACCGGGGGTCAGATAGTTGGGGGGCGATTCAGCCACGCGTATCCGACGTACGCCCACATGCTCAAACGTATCGAGGAGCTTGGTCAGCAATGCCGACCCCAGACCTCGACGGCGACAGCTCGGACGAACCGCCAGGAATTTTACATGACCCACCGAATTCTGACCTACCGTCCGAACGACACCTACGATGAACCCGCGAACCACGCCCTCTTCTTCATCCACCCATCCGAAACTCTCCCGGTACCCGTCGTCGTTAAGTTTATCCTGAAAGACCTCCAGCGGCAGAGGATCGAAATGCGCCGAAACATTCCAGCACTCAATGAGGCCCTCTGTGGCTCCGTCCAGGTCGATTCGCCTAATCATTCTTCGCTCTCGGGCGCTGTCGCCGACTCATATTCCTTCCCGTACTCGGGATCAACCGGGATAAAATAGGTCACGAAAAAGCCCGGAATGGTTGCGACGAGCACCCAGACAAAGAACAGTTGATATCCGATGGACTCCTGAATCCATCCGCTGATCATGCCGGGAAGCATCATTCCAAGGGCCATGAAACCGGTACTAATGGCAAAATGGGATGTTTTGTGGGGGCCATCAGCGAAATAGATCATGTACAGCATGTATGCGGTAAAACCGAACCCATATCCAAATTGTTCGACGGCGACGGCGGCGTTGACCACCAGAAAACTCTCCGGCACCGTGTAGGAGAGGTATACATATACCGCATTAGGAATATTAATCGCGACGACCATCCAGGCCAACCAATACTTCAGTCCCTGCTTCGCAGCCAGAAGGCCACCCAAAATTCCGCCCGCTGTCAAAGCGGCCACACCCACGGTTCCGTATACGAACCCGACCTGTCCTGTTGATAGCGCCAACCCTCCTACTTCTCGAGCATCCAACAGAAACGGAGATGCCATCTTCACGAGCTGCGCTTCGCCCAACCGATAGAGCAGAAAAAATGTGAGGGCGATTCCCACATGCTTTTTGCTGAAATAGGAAGCAAACGCATCTCTTGTTTCACGGACCAGATGGCCGAACGAGTCAACCTTGCGTCGATTATCCGATTCCGGGCGAGGCAAGGCACGGGTGTGATAGAGATAGACGAGGATGTAAATTCCGGCAGCCACCAATAGCGTAATCGACCACCCCGTTTGTACGCTATCAAAGCGAGACTCCAAGTATCCAGCGAGCATGACCAATAGACCCTGACCCGAAACCATCGCCACTCTGTAAAACGTGCTCCGAATACCGACGAACCAGGTTTGATCGTGGTCATTCAGGCCCAGCATGTAGAACCCGTCCGCAGAGATGTCGTGGGTTGCCGAGCTGAACGCAAGGAGCCACATGAAGGCGAGGCTGTAGCGGAAAAAGTCGGACGTGGGTAGCGTGAGTGCCACGCCTGCCAGACCCGCTCCGATAAGAATTTGAGTGGTGAGAATCCAGAACCTCTTCGTCGACATAATATCTACAAGAGGACTCCAGAAGGGCTTGATCACCCAGGGTAAGTAGAGCCAACTGGTATAGAGCGCAATTTCCGTATTCGATACATCCAGGCTTTTGTACATGATGACGGAAACCAGAATGACGATCGCATATGGCAGACCTTCTGCGAAATAGAGCGTAGGAATCCAGCGCCAGGCGGCACGCGTGCTCGAGCGGGCGGGTTCAGTCATTCGTCAGTTTCCAGATAAGAGAGAACCGCCCTCATAAGCTGATTTCGTCCGTTTTCCGTCTGGATGGTCTCAAACGGAAAGCCAAAGACAACCACATTTGATTTTCCCCTCGAACCCACCGCGGCACTCGTATTATTGTCCCCGTAGCGAAGAAGCGTGTGCCCCGAGTCGCCAAGCGGCTCCACCGCGTCGGGAGACTCTACCCGATATATCGAGCCCGATGGATCGGTGTTGTAACCCATGGAGGTTCCGAACGGAAGAAACGAGTCGTCTGGCGCCGAGACCCTACCGCTCTGAGACGCGTGATCCGTTCGCCATTTAAATCGAAGGACCTCTTCGGAAAAACGACGGTCCTCTTTCCTGCTGAGCGGTCCGTTCATATCCGTCCCTACATAGGCGCCCGACACAAACAAATCTCCACCTCCGCCGGCGTAGATCTCAAGTACAGCCTGAAGTCGAAGTGAGAAGGTCCGGAAGGCGGCACCCCGCCGATCACCGGGTCCGACCGTCGTTCGCTGTTCTCCCAGAATAATATCAACCAGATCATAGTCGCTGAGATCAACCACTCGTTCCGCTACAGCCTCATTGGAAGCAGTAACAAACGAACGCCCGGATGCGAGCATGGCGGCGCCATGGATGGCCGCATAGTCATGGGTGTTTCCCGTTCTTACCTCGGTCTCCGCCGTCGAGTAACTGGCCCCGTGTCCGGGAGCGTCATCGTCCAACCACGGCGAGTCCACTTCGAAATCATACTGTTCGCCCACAAAACTGGCGTCCCGACCATCCGGAACGCCTTCATCAACGAACCCGGCAAAGCCCCGCCAGTCGCCTTTCTCGATCGTCCCGGGCCCAGAGACGCGATCAAATCCGTTCACAACCAGAATCGGAGGTTCGGAACCCCGACCGATCCCTACGGAAACCACTTCGGAAGCTCTCGACTCGCCGCCACTATTCACGGCAGCGACTTTGAAGCTGTAGACTACACCCCGCTCCAGAGGAGTGAACAAATATTGGGGATCCGAAACAAGCGTCCCGTTATCAAAGCCGGACTGTCCACGGCGGGTATAGACGATATATCCTGTCGGATCAGCACTCGATTCGAGCGGATCTCGTCTCGGCTTCCAGGTCAGGCGGACGGCCCTATCGTCCAAAATTTCTGAAACAAGATGCGAAACCATAAGTGGTTGTACGACAAATGGTTCTCCGTTCTGGTATGAGAGATAACGTAATAATGATTTATAGATAGAACGGGCGACGTGAAAGCGGAATCGTGGATCCAATCCGAATTTCATGTCAGCAAAATTCTGGTGCGACAAGAGCTCGAGTAACACGCCGGGGACGTTCGGTCGAACGGCTTCGCTATAGTCACGATCCCAGATGGGTCGTCTGCGCCATTTCGAGTCATAGAGCGCCCGTATATCGCTGACAATCTGGGTCTGCATGAGGTCGCCCAGGTCGCGATTCGTGAAACGAGAGAGGCCCGCAGGAAACCGGGTTTCATCATCGAACCCCTTGCTGCTGTAAATCATCAGTGTGCCGATCGTCGAATCACTTTTCGTAATTCCAGCATCGGTGTGAAATGCCAGAGAGAGATCAATCGGAATCCCAAGTCCTGTCTGTTCCCGGTCTTTG
>BTQE01000077.1:0-15664 GCA_036985715.1 Rhodothermia bacterium
ACATCAGTGTGATTCGCCGTCGAAGAAGCCCGGCTCCGCTCCGGAGAGCAATATATTATGGCAGAGAAAGAAAAATGTAAAAAGAAGTTGACAATGTCCTACTACATCAGGCACGGAGGGGGATGGGTAAGTCACAAAGCAGAGAAGAGTTTTTGAGACACGGAATGCATCAAAAATGAGGTTTCAGAGAACGTTACAGAGTGAGTTGAACTGAATCTGTTTGCAATTCTACTTCTCGGCGACGATTTCTACAGAGCACATTTCGTACGTTCCAACAGGCTACCCATGTTTCCTGCTTCACAGGGAAGGACCTGAAGTAAAGCCGTGTCGTACAACCCGGTGTGAAATCATACGAACAAGGGAAAACAGTACACACCCGGAAGCGGGGTCAACCCGAACTGTCGGAGTTAGACGATCTGACACTTGGCGAACGCATGGGTTTGGTTTACCAGATTACGGTCGATGCGTGGTCGATGACAGGAGATTTTGATGCTGAATCCCGATTACGCCGAGATGTTGTCCGCCTTGTCCGACGCGGGAGCTGAATATATCGTTGTAGGAGCATTTGCTCTCGCGGCCCACGGAAATCCCAGATCTACAGGGGATATCGATATTCTTGTCCGTCCAACGTCAGAAAATGCAGAGCGCGTCATGGCAGCTTTGGACCATTTTGGGGCGCCTCTCTCGCAAATATCACATTTGGACTTTTTGAAGGAGGACACGGTTTTTCAGATCGGAGTTACCCCGAGGAGAATCGATCTACTGACCGCGCTTGAAGGCGTGGACGATTTCGGTGAGGCATGGGACAGTCACGTGCTTGCAATTGTCGACGGGATGGAAATTCCGGTTCTAGGACGGGATATCTTGATCAAGAATAAGCGCGCACTCGCGCGACCTCAGGATCTTGCAGATGTTGCCTGGTTGGAGGCAAATTCCGAATGATCGGCAAGACATTATCTCATTACAAGATCCTCGAAGAACTCGGCCGTGGCGGTATGGGGATTGTCTACAAGGCCGAAGACACCAAGCTCGACCGGACAGTGGCTATCAAAATCCTGCCTTCCGCTGCATTGACCAGTGAGGATGATAGGGAGAGGTTTTACCGCGAAGCAAAAGCTGCTGCGCAGCTCCACCATCCGCATATCGCCTCGGTGTTTGAGATCGATGAGACTGTCCCTGAGGGCGCCAACACAGATGACCTCCGCCCCTTCATCGCGATGGAGTTCATTGATGGTGAGACGCTCGACGACCGAATCAAATCAGGTCCACTCAAACTGGGCGATGCCGTTCGAATCGGCGGAGAGATCGCGGACGCACTCAAAACAGCGCACAGCAAGAACATCGTCCACCGAGACATCAAGAGCGCCAATGTGATGCTGGACACAGACGGCCGAGCCAAAGTGCTTGACTTCGGACTGGCGAAGACCGCCCAGTCCACGAAGCTCACCCGGATGGGCTCGACGCTCGATACGATGGCCTATATGAGTCCCGAGCAGGCACGAGGAGAGGAGGTCGATGGACGCACAGATATATGGGCACTTGGGGTAGTTCTGTATGAGATGGTGAGCGGTCGCCATCCATTCCCAGGTGACTACGAACAGGCCGTGGTCTATTCGATCCTAAATGAAGATCCAGAGCCGCTTACGGCTGTGCGAACTGGTGTGCCAATGGAACTAGAACGAATCACGGCTAAGTGTCTGGCAAAGCAGGCGAAATCCAGATATCAAAGCACGACTGATCTGATTGTTGATCTGGATAATGTCGATATATCCAACATGCTCTCAGACACGGCTAGTTCCTCTCGATCGAGTGCTAATCATTCACATACGACGTCAACGATCAGGTCTCGGATACTGGTCGCTGGTGGAATTGTGCTTGCTCTCATTGCGGGTTGGCTGATTGGAAATCAGACAGAAAATGAAATTGATAAAGCTTTTCAATCGGCACCGATTCGTTTTTCATTACCGGTTCCCGATGGATATCAAACAAGCGAAGACGGTAATCCCTCGCTCGCTATTTCTCCAGACGGAATGACCATTGCCTACAGGGAGAACTTACTCCTGACTAAAAGAAGGCTCAGCGAGGCGGAAGCCAAAGCCATTCCAGAAACTGAGTACGCTGAATCTCCTGTTTTTTCTCCAGATGGAACCAGAATCGGGTTTCTACAGGACAGCCGTTTCAAAAGCGTTTCAGAAAACGGAACCATCGTCACGATTGTTGATGAGGAAATTCAGTATGCACAAGGGATAGACTGGTCGCGCGAAAATGAAATCTATTTCGGACTCTCCAATCTGGGCATTTGGAAGTTTGAGGCAGCGACGAGCAGGTTCTCCCAGATTACCCAATTATCAGACTCACTCGGACATCGTATGCACAACTGGCCATGTCTTGTTCCTAAGTGAGGATCCTGTATTAAAAGCAGTTCCTTACGATTTGAAATCAGGATCTATTGGGCCCTCATTTCCGGTATTGAACGAAGTACTCAGGGCACATTGGGGAGGGGGAGGTTCGTATTCCGAATCGCCTAACGGAACGATGGTATATGTACGAGGGAGTCTTCTCAGACGATCTGATCTTGGCTGGTACAACCGGGACGGCACGCTTATAGAACAGTTGGCTATCGGAACGAATTCGGAGTGGGGACTCGACCTAAATAAAACGGGTACCCGGGCGTTGACGGGAATACCGAATTATCGAAATGACGACATCTACATTATAGATAATGGGGGTACGACACAGGTAACCTCCCATCCGTCTTCCGAGGGTTGGTCCATCTGGTCGCCTGATGGGAATTCGATTGCCTACCAGCGAGATTTCGAAAGCGGCGGAAACCTTGTATTGATACAGAGCCTCGAAAGCGGTGCTCAACCAAAAGAGATATATCGAAGTGATTATCCTGCGTATCCCAGGTCATGGACTCCCGACGGAAATTGGATTCTAATTGCCGAAGGAAGTGACGAAAGCAATTTGAACATCCTGGCGATCAACGTGACCGATCCACAGAATATCCTACGAATCGCAGAAACACCGAATAGAGAATGGGACCCACAGATATCGCCTGACGGCAATTGGCTCGCATACGACTACGAAGAAGGAAGTAAAACGGTAACCAATATTACATCTTTTCCGGATCCAGGCGTTCGTACGAGATTAATCGATGGCTCGTACAATGTTCGCTGGACTCAATCCACAAACGAAATATTTTACTGGTGGAATAACGTGTTAATGGTATCCGCCTACGAAACCGTACCACGGTTTTCTGTTATCTCGACTGATTCGCTGTTTTCGATTCAGGACGACACCCAGGATTGGTGGAAGGAATACGATGTGAGCCCTGATGGCCAACGCATTCTCCTGAAAACACAAAATGAATCAGAAAAGATCAAAGAAGTCCAGGTAGTCTTGAACTTTTTTGAACTGCTGAGAGATTCCAACTGAGTACCGCCTGAGTGGCAACTCTATTTTTGTTCAGTCCTGACGGGCAAGCCACGCGGGCCTTCTTCCTCCAGTACAGATTCACGTTATTTTGCGGAGATTAGATTCGTTAATATCCGCATATATTGCGGAGAATGATTGTTATAAATTCGCGTAACCTGTATTCTATCCGCAAATAATGCGGAGATAAGCGATGTATATCTGGGAAATACCCGATTGGCCCCATTTTTCATGGGATCAGGACGTCATTGCTGTACCGCTTAACCGGGTCCTTTTTGAGCAGGGAAAGCTTCTTGGTCGAATGGAGGGAATAGGTTTTTCACTTCAAAACGAAGCGCATCTCGAGGTACTAACCCAGGACATAATTAAATCGTCGAAAATCGAAGGCGTAGAATTACAGAATGAGACGGTTCGATCTTCCATCGCCAAGAGACTCGGAATAGATATCGGAGGCCTGAAACCGGTGGATCGATATGTTGAAGGCGTAGTGGAAATGACGCTTGACGCCACTCAACATTTCGATACACCGATGACGATTGGGCGTTTGTTGGCCTGGCAAGCAGCTCTGTTTCAAGCGGGCAGGAGTGGATTGACACAAGTAGAGACAGGTACCTGGAGAACCGACGAAAAGGGCCCGATGCAAGTTGTCTCCGGAGCGATGGGAAAAGAAAGAGTTCACTTTGAAGCTCCGCCGGCCCATTGTCTAGATGCAGAACTAAATTGCTTCGTAGAGTGGTTTGAATGTGAGGAGAGCTTGAACAAGGTGATCAAGGCCGGGGTCGCCCATTTATGGTTTGTGACGATACATCCATTTGATGACGGAAACGGCCGCGTTGCCCGAGCAATTATGGACATGGTACTCGCTAGATCGGAGAGAAGCCATATGAGGTTTTACAGCTTGTCAAATCAAATCGAGGTGGAGAAGGAGCAATATTATCGGATCCTTGAATTCACGCAGAAAGGATCGCTGGATATAACAGCGTATCTCGTCTGGTACCTGGGGTGTTTGCTTCGGGCAATCGAGAATTCTCGCGACACGCTTTCTGACGTGCTTTCCTGGGCTCGATTCTGGGATTCGTTTGCCGAAGAAGTGATAAACAGCCGCCAGGTTTTGATGATAAAGCGACTCTTGAACGGATTCGAAGGGAAGCTGACAACAACGAAATGGGCGAAAATGGCTAAGTGCTCACAGGACACCGCATATCGCGACATCATGGATCTTATTGAACGGGGCATTCTGATCAAAAATCCAGCGGGTGGCCGAAGCACAAGTTATTCGCTCTCCGAATTCTAAATAACTCGTCGGACGTCGACGTTGCACTTCCACCCTCAACCCCATTTCTTTAAACGAAAACCCCCGGGAGGGCGGTCTGGTTCTGATTCCTTCAGCCGAAGCTGTTTCGAACAATACGTCGAGAACACCGAACCAACCGGGTCTTGACGACGTGGTGAACTGGACGGATACGCTGCCTCAACCGCAGAAATAACGGTTTGCATCGTCCGCGTTTTCTACAGTAGCCAAAGAGTCCTATATGTCTCACATTCCGGACGCGCGAGATCCCCGTATCGCAGCAGCAATCGGTCGCTACCGGAAGAAGAATGTTATCATCATGGCGGTGCTGCTCTTCATATGGGCTGCGGTCGGGCTCGGGGCAGGAATATTGTTCGCCGACGCTCTCAACGCACTTCACCTGGCACGAAGCACCAGAAATGGCCGGACGGTCGACCGGGCGGCTAGGACAGGCGGGTGGTGCTGAGACAAGCAGGTCTTTCGGGGCCGGGTTTGGACATCGACAAGAGCGCCGAGGCAGACTGACGTCTACCGGGCTACCCACCGGGAATTGCGGCTATCTGATTTCCATATGGCTCTCAAACGCCTATCTTTACCGTCCGCTGAATTCTCTCTCACCAATAGAACCATAATCATGCGATATCTAGTCCACATTGCTATTCCGCACGAACCATTCAACTCTTACGTACGAGACGGAAGCGCCGGTCAGAAAATTGGCCGTATTCTGGAAGAGACAAAGCCGGAGGCGATTTATTTCACTGAAGAAGACGGGACTCGAGGAGCAACTGCCGTATATCATATCGAAAATGCTTCTGACGTACCCTCAATTGCTGAACCATGGTTTCTGACTTATGAAGCTGAGTGTCGATTCAGAATGGCCATGTCACCCGAAGATCTGCAAAATGCAGGATTAGACGAACTCGGCCAGAAGTGGGGCTGAATACCTGCAGCCGTCAGTGAACCAGGGGATGAAGACAGCCACTGGGCACTAAAAGAATCCATCGAACGCGGCATATAAAAAGCGCGGGATGGACTATCAGGTTCCCGAAGAGATGTACACGCTTCCGGGTGAATATTATCACTCGGAAGAGATTTACGGGCAGGAACTCAAGAAGATATTCTATCAACGCTGGCAGCTTGCGTGTCGGGAAGAGCAGTTGCCGGAAGGAGGCGATTTCGTCGTCGTGCCCGTTGGCGACGAGAGTATTATTGTTTCTCGTACGAAGACGGGCGAAATAATGGCCCACTTCAATGTTTGTCGGCATCGCGGCACACGGATCTGTATGGAAGAGAAGGGCCATTTCGAAAACGGCATCATTCAGTGCCCGTATCATGCATGGCAGTACGACCTGGACGGTGCACTGAAAGGAGCCCCGTTTATGCACGATGTACAAGGGTTCAAAAAGGAGGACAATTCCCTCTACTCGGCAACTGTTCGCCTCTGGGGTGGGTTTGTGTTTATCAGTCTGTCAGAAACCCCAGCTCCGTTCGAAGACGAAATGGGTGCCCTGATCGGGCGGTTTGAAGACTGGCGACTTCCCGAACTCCGAATAGCACACCATATTCCTTATCGGCTGAAGTGCAACAGGAAGCTCATTCTTCACAACTATCAAGAGTGTTACCATTGCCCGGGCGTACATCCTCTTCTTTCTAACTGGACACCGTTTCAAAATGCTGTACACGATCGTATGGAAGGGGCCGTAATCGGTGGATATATGGAATTGACGAAGGAGCGCGGCAGCATGACGATGGACGGCGAAGTGGCAGCGCCTCCTGTCTGCGACGTCTCTGGCGACGACCTTCAGCGCGTGCATTGCTATTCGGTGTATCCCAATTTTCTTCTTTCCCCGCATCCGGATTTCGTGATGTATCACCTTATCCGGACTATCAACGTGGGTGAAATCACGAATGACTGTTACTTCCTGCTTCATCCGGATGTAATAAGCGATGAAGAGAAGTTGGTGCGATTTCAGTCCGCCATCAAATTCTGGGACATGACGAACCGTCAGGATTGGGCGGTCTGTGAGCAGATGCAGCTGGGAACGCGGTCGAATCGGTTCAAACGAGGCCGTTACGCCCCACAGGAGGATATTCTATACGCTTTGGACAAAGAACTGCTAAAAGCGCTCGACGATTAGATTGGAGAGGACCCGGCTAACGGATTCTCTTTTTGCCGCCGGCCTTCGTTAATGTTACATTGAGCCACTTTTTTATTAAATCGCAGGCGACACTCCCCGAAAAGACGCATCAGCCGCCTGACATCTGACTTGGCCATTTACGCACGGAGATTCTCATGAAACGTCTTTTATTATTTGGAATTATTGCGCTGACAGCTGCTTCAATTGTTGCGCCGGTATCGGCCCAATGGACACCCGAAAAGCCGGGAAGTGATAACATTGATGTCCTCGGTCACCTACCACTCGGCCCGCGGATCAGCCTGGCCGACCTGGAGATAGAGCAGGAAATGAGTCGGCCTTACGCCTACGTGGCACGTGTCCGATACGGCCCGGAATCACCGCGAGGTACGGATATCATCGATCTTTCGGATCCTTCAAACCCCCGTGTGATCTACGAGTGGCGCATCGAAGAGGACGACCTGCATGTGGGTACAGGCGGGATGGATGTGAAGTATTTCAAGTGGCAGGGCCGATACTATATCGTGCAATCTCTCCAATTCCGATCAGCCGGACCAGATAGCGATTTGGGCGCCGTCGTTCTCGACGTGACGGGGCTTCCGGATCCCTCGACGGTTCGCGAAGTGGCGCGAATTCGCGAGCCCGGGCTTCCAGGTGGCTTCCACAACATCTTTATCTATAAGCATTCGAACGGTCGGGTTTTGCTGGTGACCACCATTTCGGGAGCGGGCAGTAATGTTTACGATCTCGGCCGTGTAGTCAGCGGCGATCTGGAAAACGCACTGGTCGGCAACATTCCCGTCCCGGCCGAGAATCCGAATGCAAGCTACCATGACTTCTATCTGGGATTTCATCCGGATACCGGTCAGGACCGATTTTACGGCGGGGGAACGGACGGCTACTACATCTATGACGTCTCCGACATCGAGAATCCCATACTCAAAATCTCCCTTACTGGAATCAGCGGCGTGAGACGCGGTCATACGTTTACACCTGGTCCCAACGGACGATATGTGATCGCTGAGACGGAGTACCGATATGCCCCCTTAAGGATCTTCGACCTCCAGCCGGCCCTCGACGGCGACGTCTCGAATATTTCCCAACCCATCTCTGCCTGGACGGCCGATTGGCAAAACCTTACACATAACCACGAAGTCCGCTGGCCATACGTTTTTGTTTCTGGCTATCACGATGGGCTGCAGATTTTCAGCTTACTCGATCCGACGAATCCTCAGACAGTCGGGTACTACGACACGTTTTCCGGCTCAACGAACGACGGAATCATGGGAGGAGTTGGTAACGGTGCCTTTGGCGTGGACGTGCGTAACGCAGACGGGCTTATCATCATTTCTGACATGACGACCGGTTTCTGGACCTTCAAGATGGAAGGATTCAATGGTTGGAACGGTGCGAATTGGGGTGTTCCAGACGTGTCGAGCGCGCAGAAATGGGATGACGAAGACGAAGGAACGAACTGACCGGACCGATCAGGCGTTTTCTCGCGGAGGCCATTTGGAGCTGCGATTCCTAAGCCTGGGTAGTCAGATAGTCCTCACCCGGGTTGATAAAAAGATTTTCCTCCCAGGTGTATTGGTGATCGTGAAGTTCCTTGTACCGCCCTCCAGCCGCCATCAGCGAGGCGTGAGTGCCTTGCTCCAGGATCTGTCCCTCTTCTATTACGAGAATCTGATCTGCACTTCGAATCGTGGAAAGACGGTGGGCAATGACGAACGTCGTTCGCCCTTCTCGAAGACTACGAAAGCCCGCCTGTATGAGCGCTTCACTCTCGCTGTCCAGGCTGGACGTGGCTTCGTCCAGAATCAGGATTCTCGGATCTGCGAGTATGGCCCGCGCTATGGCCACGCGTTGACGCTCGCCTCCCGAGAGTTTGACACCCCGCTCGCCCACGACCGTATCATAGCCGTCCGGAAATTTCATCACGAAGTCATGACAATGTGCGAGACGGCCGACCCGTTCGACTTCTTCCGGCGTCGCATTCGGGCTTGCAAATCGGATATTGTCCGATACCGTTCCGTCAAACAGAAAATTTTCCTGTAGGACGACACCCAGGAATTTGCGATAGTCTTTCAGTTTCGCTTCGCCCAGTTTTTGACCGTCAACGAGAACGCTCCCGGAGGTTGGACGGTGAAATGCCATCACCAGATTGGCAAGTGTGCTCTTACCCGATCCACTCGATCCGACGAGAGCAGTAGTCGAACCGGCCGGGGCTGTGAACGAGATGCCGTTCAGAACCGGGATGTCTTCTTCATAGGCGAAGTGCACGTGATCGAACACGATTTCACCCTTGATGTCGTCGAGAGGCTCGCGATTCTCGTCTTCCTCGTCCTCCGTAACGTTTGCGAGTAGTTCCCGGATACGATCCAACCCGGCAAAGGCCTCGGACACCTGTGTCCCGATCGAGGCGATCTGTACAATCGGTGCCGCCAGAAGTCCGATCAGGAAGACGTACATCACGAAGTCACCAAGAGTCATCGTACCATCGATTATGGCGCGGCCTCCCACAACAATCATTACGATTCCGACGCTTCCGATAACGAGACCGGCAAACGTCGAAATGGCCGATACACCGGTAATGGATTTCTTCACATTCATGAACAAACGCGAGATGCCGTCGGAGAACACGTTTTGTTCACGTTCCTCCACGCCATAGGCCTTGACGATCCGGATACCATTGAGCGTCTCGTTGAGCCGGCCCGTGACCTCGGCATTGATTTCGCCTCGTTCTCTGAAAATGGGCCGAAGCCGACTGAAAGCCAGGGCCATCCCCGCTCCAAAGACGAGGAGGAGTCCAAGAGTAACAGACGTCAGTTTCCAATTCAGATAGAAAAGAGCAGCCATAGCGATTAGAGACGTGAAAAGACCACCGACGAGCTGTACGATACCCGTGCCGACCAAATTTCGGATGCCGGTGGCGTCGGTCATTACGCGAGAGATCAACTCCCCCGTTTTCGTCTCATCAAAATACCGTATGGGGAGCCTGGTCACGTGTGCCTGAACTCTTCGGCGCATATCCATGATGGCACTCTGCGCGGTGACACTGATGACCTGTGAGAGCGCAAACGTGGTTACCGCCCCGATGAGCGTAGCTCCACCTACCGCGGCCGCCAACCAGATCAGCCGGTCGGGCCGACTCTCGCCGATAATGTTATCGATCAGATACTTTGAACCCGCAGGTAGGACAAAGCCGCTCAGCCGGTTGATTATCATTAAAAAGAAACCAATCGTTAATTTTCCACGATGTGTCCACATGACCGTGCGGGCTTCACGCCACGTCGCAGACTTTCGAAGCGGGTTGGGTTTCTTGACGGGTTTATCGGACATGCTGCTAGCAGGAGACTCCGTTAATGATACGACAAATGGATTGGAAACTGCCTGCCACGTTAATGATGCACGAATGATCCATACATATCATAATCGAGAATAGTTGGATCGTTTGAAGAGCTCCATATTTTTTCCGCAACCAACCGAACCCTTCGCCTGGATTTGACCTCTTTAGATTTGACGTCCAACAGAATGAGTGAACGCGAACAAATAGTTATTGTACTCAAGGCCCAGAGCGGGGACCGCGATGCGCTGGATCGCCTGTTCAGGACCCGCTCTTCAGGTGCGTCCAGCCGCTCCGTTCTGGTGTTTCACTATACGGAAGACCTCACGGTGCCTGAAGTGGCAGCGATTCTTGGCATTCCACTCGGCACGTGGGAAACGCGGATTTCCATCTACTTTACGGCGATACGGAATCTACTGTTCGGGCTGAGATCTCGACCACTTCCACAGGCAGCATTCTCACATTTTCCAGGATCGCCGCATAGATTGCTTTCTTTCCTTTGGCCATTCGCTAGTCGAGGTCCTCGAAATAGGAAAAGATTTCGAGCCGGTTAATCGTCCAGATCGATCACCCAGATGTCACTCTGCGTTTCTCTCAGCGTGTAGTATAGCGCGTCGGTTCCGACAGCGAAATGGTCGAAGCCGGGGAGTTCGTCGTCATAACGAATGACCAGCTGCGGGCTCCCTCCGGTTACCGGAACGGACCAGATTCCTTCTCCTACTTGACTCTCCGTGGCCAACACATACACCCTCATCCCATCCAGAGACCAGGCAGGCGATCTCATGGCCAGGTTCTCATTCGGGATCAATAGGTCTGAGATGCCCTCATCCAGGTGTCTCAGGTATAGATTGCCATCATCCAGATATGCGACAAGATCCGCCGTCGGAGACCAGCGAATATTGAAGTTATTTCCATCGAACGAAAACAGTACCTCACCGGCGGACCACGTATCGCCGGTCTTTCGCTCTGCGACCACGAATTCAATTAATTGGCCGTTGTTTCTCGGAAATCCCAGTTTGTCCTTTTCGGGAGACCAGGTCGGAAATCGTTCGTGAGCGGGCCGGCGAGATACTGGAGAAACAGAAAGAACGTCGAGCGAAACGGTGTACACATTTCGAATCCCGTCATCAAAGCGATGAAAAGCGAGTTCGTCGCCATCTGGAGACCACGAGTAAACAAAATTGGGTCCTGAGCCCGTCGTGATTTGTTGAGGATTACCTCCATCAGCGGGCATTTTAAATATGTGCGTTTCGCCCCGAATATTTGAATCATATGCCAGCCACGAACCATCGGGAGAAAGAAACACCCCTTCGATAATCTGGTTTCCGGTAGTTACCGGGGTCGCGTCGGAAGCCGAGGCAACTACGCCCGGTCGAAGCGGGGATCTCCAGATATTCTGATCGTACTCGAATTGCCCGGCCACGATCTGGGAGCCATCCCTGGAAATGCGAACAGAGTGCAGGTTTAGCCCAGTGGTGACCCGATAGGGTGGTCCAATCGCCAATCCAGACTTCGACACTCGTTGAATTCGAACATCAGCACCGCCTCCCGCGGTCGAAACAAAAACGATTCCCAGGCCATCTGGAGTCCACACGGGGCTCATATCCATCGACGAACCCGAAGTCAGACGAGTGGCTGATCCGTCTTCTGTACTAACGATCCAGATCGTCGAATTAGCGACGTTTAGAGCGTTCCTGGCGTAATCATCGTTTCCGGAGATGACAGCGATATATCGACCGTTGGGAGACCATGAAGGCGAGTGTGGCTCTTGCACGGAAGCCAGCGCGGTCCGCCGGCCCGTTTCGAGATTTATCACAAAGAGGGAATCATCGAACGACGTAAATGCGATTTCGTTACCCGTCGGCGACCAGGATGGGAATTCCAGGTCTGCTTCTCCCGGTCTGGGTCGGACAATCGGCCGGGGAACCCCGCCCAGTGCTTCAACGGAGAAAATCGAACCTTCAGATTCAAATAGAATTTGAGAACCGTCCGGCGAATAGGAAGGCGTGCGCTGCTCACCCTCAAAACCGGAGACGAATTTTTGGGCGGGTCCTCCTTCGATTGAACGGTAATACAGCTCGTGCTTACCATTCGAAATACCCGCATAAACAACCCGGTCCCCGTTTGGGTGTATGGAAGGCCACATTTCAAGCATGGGCTCGACCGTGAGTCTTTGAATAGACTTGGCATGAAGATGAGAACGCTCTCTATTGGGTACGAGGAGTAGAAACATCGCTGCCGTAATGAGAGCGCCGAGTGCAACCCCGCCAACGATCAGCCATCTCGGTCGAGTCGAAGAGGCAATCGGTTCGCCGGTCACCATGGAAGTCTGGCTGGTCACCTTCGTCAGATCGATTCCGCCCAGATCCGCAATCAAATCATCCGCATGCTGATATCGCCGTTCGAGGTCTTTCGCCAGGCACTTGGAAACGACCCGCTCGAGCTCCATCGGTACGCCGGTTCTGAGCGCGGTGAGGGGTTCCGGATCCTCATTCAGGATTCCGTAAACCACGGCTTGCTCGTACTCAGCACCAAAGGGGAGTTGACCGCTTATCAATTCGTAGAGGACGACACCGAGGGACCAGAGATCAGTTCGGAGATCCACCTCTTCCACTCGGGCCTGCTGAGGGCTCATGTAGGAGACCGTACCCAGCGTCGAGCCCATTCGAGTGAGTTTGGTAGATTGGGCCGTCTTGGCCAGCCCGAAATCGAGCACTTTGGCTTTCCCGTCAGTGGTCAGAATCACGTTCGCAGACTTGATATCGCGGTGGACGATATCCTTTTTGTGTGCCGCATCCAGCGCGCCCGCGATATCTGACGCGATACGGATTGCCTCTTTCAGCTTTAACGGGCCCGATTTCAGGCGCGCCTCCAGGGATTCCCCCTCAATAAACTCCATGGCGATAAAGAGGCGGGCGTCACTCCCATCTTCGGCGCCCTCGGGAACAGCCTCGTCAATCGCGAAAACTGTAGCAATGTTCGGATGACTCAGCTGCGCCGCAGCACGAGCTTCACGATAAAACCGGGCTCGGTCATCCTCGCTGGCAAGAATATTGGTCGGCAGGACCTTAACGGCGACGGTGCGGTGCAGCTTCGTGTCCTCAGCCTTATAGACGATCCCCATTCCGCCTCGGCCTAGTTCTTCGAGGATTTTGAAGTGGGATAGCGTTTTGCCGATCATCGCGAAAGGGGAGGGTGTGAACCTCAAGAAACGAGGATTATCCTAGAATTACAAAGTCACTCAGAACACGATCTACTTGGCGTGCGATTATGCTTGGTTGCGCAACGGCGCGCACGATGCTGTACGAAATGGTGTCTTAGGATTGATGCCCACCTTGCGGTTTCCGACCTTCTGGTGTTCCACTACGATTGGCGAAACAACCGGGACGACCGGATTGACCTCGTAAGAATCTCGCCAAACAGAGGGTTGTGTCTTTCCACTGAGTCCGGCAAAACTATCGTGCCTAGCTATTCTATAAGACGGATCGGAATGTCGATTGCAGTAGCAACGATTGTTTTCGCATTCTTCAGTCTCGATGTCGCCGCGCAGGACCCTGGTCGATTTGGCCGCTGGCTGTCTGAGGATGCGGGAGCCTTCGTCCGCCAAGTGGGACCGCGACTCCCGCTATTTGCTGCCGGTGGGGCCGCATTTTTATTACCTACCTCGAACTTCGATCAAAACGGTCTGGATCGCATTCGGGCCGGCTATCAAGGCACGTGGGGAAACTATCTGAACGTTACGAATGAGCTGGGAGGTCCGCTCGTCCTAATCCCATTGATCGGAATTTTCGAGGCATCCCTATTTGCAGGAAATGAACGGTTTCAGGATGCCGCCTTTACGTCTCTTCAGTCCTGGCTCTTCGCAGGGACGTTGTCGACCCTCTTCAAATTTGCATTTGGAAGATACAGGCCGAACACGGGGTCTTCGCCCGATCACGTAGATATGTTTTCGGGCCACTCATCGTTTCCATCAGGGCATACGACCGCTGCGTTTGCCGTTTTCACACCTTGGGTTCTCTATTATCCCAAGGTGGCCACGTATGGTCTCTTCGTTCTGAGCGCTTCCACAGGAATCGCGCGAATTGCTCTCAACAAGCACTGGCCAACCGACGTAATTGCTGGCGCGACACTCGGATTTTTTACAGCTCGATGGTTAGTGAAGCGCCACAGCGGTGCAGGCTCGAGTCCGCGCTCGACGATCACGCCCATTGTAGGACCGGAAGCCGCCGGCGTTCAGTTCAGCTATCGTTTTCGTTGATGACTCGGTTACAGAGCGTCGTAATATTCCTCCATCCGTTTTCGAAGGCTAGCCGCAGGAAGCTCACCGGTCGCGGCACCCAGATTGTCTTCGAGATAGGCCATCTTATACGTCCCGGGAATCGCGCAGGTCACGGCCGGATGCGAAACGATGTATTTCAAGAAGAACTGGCCCCACGTCTTCGCGCCAAACTGGGATGCCCACTCCGGTAGTGGCCGATCACTCACAGCCCGAAAGAGTCGCCCACGGCCGTATGGCAAGTTAATCAGGACCGCCATACCCCGGTCCGCGGCAAGGGGCAATATGCGTTCGGCGGCTGTTCGATTCGCGAGCGAGTAATCCACCTGGATGAAATCGAGGTCTTCCGCTTCCATCATGGCGACAAAGTCCGTGTACTGACGATCCCTGGATGTGGTCGCGCCGATGTATCGGAACCGCCCCTCCGCTTTCCACTCGCGCATGATCGGTAGCATTACCGTAGTGCCCACCAGGTTGTGGACCTGCATGAGATCAATGACGTCTGTTTTCAGCTTCCTGAAAGAGGTTTCCATTTCCAGGATTCCTTCCTCGACAGATGATTTCGCGACTTTGGTCGCAAGGAATAGTTGATCACGATTCCCCACATCAGCGACAAGATCTCCGATCAAGCTTTCAGCCACTCCGCGACCATAGCTTGCTGCCGTGTCGATTAGCATGCCGCCCAATTTGGGAAGTTGTTCAATCACCTCCCGCCGCACGATCATTTCCTCGTCGGTCACCTGTGCATCGAAATAACGGGCCGTGCCAATGCCTACGACTGGAATCAGCTCGCCAGAGGACGGAATCGGCTTGGAGATGAGATCAGGCGTACTGGCGAACGCTGGAATGTAACCCAGTGCAAGTCCTGCACCCGCAACAGTGCCCATAACAGCGCCCGCTTTGAGTGCCTCACGTCTAGTCATTCCTTTCAGCAATTTTTTCATGACCAATACCTCTACAATTGTCCTTGATTCGCTGTTCCTTCGGCCGCCGCGAGTTCTCTGTTCCTTTTTCCCAGCCTGTATGAAACCCACGCCCAAATTCCTGCAATTGGAACGGCGACAAAAGCGACTCCTGCCAAGGAGACGCCTATCGCACGGAGTCCGGTGTAGACCCAACCGCTGACGGCATCTCCGCCGCGATAGACCACGGTGTCGACAAAGTTCTTTGCCTTGTATTTC
>BTQE01000078.1:0-15663 GCA_036985715.1 Rhodothermia bacterium
AATCTTTGTGGAAGTTGTCTCTTACACCGAGGGTGAGGGTGGGCGAGTCTGCTGACTTGGAGAACTCAAGGAGTTCGACTGGCCTAATCCAGGTATTATATGGTTGAGTTGGAATGCGATCTGCCAGTGCTTTTTTACACTGCTGCCAGATTCGCGCCGGCGCTACTTCCATTAAGAATAAACAGCTTTAATAACGGTCACGTAGGTAGGTGATGCTGCGACCATATGGTAGGCAGGATTATACCCTTCTAGCAAGGCGTACCCCCCCGGTATTTTTCCACACTTGCCACTTATTATCAACACACAAAATGTGGAGAAATAAGCTGGCGCAATGGTTGATTTTGGCGAGTCATTTGCTGTAAGAAGGGCGGGTATACGAGAACCAACCGAAACTCACTCACTAAACGCCCTCAGGATTTCCTCAGCATGGGCGCCAACCTTCGGTTTCTTTATTATATGCTTGATCAGACCCTTTTCGTCGATCAAAAACGTCTGTCGAATGGTGCCCATATAGGTGCGACCATATAGCTTTTTCTCTCCAAAAGTCCCGTAGGCATTCAACGTCGATTTATGCGTATCTGCAAGCAGCGGAAAGGGTAGGTCTAATTTTTCCGCAAACTTCCTATGTTTCTCGACGGGGTCATCAGAGACGCCCAGGATCTCTATCCCGTTCTCCGTCAATAGGGTGTAATTGTCACGCAGGTTGCATGCTTGCCTGGTACATCCGGGCGTGTTGTCCCTCGGGTAGAAGTAGAGGGCAAGTCGCTTTCCCTCATAGTCATCAAGAGAGATGCTGGTGCCTTCCTGGGTGCTTCCTTCGAAGTATGGGGCGGGGTCTCCAATCTGTGGCATCGAATGTTTGCTATTTGTGGATAACAGGTATTTGGGCGTCCGTGAGAGCCGAACAACCCTACACGTGAAGTCCTGTTCAAAATGTAACCTTTTGGCAGAACGTTCCTATCTCGATGCTTGAAAATTTTAGTAGGAATTTTTTCAAGGCATTTAGTTGAAAGCAACCGATCTTTCGACGTGCACCCCAAAGACACCGCTTGCATGAAGGTCAATAACAAACACTATCGAACGATTTGGGCCGTCGCGGATGGTGAAGCCGTTGAGATCATCGATCAGCGCTGGCTCCCTCATCGATTTGAGATAGAACGGATTACCAACCCGGCCGAGATGGCGACGGCCATCGGCGAGATGCATATTCGAGGGGCGGGTGCGATTGGGGCTGCTGCGGGATTCGGAATGTATTTGGCTGTGGCCACGTCCGAAGAGTTGTCCGTCGACCAGACGATTCAGCACGCAGCTACCGACTTGAAGGCATCGCGACCGACCGCCGTGAATCTTGAGTGGGCCGTCGATCGACTTCTTCGAGCTCTTGAGGCCGGAAAAACGTACACCGAGAAGAAGCTGATTGCGCTCCAGGAAGCTCAACAGATTGCTGACGAAGATGCAGAAGCCTGCCGGCGGATCGGTGAACATGGACTCGAAATCATTCGAAATGTCAGCGAGGCAAAACAAAACGGTTGCGTTCATATTCTTACGCACTGCAACGCAGGCTGGCTCGCATTTGTCGACTACGGCACAGCTACGGCTCCAATTTATGCAGCGCATGATGCCGGCATCGACGTCCACGTGTGGGTCGACGAGACCCGTCCCAGGAATCAGGGCGCCAGACTAACGGCGTGGGAGCTGGAACAGCATGGAGTACCGCACACGATTATTGCAGACAACACCGGCGGGCACCTGATGCAGCATGGCAAGGTGGACCTGGTGATGGTCGGCAGCGATCGAACTTCCGCTACGGGATTCGTTATCAACAAGATCGGGACCTATCTGAAAGCACTGGCTGCCAAGGACAACGAGGTCCCGTTTTATGTCGCGCTTCCATCATCGTCCATGGATTGGGGGCTGCGCGATGCAGCGGTTGACGCACCTATCGAAGAACGGCACGGAGATGAGGTAAAATATGCTCAAGGCCTCATCGACGGAGAGATCCGCAGCGTATTGTTGACCCCCAGGGACAGCCCTGCAATTAATTTTGCGTTCGACATCACACCGCCGCGACTGATCACCGGGCTCATCACGGAGCGCGGCCTTATGCAGCCGAATGAGGAAGACATATTGGGCTTCTACCCGGAGCACCGCTAGAACGGACGAAAAGACGATTTATGCGCGACGAAGGATACATCAAGTTTGACTGCGAATGGATCGACGGTCCTGCGCCGGATTGGCACAAGATCCAAACGCTGAATGAATGGCGTCAGTTGATGTACGACGTTGGACTTTTAGGCGCTTACGACGATGGGATCGGTTTCGGCAATATCAGTATCCGGGACACGCCCGCTCATGAATTCATCATCACGGGTTCGGCGACAGGAAGTCTTCGAACGCTTCGCCCCGAACACTTCACCCGTGTTTTCGAGTATGATTTCGATCTGAATCGCATTCTCTGCCGGGGACCCGTCGAGGCATCTTCAGAATCCTTGACCCATGCTTCCTTCTACGACGCGTCCAGATCCATCAATGCCGTCATCCATATTCATCATAAAGAACTCTGGCAAAAGTACCTCGACAAGCTCCCGACGACTTCGCGTGAGGTCGCCTATGGTACGCCGGAAATGGCCCTTGAAGTTCTTCGCCTGTTGAAGCACGGTCCGCGGCCGGCAAAGCAGTTAGTCATTATGGGCGGACACGAGGAGGGGGTCATGGCATACGGAAACAGTCTTGGTCACGCGGCCTCGATCTTACTCAACTGCTGCGATCGAATGTTTCGACCTCTGGCGACGTAGCTCTACCTGGCACGCTGATTTCCTGGACGAATTCGTCTAGAACGGATGTCCTGAGGCCAGCGTAAGGAACTCGGCGAATCGGCGCCCGCGACCCCAGGTCTCGGCCAGGTTTACTAGGAAATCGGGTGACATCGCTTCATCTTTGCTGATGCTGCTCACGGCGATGAAATCCTTTCTCTTGATTTCGTCGATCAGCGGATGCTCGGCATCGAAACCCTTCGGAGGCCGCTTCAAGGCTGACCCTTCCAGATTATACGTGCCGGCGAAGTCCTTTTCGGAAATGATCTCGGTCCACAAGTCCGGATCGTCAGCAATCGTCCGCCGGATGCTCGTGAGAACAGACATCTCCGGTTGCCAGAGTCCGAGAGCAATAAACGCTGCTCCCGGTTCGATATGCAGATAGAAACCCGGGGCATGGGCGTTTTTTCCTGCCTCGTGACGAAAGTGAACGCCTGCGTGGGTTTTATACGGGTCCTTGTTTTTCGAAAAGCGAACATCCCGATAGATTCTAAACAGCGAGCCACCGTTGGTTTTCGGGATGGCAAGAAAATGCGGACTGATCGAAGACAGGAGTGGACCAAAGTCTGTAATCAGTTGCAACAGCGGATCGCGTACCGATTCCAGATACCGACTTTTGTTGGCACTGAACCACTCTCGATCGTTGTTCTTTTTCAGGTCCCTAAAAAAAGAAAAAAGTCCAGGCGTTATATATGGGTTACTCATCTGATTCTTTATCGGGATCTCTCCAAACCCCTTTTTTCCCGGCCAATGTGAGCGCCTGAGACGAACGCCGCGAGTCCAGTCACAATCATCCACGTAGGGTGGGGAATTGAGTAAAAGTTGATCGCACCAAAACCAATTTCGAAACTACCGATGATGTAGGCGGCGGTCATGGTGGAATCTTGTCCAACGCGCGTGGCGACAAATGCCGCTCCGAGCGTTCCAAAAAACCAGGCAATCACCACCGAAACAAGGCCACCAAAAGGTATCTCGGCCATAATCCGGGTAATCTCCTCCCGACTCATCATCTCAATCCCTTCCGGAGGAGGAAAAATGAGGTGACCAATCATCTCGAGTACGTAGACAAGAATGAAACCGGTTACTAAACCAGCGACGATACCTAATGCTCTACGCATCGGACACGACTTCTAAGAATGGATGAGATTGATCTGGATCTCTGGGTCTGGCTACTATAATATGCGCCAGGGCACGTGAGAATACAATATGTGTGCGTATTCTGCACACCAGAAGATGTAGCAAGAAATGACGGCTTTTTGGGGCTCAGACTTCATGTTTCTAGCGAGACGGGATGGAGAATGGAAGATCTGGCAAGTACTTTGGCAGACGCCTCCTTCCACCGATCGCCCAAACCCGTAATTAGAGTCGTTGAAAAACAATCTGCTGAATCTGTCGATGAGATCATTTAGCGTTGTTCCGGTCGCACTGGGATTCGTTGTGATTTTGTTCTTGGTACAGACGGCAATTGCCCAGGATACGATTATTACGGACCGTCCGGATTTCACTGAGAGCGGAGTATCGGTTCCAAAAGGAAAGGTCCAGATTGAGGGTGGGTTTTCACTGGTGGATTACGGCGGGATCAGTGTTTTCTCGCTTCCTGAAACGATTGTTCGTATCGGGATGAAGGATGGTCTCGAGCTTCGGATAGGGATTCCCGACTACGAAGACTGGGAGTTTGTCAGCGGAATTGGCGATTTGAAAGTGGGTGCCAAACTCGAAATCGACGATCTCCTGGATGGGTGGGAAACGGCTGCGGTTGCCACGCTTGAGCTACCAACCGGGGATGATGGCATCGGTAGTGACCACCTGAGCGTTGACGTGCTTCTGGCCGGAGGTACCGGTCTTAATGACATTTACTCGTTTGGATCCCAGGTGTCGGTTTCTCTTTCCGGAACAGATAACGGCGTGGATTTGGAGATCGGCGGAACGGCTGTTGTAAGTCGTTCCATCGCCGAATCCCTGAGTTCATTTTTGGAGCTGGCAGCATCGATCCCGGACATCGGAGAGATGGAACTCATACTGCACAGTGGCATGACGTATCTGGTACAAGAGACCATGCAATTGGATGTTCATCTCGGTATCGGCCTCACCAAAGAATCACCGGATACCCTATTCGGAGCGGGGCTGTCTGTTATCCTCTAGCTCCTCGGTGGCGATTCCGGTGGCGATCGACTGTTTGAAGTGAGCGAGTAGGCGCTCGGTGTGCGCCCGTCCGACGGTATCCACGAGAGCATCCACATCGGCGTGTTTGACTCTGTGCACCGAGCCGAACTTTCGGATCAGTTTTCTCACGGTTTGAGGTCCAACGCCGGGAATTTCGAGTAATTCGCTATGCAGTGTTTTCCTGGAACGCTGCTTTCGTTGAAACTCCACTGCAAATCGATGTGCCTCGTTACGCACGCGTTGAAGTAACTGGAGCGAGGAGCTTGTTTTCGGGATGAATCGTGCTTCCTGGTCGCCCGGGAAAAAAACTTCCTCCAGTCGTTTGGCCAGGCCTACGACCGGGAATTTCCCATAGGCTTCCACGTCCTTCAAAGCCGTTACAGCGCTCGAAAGTTGGCCTTTCCCACCATCCACCACGAGCAGATCCGGCCAAGGACCGTTTTCTTCCACGACACGCGCATATCTCCTTGCGATAACTTCTCGCATGGATTGAAAGTCATCCGATCGTCCACCTCCTACCGATCTTATCTTGTATGTCCGATAATCGCGCTTCCTGGGTTTTCCGTCTGCGAACACGATGCACGAGGCTACTACACCCGTACCCCCGAGATGCGAGACGTCGAAACACTCGATCCGTCTCGGGAGTCGCGGGAGTAGAAAATCTTTCTGAAGTGACGAGACCGCGTGGGGAATTTTCCCCTCGTCCTTTCGCTCCTTTTGAAGTTTGTACTCCTCTAAAACGAGAACGGCATTTCGGTGAACCATGCGTGCAAGTGCCGCATTATCTCCTCGTTTCGGTTCCTTTATGGTGACCTTGTGATCGCTCTGCTCGAGAAGCAGCTCTGAGACCGGTGTCAGGTCGTCACACTCGTTCGAGAGAATGATTTCATGTGGGAAAAAGGTTGCCTCCGTGTAATACCGTTCGAGAAGCACCTGCATGATGGTCTCGTCGGACCGATCTTCGATGCGGTGCAGGTATTTCTGTTGCCGGCCAATGATTTTGCCTTCCCGCATCTGAAAAATGACGCCGCAGGCGATATTGACTTCCCGGTCAACGGCAACCGCAAACATGTCTCTGTCAATTGGATCCTGGCTCACGACCTTTTGCTTCTCCGCATACCTTTTCAGCGCGGAAACCTGGTCTCTGAGCGTGGCTGCCTCTTCGTAGTCCATGTTTTCCGAAAGGCGAGTCATCTCGTCTTTGAGAAGCGCGATGAGTGTCTCGGTTTTTCCGTTCAGCAGTTGTTCAACCTGACGGATGACACTCTCGTATGACTCGAGACTCTGGTATCCGACACAGGGTGCGTCGCATTTCTTGATGTGGTACTGCAGGCAGACCTTAAATTTTCCCGCGGCTATCGGCTCAGGAGCCAGTCGCAGAGAACACGTGCGCAGACGGAAAATGGACCGAATCGCGTCGAGCATATTGTTCATCTGTCGAACGCTCGTGTACGGGCCATAATATTTGGAGCCATCTCGCTTTACTCTACGGGTCGAGAATACGCGAGGGAAACTCTCGCTTTTTATGCAGATGAATGGATACGATTTGTCATCCCGAAGATTGATGTTGTAACGGGGTCGAAGCTGCTTAATCAGGTTGTTTTCGAGGATCAGGGCTTCTCCTTCCGTATCCGTCTCGATGACCTCTACATCACGAATCTTATCGACCAGAATTCGCAGGCGGCCATCCAGATTTCTGCTCCTGTGGAAGTATGAATTGACTCGCGCACGCAGGTTTTTCGCCTTGCCTACGTAGAGCACTTTCCCATTTTCGTCCTTGTGCTGGTAAACACCCGGACGCCTCGGGAGTGCGGCAAGCTTACTGGATAATTCGGGGCTCATCGGGCCAAACGCGAAGGCGGTTACATCTGGGATATCGGCGTCTCAGAAACGGCCGGTTCAATTGATTGTTCAGTCCGGTTTTGGCGAAACGGTTTCTCTGGATACAATTCGACCGTCCGGTGCAACTTGACCGGGAAGATCCAATCCGACTTCCAGTAGCGATACTCGTTCGAACAGGCGAGCGCGTTCTGCGGCAAGCTGTTCGATCGCTTCCTTTTTTTTTCTCTTGGTGATTTGAACCCGAATTGCTCGGTAGGTCTCCTGTGACAACTCATTGTATCTCAAAGCAAGAAACCCGCTGATGATGGCAAAAATGATGGTGATGATAGCGACAAGTACGGGTACGTCAGGAATTGTCGGAAACATCAGATGAAGTTTTTGACTGCCTCTCGCGGCGAGAAAAGCTGCGATTCCCCACGTGAGTGGAAACAGAACCGTGCCGCCTAGCATCTTTACCGTGGCGGCGTCCTTGTACTCTTGGGTGTAGAAGCGATCGAGTCCTTTCAGCAGGACGTACGGAATCACATTGATCACGGCTCCGAAAAGAATGACGGGGGGTAGAAAGAGATACACGGTGGCGAACTGGAGCGTGAGTAACCCGAACCAGGTCGGGGACGAAAGTTTCGTCGGGCCCGTCAGCTCAAAATCTTCAAGTCCGACGGCGCGTATCGTCTTGTCGTAGTCTGCAAGATCTTTCGTGAGGGCCAGGATCTCATCCGGATGCGTCTTGAGTCTGGCTCGATAACCGTACCAGACTCGGGCAAACCCCAGGTCCCACTCGGTTATCGAGGGCGCATCCGGCCAGGCACCTGCTCTGTATGAACGTTCGGCACGCATGAGCTTTCTTGCACGATGCATGAGTTGGTGCAGATTCCAGTCCTCCGTGGCTCTCACGACCTCAACCAGCGTATGCTCAATCAATTCCGTAAGCTCACGATATCGAGCTCGACGGATATTTGCAGGCTCTTCTTCACTGGGTTTGACGTCCAAATGCTGCGGCAGATGGATCGGTTCGTGAAAAGCTACCAGGACGCGAGAACGAAAAATGGCCTTCCGATCGTAGTGAAGACCCACCGGGATGATGACTGGAGAAGGGGCATCCGGGGCCGTCTTTGCGCGAGCTCGGTAGTATAGTCTGGCCGCTCCGGTCTTTATCTCTGTAAGATGGGGTTCGTCATGACTGATGCCTTCCGGGAAAAGAGCTGAAAATGAACCGCTGGCCAGTTCATCTGCGAGTTTATTCAGACTTTCTTGATTCGCTTTCAGAGCCTCGGCCCGGCTCATGACTTTGAGATCCTGAGTTCTGTAGATCGGAATCGTACCGATACACTTTATCAACCACCCAAGAATGGGCCAATTGAAAAGTCCGTGTCTGGCACCAAAAATGATTTTGCCTGGAAAATTCGACAGAATGAGCGCCGGATCAACCAATCCATTGGGATGCCACGCGACGATCAGTCCCCCTGCGTCCTGGGGGATACGCTCGAGTCCTTCGTAGACGATCTCGCGAAAGAACAGTCGTACAAGAAGTCTAACAAAGCGCCTGACGAGTCGATATCCGGTTGAAGTTCTGCTTGACACGGATTCTGGTTGCTGGACTGAAATGGTAATTGATTGACTCCGGTATTGCAATTTTTTAGTCTGGTTTGCCAGGCCAACGTTTAGGATGCGACCTGGCCTTCGACCTGCAGAATGAAGAGAGATGCTTTACTTTTCTGTTCGTTGAATTCAGGAGTGGAAAAAGGCGAGAATGGCTACTCAGGAACTGCTTCAACACGAATGTGATCATTTGGAGAGTATTCTTGCGGTTTCCAGAGCCCTGGATACCAGATCGATTATTCTCAAGAGTGAGCGTGAATACGTCACGGGTACGTCGGCCAATTAGTTTTTCACACCGGTACAATAATTATGTCGAAACCCGCACCTGATGCAGACACGGTCATCGCCGCTCTTCACGAGTTGTATCCCGATGCAAACTGTGCATTGGGTCACCGAGCGGCACACGAACTGCTTTTCGCGACGATCATGTCGGCGCAAACGACCGACGTCAACGTAAATCGAGTGACCGATTCACTCTTCAAAAAGTATACGTCGATCGAAGCGTTCGCCGATGCCGATCCGGCAGTGTTCTCAGAAGAAATACGCTCAACGGGCTTTTTCCGAAACAAGACCAAATCGGTTCTGGGCGCCGCGAACATGCTTGTGGAGGAGTTCGGCGGTGAGGTTCCTCGAACCATGGAGGAGCTGATTCGACTGCCCGGTGTGGCCCGAAAAACAGCCAACGTCGTACTCGGGACGTTTTTCGGAATTCCCTCGGGATTCGTGGTCGATACGCATATTAAACGACTGGCTTTTCGGATTGGATTTACCCGGCAAACGGATCCGGTGAAAGTGGAGAAGGATCTTATGGCGGTGTTTCCTCCCGAGGAGTGGATATTCCTGGGACATGCGATCATTCTACACGGGCGAGCGATTTGCGACGCGCGGAAGCCCGCGTGCGAGCGATGCCCACTTGTCGGGACCTGTCAACAGAATGGAGTGGATGCGCCGCCCGTCTAGGCCGGGACCGCAGAGTCAGGCTCGCGCTTATTCTGCTGCAGCTCTTCATGGTCGAGTTTTTCATGCAGGAATTCTCGGAACAACATCTTTGGTTATTGACATTCCGACATCAGGAGCCGTATACTCGCCGAAATTTTCTGAATGAGTTTCACGGATATGGTCTACTCGACCAACCATAGTTCTTCAAGCAGATTCGCCGGGTTAAGCACAACCGGTTACGGCGTGACTCATTTCCGAAATGGCTCTTCTGTTGAAGGGATTGACCGAAATATTAGTGGCGCGGCTCTACTGCTCGCGCTGATAAGCGTTCTTACACTAAGCCTGATTCTAGGCTAAGCGAACGGTCAACCCCAACCTTCTACATCCGTCGGTATAACGGTCTGGAAATCGAATCAAGGGGTTGACCCCAACCTGAGATTCTAGAATGCCTGAAAAGAGACCGATGAGAAGCGACACCATCAAGAGGGGCTTTGAACGAGCTCCACATCGAAGCCTGCTACGGGCTACCGGTGTGATTCAGTCCGAATCTGATTTTCAGAAGCCGTTCATCGGGATCTGCAATTCCTACATAGACCTGATCCCCGGACACGTACATCTGCAACAGTTCGGGAAGGTGATCAAGGACGCGGTGCGCGAGGCCGGGGGCGTTCCCTTCGAGTTCAACACCATTGGCGTCGATGACGGTATCGCCATGGGCCACATCGGGATGCGATACTCGCTCCCGTCCAGGGAACTCATTGCCGATTCGGTCGAAACGGTTGCCGCTGCCCACTGGCTTGACGGAATGGTCTGCATCCCGAACTGCGACAAAATCGTCCCCGGGATGCTGATGGCGGCCCTCCGGTTGAACGTCCCGACCATTTTTATTTCGGGTGGGCCGATGAAAGCCGGGCAAACTCCAGGGGGTAAGAAAATCGATTTGATTTCGGTGTTTGAAGGAGTCGGACAGTTCCAGAAAGGAGTCATCGGCGAAGAGGAGCTGCGCGTTCTGGAGCAGTTTGGGTGTCCGAGCTGCGGATCCTGCGCCGGGATGTTTACGGCCAATTCCATGAACTGCATCATGGAAGCGCTGGGACTCGCTCTGCCCGGTAACGGCTCCATCCTGGCCCTGGACCCCAGGCGCGAGGAGCTGGCCAAAGACGCAGCGGCCAAGATTCTGGAACTGGTAGCCGGCGACGTAAAGCCAAGAGACATTGTCACCAAAGACGCTTTCGATGACGCATTCGCCCTCGATATGGCGATGGGCGGGTCAACCAACACGATCCTGCATCTCCTGGCAGCGACTCACGAAGCCGAAGTGGTCTACGACCTCGAAAGGATCAACTCAATCTCGGCCCGCGTGCCGTATCTGTGCAAGGTCGCACCCGCCACACCGGACGTTCACATGGAAGATGTGGACGCCGCAGGGGGTATGCCCGCGGTGATGGCCGAACTCGCTGAGTTGGGATTGTTGCATCTGGACCGTCCAACCGTAACAGGAAAATCACTTCGAGAAAATCTTGCGGGTGTAACTCGTGGCAACCCTGACGTCATTCGTGACGCAAGCGATCCCTTTAGAGCGACAGGGGGCCTGAGCATTCTCTTTGGAAATATTGCGCCCGAGGGAGCGGTCGTCAAGACCGGCGCGGTGTCCGAGGACATGATGGTCTTCGAAGGTCCGGTTCGAATCTTTGAGAGTCAGCAGGAGGCCGTAGATGGAATTCTTTGCGGAGATGTCCAGGAAGGAGAAGTGTTGGTCATTCGCTATGAAGGCCCGAAAGGCGGTCCGGGGATGCCCGAAATGCTACAACCTACTTCTGCGTTGGCCGGAATGGGTCTGGATAAAAGTATCGCTATGATCACGGATGGTCGATTTTCAGGTGGAACGCGCGGATTGGCGATCGGGCACTGTTCACCGGAGGCGGCATCGGGCGGTCCCATTTCAGTGGTTCAGAAAGGAGATCGAATCCGGATCGATATTGCTCAGAATTCTGTCGAATTGTTGGTCGATGAAGTTGAAATTCAGCAGCGACTCGCTTCTCAACCCAGGTTTAAGGCCCGGATCAAAGGCGGTTACCTGGAACGATACACCCATCTCGTAACCAGCGCATCGCAAGGCGCGATTCTTCGCATCCCGACGAATCAAACTCATGAAATTCTAGAACCGGTTGAATAACCCAAACTCCTCAGCATCCAATAAGATGAATACTGCAACAGCCGTATTAGATCAGCCAACGTCGTCCGCTGAAGCGGTCACGTCCTCGAAGTCGAAGGTTCAATCCTGGACTGAATTGATCGGCACGGAAATGACTGGCGCCCAAATTCTTCTTCGGTCCCTGGACGCCGAAGATGTTGAATTTGTGTTCGGATACCCGGGTGGCGCTGTCATCGGGATCTACGATGAAATGCATAAAATTGAATCGGGTTTTGAGCACATCCTGGTGCGCCACGAACAAGGGGCGGTGCATGCGGCTGAGGGCTACGCCAAAGCGACTGGAAAAGTCGGGACGGTTCTTGTTACAAGCGGTCCAGGAGCTACGAATTGCGTGACCGGAATTGCTGATGCGTACATGGACTCAATCCCGGTTGTGGTGTTCACGGGTCAGGTCCCGACCCATCTGATCGGAAACGATGCGTTTCAGGAGTGCGATACGATTGGTGTCACGCGCAGCATTACCAAACATAATTTCTTGATCCGGGATGTATCCGAGATAGCACCAACCGTGCGTGCGGCCTACCATATTGCGAGTTCCGGAAGACCGGGTCCAGTAGTCGTTGATCTTCCCAAAGACGTTTTGGCAGCCAAAGCCACCTTCAATTATCCGTCGTCTGTAAGTCTGCGCGGTTATACGTATCCGACACTGGGCGATCCGGACAGGGTACAGGAAGCTGCCGACATGATCTCCGAGTCCACGCAGCCGCTATTGTATGTGGGAGGTGGTACGATTAGTTCCGGAGCCGGGGAAAAGCTGACATCGCTTGCGCGGAAATTGAATATCCCAGTTACCACAACCCTGCATGGCCTGGGATCGTTTCCTGAAAACGATCCGCTTTCCGTCGGAATGCTGGGAATGCATGGAACGTGGTGCGCTAATCTGGCCGTTCAGAATGCGGATCTTCTGATCGCTGTCGGCGCGCGCTTTGATGATCGCGTCACGGGTAAAATCGATGCGTGGGCGCCACACGCGAGGATTATTCACATCGACATCGATCCCGCATGTATCTCCAAGAATGTGCCGGCTGATTGCCCGATCCTCGGTGACGTCGGATGCGTTTTGGATCAACTTGAACCGTTGGTCTCGGCCCCGGATACGGGCGACTGGCTCGAACGCGTGAAAACGTGGAAGGCTGAGTGCCCACTGGAATATGAGCGAGACGGCAACCTCCGTCCGCAGCAGGTTATCGAGGCCCTTCGAGATAAAACCGGAGGCCATGCTGTTATGGTTACCGATGTCGGGCAGAATCAAATGTGGGGGGCCCAGTTCTTTAGTTACGTAGAACCGCGCTCTCATATCACGTCCGGTGGACTGGGTACGATGGGTTTCTCGGTGCCTGCTGCCGTAGGCGCCGCGTTTGGGCTCCGGGGCACGGGTCTACCGATCATCTCCATCAACGGCGATGGGGGTTTTCTGATGAACGCCCAGGAAATGGTGGTCGCAGCGGCGCACGGTCTGCCAATCAAGTTTATCGTTCTGAACAACAATTATCTTGGGATGGTGCGCCAGTGGCAGGAGTTGTTTCATGAGGAACGATACAGTTATACGGACCTGTCCGACACCAATCCTGATTTCGTAAAGCTGGCGGAAGCATACCACTGTGTCGGGCTGCAGTGTACGTCTCCCGAAGATGTGGAGAGCACGATAGACAAAGCCTGGGAGATCACGGACATGCCGGTACTTATCGAATTTCAGGTGGTCCAGGAGGAAATGGTATTTCCGATGGTTCCGGCCGGTGCGGCGTCCGACGACATGATCACGCAGCGATTCAATCCCGAAAACTGTGCATAATCAAGACATGGAATCACTCACACCCCAGCAAATTTACCGAAAGGTGGCGGCCGGAGAGGCCACTACGCCCGACAAAGGGGAGTCTGTGCGGCGTCACGTGATCGTGGTACGTCTGGAAAACTCAATCGGAGCGCTCAATCGAGTGATCAATATGTTTTCTCAAAGGGGATTCAATCTCGAGAGTTTATCGGTGGGCGAGACAGATGACCCTTCGATTTCGAGAATGACCCTGGTGACGACCGGCAACGACCGGATTATTGGTCAGGTTCTTCGACAGCTCGACAATCTGGTGGATACGCTGATCGTCGACGATGTCACGATGGAAGACTATGTCGAACGCGAACTGTGCCTGCTCAAATTGGCCTGCGACGAGAAGAACCGCGGAGCCCTGATGGACATCCTCAACATTTTCCGCGGAAAGGTGGTTAACATCACCCCTGATTCGATCACGTTCGAACTGACGGGCCCGACCACCAAGATCAACGCTTTTATCGGCATGGTATCCGACTATAAAATACTTGAGCTGGCTCGTAGCGGCCGCGTGGCCATGCGACGAACACTGATTTTCGAAAGTGAATCAAATTGAACCTGACTCGAATTGAACACCGACCGTCTGTACGGCAACCAGACTAAAACTACACACCCCCGCAAATTCGAATAAGCAAATGGAAGTTTACTACAAGGCTGACCCCAGCGTCATCACCGGTAAAAAAATAGCTGTGATAGGATACGGCAGCCAGGGCCACGCCCACGCACTCAATCTTCTGGACAGTGGGGTCGATGTGACCGTAGGTCTGCGAGAGAATTCAGCTTCGGCCGCAGTCGCAGAGGCTGCGGGATTGAAAACAGCGTCAATGGAAGACGCGGCCGAATGGGCGAATGTGATCATGGTTCTCATTCCGGATCAGCACCAAAAGCGGGCATGGAATGATCATCTAAACGAACACTTGACGGCGGGTAAGGCCCTGGGTTTCTCCCACGGATTCGCCATTCACTACAACGAAATTGTACCTCCCGCGGACATAGATGTGTTTATGGTCGCCCCGAAAGGTCCGGGACACCTGGTCAGACGGACGTATGAGGAAGGGGGAGGAACGCCGTGCCTGGTGGCCATCGCGCAGGACGCAAGCGGACAAGCCAAAGAGATAGCTCTGTCGTATGCGGACGCGATTGGAGGAATGAGAGCCGGCGTCCTCGAAACCACGTTCAAGGATGAAACCGAGACCGACCTCTTTGGTGAACAATCCGTGTTGTGCGGAGGTGTGGAAGCGCTCGTCCGAGCTGGATTTGAAACGCTGACCGAGGCCGGTTATTCGAAGGAATTGGCCTACTTCGAGTGTCTGCACGAACTAAAACTGATCGTCGACCTGTTCTACGAAGGCGGTCTCGAGTACATGAACTACTCTGTGAGTGATACGGCTGAATACGGCGGATACACGCGTGGAACAAGGGTCGTCGGCCCGGCGGCCAAAGAGGAGATGAAGAAAATCCTGGCCGAAGTGCAATCCGGGGCCTTTGCCAGAGAATGGATCGAAGAATGTGACGCCGGCTGGCCGAATATGAGCAGGCTCAGAGAGGAATCGCTGAACCACCCCATCGAAACCGTTGGTAAAGAACTGCGCAGCATGATGTCCTGGCTGAAACAACCGCCGACTATCGAAACAAAAAAGGAAGAGGGGGTAGAATCGGGCTTGGCACTCTAACCAGGCCAGCGGTTTTCATTCCAGCTTTAGATATGGGACAGGAGTCATATAAAATCGTTTTGCTACCGGGAGACGGAATCGGGGCCGAAGTAATCAGTGCCGCCCGAAACGTGCTCGAACTGGCGACTGCCGAATCGGAGATATCTCTTTCGTTTGAAGAACATCTTTTTGGTGGGGCAGCCACGGATAAAACGGGCTCTCCGCTTCCCGAAAAGACGCTGAATGCGTGCCTTGAGTCAGACGGCATTTTGATGGGCGCGGTTGGAGGACCCAGGTGGGATGCGTGCGCTCGCGAAGAGCGTCCGGAATATGGATTACTCGCCCTGCGCAAAGCGCTTGGGTCGTATGCCAATCTCAGACCCGTTACGGTCCCTGATTCTCTCGCAGATGCTTCTCCGCTTCGGCGCTCGTTGGTCGCGGGTACGGATATACTGGTCGTGCGAGAACTGACCGGTGGCATCTACTTTGGGGAGCCACGGGGTCGGGGCGTTGACAGCGCTTACAACACGCTGCGTTACTCCGAGGCTGAAATTGCGCGGATAGCACGTGTCGCATTCGAGTGGTCCCGTCGTAGACGCGGAAATGTAGTATCGATAG
>BTQE01000079.1:0-15625 GCA_036985715.1 Rhodothermia bacterium
GAAGAAGCTCGGAATGACGAGCATATTTGAAGACGACGGTTCTCAGTCGCCGTGTACGGTCATCGATGTCTCGCCGAACGTGGTTACTCAGATTCGGACGGTCGAGAAGGACGGCTATTCCGCTGACCAGCTAGGTTTTGGACATAGGAAGGACAAGCACACGACGAAACCGATGAAGGGGCACTTCAAAGCAGCGGGTACGACTCCGCGTCGATTCCTGACCGAGTTTGAGGCCCATTCGGATGAAGTGTCTCCAGCGGATGAAGTGTCTGCCGAAGACATTTTCACGGAGGGAGAACTCATCGATGTTACCGGGACGTCGAAAGGAAAAGGATTTCAGGGTGTGATCAAGCGACACGGTTTTGCGGGTGTCGGGGGAGCGACCCATGGTCAGCACAACCGGCAGAGAGCACCCGGGTCGATTGGAGCTTCTTCCTGGCCATCCCGCGTCGTTAAGGGGATGAGAATGGGAGGACGAATGGGGAACGATCGTGTAACGGTTAAAAATCTACGTGTAATAAAGATTCTTGCTGACCAGAAGCTTCTTCTCGTGTCAGGGGCTGTTCCGGGACCAAGGAATGGCCTTGTTGAACTGAGAAAGAAAAAGTGAGCTGCGAGTAGACGATGAAAGTAAAGGTATATCAACAAGACGGTACGGATAGCGGCAAGTCGGTAACGCTCGACAAAACCGTATTCGAAATCGATCCGAACGACCATGCCATCTGGCTGGACGTGCGTAGGATTCAAGCAAATTCGCACCAAGGGACGCACAAGACCAAGGAACGCGGAGAGGTTTCGTTCAGCACGAAAAAACTGTATCGCCAGAAGGGGACCGGGATGGCGAGAACCGGTAGCCGAAGATCGCCGCTACGTCGCTCAGGTGGTCGCATATTTGGACCCAGGCCGCACAGCTACACCATCAAAGTGAATCGGAAAACACAACATGTCGCTCGCCGATCAGCTCTTTCATACAAAGCGAAAGGGAAGGCCATTCGGGTGGTAGAAGACTTTTCGTATGAGACCTCGGATACGAACGAAATGTCTACGTTCATGACCAATCATGAACTGAACGGTCGGAGCGTCCTGTTCGTTACCGGTACACATTCGACCGAGCTGTATCGATCAGGCAAAAACGTACCCAAGCTGACGATCCGAAATGCCTCCGATATATCCACGTTGGATGTCATGACCGCCCAGGTTGTTGTCATTCAGAAGGGAGCATTGAGGACGGTCAGTGAGCAGCTGGGTGATTCGGTTAAGAAAAAGACCAAGAAATTGACGAACGCGAAAGTGAAGAAATAGAGATGAGCAACGACATTCTCATACAGCCCATGGTCACGGAAAAGTTGACCCGTCTGATGGAAGAAAGGCACTATGCCTTTCGGGTTCGACATAGTGCGAATAAACTTGAAATCAGAAACGCGATTGAATCGCGCTATCCGGGTGTGCAGATAAAGGAAGTTCGGACCATGATTGTACGCGGTAAAAGACGTTCGCAATTCACCAAGAGGGGAAAAGTCCAGGGACGCACCGCGTCTTACAAAAAGGCGCTGATAACGCTTCAGCCTGGTAGTGATCAAATTGATTTCTTCGAAGAGATCTAATAAGAGAGCCTTCGAGGCAGTTACGGAAAAGGAATAACAAACATGGCGCTCAAGAAATTAAAGCCGAATACACCGGGACAGCGACAAATGTCCGTGTCAGCATTTGACACGATTACGAAGTCGACGCCCGAGAAGAGCCTGTTGGCTCCATTGAAAAAAAAGGGTGGACGGAATAATACAGGTAGAATCATGGTGCGCCACCAAGGAGGTGGACACAAGCGTCGGTATCGCGTTATTGACTTCAAGCGAAACAAGTTTGGTGTACCTGCTCGCGTTGCCAGCATCGAGTACGATCCAAACAGATCGGCCCGTATCGCATTGCTAGTCTACGAGGACGGTGAGAAACGTTATGTCCTGGCGCCCAATGAGATAAAGGTGGGTGCAAAAATTCAGAATGGTCCGAATGCGCCACCGGAGCCAGGCAATTGCCTGCCGCTTTCTAAGATTCCAGTCGGCTCATTTGTTCATGCTATAGAAATGAAGCCCGGAAAAGGTGCTCAACTTGCACGATCAGCCGGGACATTTGCCCAGCTGACCGCTCGCGAAGGGAAGCATGCGATTTTACGCCTTCCATCGGGAGAGACAAGAATGGTGATGGTTAACTGCATGGCCACGATCGGAACCACATCAAATCCAGACCACATGAACATTGATCTGGGTAAGGCGGGTCGCAAGAGGTGGCTTGGCGTCAGACCGAAAACGAGAGGCGTTGCCATGAACCCGGTTGATCACCCGATGGGTGGTGGTGAAGGCAAGGCATCGGGAGGGCATCCCAAATCACCGAGCGGTGTGCCCGCCAAAGGATATAGGACACGAAAGAGAACTAAACAGTCGGATAAGATGATTATCCGTCGTCGAACTCAGAAATAGGAATGGCTCGTTCACTAAAAAAAGGCCCCTACGTCTACTATAAGCTTCAAACAAAGGTAGACGAACTCAATAAGTCCGGGAAGAAGAAGGTAGTAAAGACCTGGAGCCGGGCCTCTATGATTACTCCGGAATTTGTTGGTCACACGTTTGCTGTGCACAACGGGAAGCAGTTCGTACCGGTATATATCACGGAAAATATGGTCGGCCACCGGTTGGGGGAATTTTCGCCGACGCGTCATTTCCGGGGGCACGCTGGTTCGAATAGGGATAAACGAGGTGGAGGGGAGAAAACTATTTGACGCTCTATTCGAAACCGCTGCGATAAGAGTGGTCAAAACAGATTAGAATCAGAAAGAAGAAAATGGAAGCGAGAGCTGTACGCAAACATATTAAAAGTTCGCCGCGAAAGCTGAGACCGATTGTCAATATCGTGCGGGGAAAGCGAGTTCCGGATGCCCTGGACACATTGAATTTCCTGCCACAGAAAGTGACCCGGTTGATCAAGCTCACCATTTTGTCCGCGGTCCACAATTTGATGGACAAGAACCGGGACGAGCGATTTGACGAGACCGAATTGGTTGTAAAGGAAATCCGGGTCGACGAAGGCGCTCGACTCAAGCGTTTCCGTCCGGTTTCGCGCGGAAGGGCACACCCTATCCAGAAGCGTACGGCACACCTTACCGTGGTCGTAGCTCACCAGGGTCCGGAAGACAATCTCGATGGCAACCCTGCGATTGAGGAAGACGAATAAAGGGACAACGAATCAGACACGCAGTTTACGCAAGCTCTTGAAACGAACAGGTATATGGGTCAGAAAACACATCCAATAGGATTTCGCCTCGGAATCATTCGCGGTTGGTACTCTAACTGGTACGCGGGAAAGGATTTCGCTGCTAAACTCGTCGAGGACAATGAGATCAGAACGTACTTGTCGGCGCGTTTAAAACGAGCCGGCCTAAGCCGGGTTGTGATCGAACGGACTCCGAAAAGAGTCATTCTGACGCTACACACCAGTCGGCCAGGAGTAGTGATCGGTCGAGGTGGCGCTGAGGTTGAGAAGCTGCGCGAGGAGATCAAGAAGCTGACCGAAAAGGATATACAGATCAATATAAACGAGATTAAGCGTCCCGAGCTGGACGCCAGCCTGGTTGCTCAGAACATCGCGCAGCAACTTGAAGGAAGAGTTTCGTTTCGACGCGCCATGAAACAGTCACTGACGGCTGCCATGCGAATGGGCGCTGATGGTATTCGTATTAAGGTTGGTGGTCGACTGGGTGGAGCAGAGATGAGTCGTTCGGAGCAGTACCTGGATGGTCGCGTTCCGCTTCACACGATTCGTGCAGACATCGATTATTCGGAGGCGACCGCATTCACGATTTATGGAACGACCGGCGTAAAAGTCTGGATTTATCGTGGTGAAATTATCGGTACCCCTGACTTAAGTCCGAATGCGGTCGCTCAGAGGCATCAGATGCAACAGATGGACCCGAGTAAAAGGAAGTCACGCAGACGAGGTGGCGGTCCTGGAGCCGGTGGTGAAAGAAGTTCACGGGGATCAAAGGGACGGCGAAAAAGCTAGTACGAGCAAACACAAGAACACTTTAAAGGGCTGATTTCTTTGTTAGCCCGGAATTAGACGAGAGGTAATTTGCCATGTTAATGCCGAAGCGCGTCAAGCACCGCAAGGTGCAGAAAGGACGCATAAAAGGGACGGCTCAGCGCGGCACTCGCGTCTCCTTCGGAGACTTCGGTATTAAGGCGCTTGAGCCTGGACGCATTACGAGCCGCCAGATTGAGGCCGCACGTATCGCGATGACAAGAAAAATGAAGAGGGCTGGAAAGGTCTGGATTCGGATTTTTCCGGATAAACCGATTACACAGAAGCCAGCGGAAACACGAATGGGTAAAGGAAAGGGCTCACCCGAGTATTGGGTTGCGCCGATACGAGCGGGGCGGGTCATGTTCGAAGTGGGGGGAGGTATTCCATTCGAACTCGCAAGCGAGGCGCTGAGATTGGCTCAGCAGAAACTCCCGATTAAAACCAAGATTGTTACTCGACCGGACTACACACCCGAGGCTGAATGAAGGCGACAGAAATTAGAGAATTGAGCTCCAAGGAGATTGTGGAGCACATCAAAGACGAGGTAGAGCAGCTGAGCCACTTGAGATTTCAGCATGCTATAGCAGATTTGCATAATCCCATGATTTTACAGGAAAAGCGCAGACTGATAGCGCGGTTTCAAACCATTCTTCGGATGCGTGACGAGGGTGAGCAGACAGTTACAACAGACTAGAACAAGACCTAATGAGTTTTGGTGGGGAACGGCATACCAAGGCAGGAAATAATATGCAGAGTACGACAGAGAGAAGTGCGAGAAAGGAAAGGATCGGGACGGTTGTAAGCAACAAGATGGACAAGAGTGTCCTGGTTGCGATCAAGCGCCAGATCAAACATCCCATCTACGGCAAGTTCATTAAAAGAACGACGAAGCTCATGGTCCATGATGAGCAAAACGATGCCGGAGAAGGGGACACCGTGCGAATCATGGAAACGAGACCGATCAGCAAGCACAAACGCTGGCGCCTTGTGGAAGTCGTGGAACGGGCTAAATGATTTTTTCGAAAAAGACAAGCGGCCATTACTGATCGCATTGATAGGACTTTAAGCGTAATAGAGAACAATGATACAGCAGGAGTCCAGACTGAAAATTGCTGATAACAGTGGTGCCAAAGAAGTACTCTGTATTCGCGTGCTCGGTGGTAGCGGACGTCGCTATGCCCGTGTTGGCGATCAGATCGTGGTATCTGTAAAGTCGGCGATACCGAACGGGAATGTGAAGAAGGGAGAGGTGTCCACCGCCGTTGTGGTTCGGACACGAAAGGAATATCGGCGTCGCGACGGTTCATATATCCGATTTGACGAGAACGCAGCTGTTCTACTAAACGAACAGGGCGAGCCTCGCGGGACCAGAATTTTTGGTCCCGTAGCAAGGGAATTGCGAGAGAAGCAGTATATGCGAATTGTTTCTCTTGCCCCGGAAGTTCTCTGATACTCAAGGTGGTTCACATTAAGTACTCTGAAACAGATAGAGGGAATCAATTAGATCATGCCGAGAACGAAGAATCAGCAGAAAAAGCTGCACATTCGTAAGGGTGATACAGTGCGCGTGCTCTCTGGCAATGACCAGGGAAAGGAAGGGAAAGTCCTCCGTGTCTTTCCCAAAAAAGCGCGCGTGATCATCGAAGGTGTTAATATGCACATTCGACATACACGACCGAACCAACTCTATCCTCAAGGTGGACGAATCGAAAAGGAGGGTACGATTCATGTCTCGAACGTCATGCCACTGGACTCCAACGGCGACCCGACCCGGATTGGTCGCAAGCTGATCGAGGATACGGATTCCGGTCGAAAGCGGTGGGTCCGCTATGCAATAACCACAGGCGAGGAGTTGGACAGTTAACTGCAGCCTCGAACGAGGATAGTTGAATGCAAAGACGAATATGAAAGGATACGTACCAAGATTAATAACGCAGTACGCCGATGAAATTGTACCGGCCCTGATGAAAGAGTTTTCGTACTCCAACGTGATGCAGGTGCCCAAGCTTGCGAAAATCAGCGTGAACAAGGGAGTCGGAGAGGCGTCGGAGTCGAAAAAATTCGTCGATGACGCTGTCGAAGAATTGAGAACGATTACCGGTCAACAACCGATTGTTCGAAATGCGCGTCATAGCGTATCGAACTTCAAATTGCGTCAGGGAATGCCGATCGGAGCGTCAGTTACACTCCGAGGTGAAACGATGTTTGAATTCCTTGATCGACTCATTACGCTAACCCTTCCCCGAGTCCGTGACTTTCGTGGAATTCCAGACAAAAGCTTTGATGGAAGGGGTAATTACTCGCTGGGCATCAAGGAGCAGATCGTATTTCCGGAAATCGACGTAGACAAGATCGGGCGAATCAGTGGTCTTGATATCACCTTCGTAACAACTGCAACAACGGACGAAGAAGCGTTGGCTCTTCTCAAGGCGTTTGGCCTTCCGTTCGAACGGCGAGACAATTAGAATGGTCGCGTTTCGGGACTCATCCCGACTAAACGATAACAGATTATGGCGAAGAAAAGCTGGATAGCACGGGAGAAGAAACGGCAACGACTTGTTGCCCAGTATGCCGAGAGGCGCAAGGCACTCAAGGAGGCAGGGGACTGGGAAGGTCTCCAGAAGCTGCCTCGCAATGCCAGCCCGGTCAGACTGCACAATCGGTGTGCTTTGACAGGCCGATCGCGGGGGTACATGCGTCATTTCGGGTTGTCCCGTATAGAGTTTCGAAATATGGCACGTAGCGGCATTATTCCTGGAATTCGAAAATCGAGCTGGTAAGCCTAGAAATTGAGTAAGTCACAGCCGGACAACAGGTTCAGAAATCGACCAAACTGAAAATGTCAGTAAATTATGAGCGCAATCACAGATCCCGTATCTGATTATCTCGCACGCATTCGGAATGCCCAGAAAGCCGATCACCGGCACGTCGACATTCCTTCTTCAAAGGTGAAGCGGGCGATGACGCAGATTTTGATGGACAAGGGTTATATCCAACGATATGTGAACGTCGATGACGGGCATCAGGGCCTGCTTCGGATTTATCTGAAGTACGAGACGAACGGCACGCCCGTCATTCGGTCACTCCGTCGTATTTCCAAACCAGGTTTACGACACTATGTCAGTGCAAAAGACCTTCCGCGAGTTCGAAATGGTCTGGGTGTTGCAATTGTGTCGACTTCACGAGGGGTGATGACCGACAAAGAGGCCCGCACCCATAGCATCGGTGGGGAAGTCCTCGCTTACGTCTATTAAGGCGATTGCCGTATTAATTATTTCCGAGAGCAGTAGAAAAGAGCGAAAAAACATGTCACGAGTAGGAAGTCTTCCGATCACAATATCCGACGGTGTGACCGTTGACGTTGCGTCGAATAATCTGGTGACGGTAAAAGGGCCTAAAGGAGAACTGACTCTTCAGGTCGATCCGGACATATCGGTTGAAAAGGGAGAAGGAGACCTTTTGGTTAAAAGACCGACTGAGCAGAAACGTCACAAGTCACTGCACGGTCTTTACCGGTCGTTGCTTGACGGTATGATCGTAGGCGTTTCGGAGGGTTTTCGGCGCGAGCTGGAAGTCATCGGTGTGGGCTATCGTGCTATTGTGCAGAACGGGGTACTTGAGCTGGCATTGGGATATTCGCACCCAATTTACTTTGTCCCACCAGAGGGTGTGGATGTAAGCGTTGACACAAAACGAGGAAAGAACACGATTATTATCGTTGATGGGATCGACAAACAGAAGGTGGGTCAAGTTGCCGCCAAAATTCGTAGCCTTCGACCACCAGAGCCCTATAAAGGCAAAGGAATCCGTTACGTGGACGAATACGTTCGAAGAAAGGCTGGAAAAACAGCGGCTAGCTAGTACGGAATTAGGTAGAGGTAGTGGACGGTTCAGGCCAGCCTTTCGTATCAGACAGAGAAAACAAGAATGGCAAAAAGTAAACAAGAGCGTCGCCTGCGAGTCAAGAGAGGCATTCGTCGGAAGATCTCAGGGACTACAGATAGACCACGTTTAACCGTGTATAGGTCAAACCGACATATTTATGCGCAGCTTATTGACGATGTTGCGGGCCATACGCTAGTCGCAGCGTCCAGTCTCGACGCTTCGCTGAGCGGAGAGAACCCCGTAGCCGTCGGAAAAGCCGTCGGGTTGCGTCTTGCTGAGAGCGCGAAGGAAAACGGTATTGAACTCGCCGTGCTCGATCGAAACGGCTTTCGCTTTCACGGACGGGTGAAGGCTGTAGCCAATGGAGCCCGAGAAGGTGGGCTGCGTATCTAAAAGTTTGAGAATTGAAACTGAGAAGATTTTATTATGGCAAAAGGAAGAAGTCGTCAACAACGTGATCGGGCATCCGAACCTCAATCCGAATGGGTTGAGCGTCTCGTGTCGGTTAAACGCGTGGCCAAGGTCGTCAAAGGAGGCCGGAGATTTTCGTTCAACGCTGTTGTTGTTGTTGGTGACGGTAAGGGTAACGTCGGTGCTGGTCTTGGCAAGGCCAATGAAGTGGCCGATGCTATTAAGAAAGGAACGGATGATGCTAAGAAGAAGGTGATCCGCGTACCGTTAAATCGGGGAACAGTCCCCCATCAAGTGATAGGTCGACAGGACGCCGGTCGTGTTCTTCTTAAACCAGCATCCAGTGGAACTGGCGTAATAGCCGGCGGCGGCGTCCGGGCCGTACTGGAGTGCGCTGGTTACACCGATATTCTTTCAAAATCACTCGGATCAAGTAATCCTCATAATCAGGTTGGTGCTACGATGAATGCACTTATTAATCTGGAAGATCCGATGATCGTAGCAAAACGCCGGGGAATTCCTCTCAAGCGCGTGTTTGAAGGCTAAACGAATTCGAGTAATAGAAATGGCTGCAAAGAAAAAAGTTCAACAGTTAAAAATAACGCAGGTTCGTAGTGTTATTCGTCGACCTGAGAATCAAAAGCGAACCATCGAGGCTCTCGGGCTGAGGCGCATGCATCAAACTGTGATTCATGACGACACGCCTGAAATGCGCGGGATGCTCAATAAAGTGGATCATTTGATTCAGGTAGAGGAGGCCTAGCCACGAACAGTCGCGCCTCGCCTGACAGGTGCACCGAAATTAATAACCAAGCGAGTCTTCACTTGAAACGTGAGGGCGTAGTAGCAAACAAATGGATCTTAGTAATCTCAAACCCGCAACGGGTTCAACCAGAAAGAAGAAGCGACTCGGTCGCGGTGTAGGTTCAGGATTGGGCGGGCACAGCTCGACACGGGGAAATAAGGGGCAGAAAAGTCGGTCCGGTGCAAAGATTCCTGTCTGGTTTGAAGGTGGACAGATGCCCCTGCAGCGGCGTCTACCCAAGTACGGCTTCAAGAATCCATTCCGGAGAGTATTTCGCCCGGTCAACGTATCGAAGTTGAATGAGCTTGTCGTTCATGGAAAGCTCGATCCCAAGGAGCCCGTAACGCCCGATGTGCTTTGTGGAGTAGGTCTGGTTCGCAAATCCGACCTTGTTAAAATCTTAGGCGGAGGTGAGATAGAGAGCGCATTGAGAGTTTCCGCTCATGCTTTCAGCGCTTCTGCCAAAAGGAAAATCGAGAGCGCCGGCGGCTCGGTCACTGAACTCTAGTTAACAATCACGTTTTCCTAGCGGAGAGAACAAGGAAAAGTCATGGCGGGTCTTACCGAAAGCGTTCGAAATATTTGGAAAATTGAAGAACTTCGAAGGCGCATAATTTATACGCTTGGACTTCTTCTCATCTATCGCTTGGGGGCATTTGTTACACTCCCCGGCGTGAACGCGAGTGTTCTGGCGGACATCAATGCGAGTAGCGATCCCAATAATTTGTTGGGATTATTGGACATGTTTGTCGGAGGTGCCTTTAGTGCAGCTGGGATTTTTGCCTTGGGTATCATGCCGTATATCACGGCCTCGATTATTATCCAGCTTATGGGTGCGGTCGTTCCGTACTTCCAGAAGCTTCAGAGGGAGGGCGAAGATGGTCAACGGAAGATTACGCAGCTCACGCGGTACGGAACGATTTTAATTACCGCTATGCAGTCGATTGCTTTCTCTGTTAATCTGCAATTTGGCGCTACAGGACAAGCTATCGTTATTGGCAGTACTTTCTTTACGATCTCGACCTTGGTCGTTTTGACATCCGGTACCATGTTCGTGATGTGGCTGGGAGAGCGCATCACTGAGAATGGATTGGGAAACGGTATTTCGTTGATCATTATGATCGGTATTATCGCGTTTCTTCCTCAGTCCCTCGTCAATGAATTTCAACTGTCAGGAAACCTCTTCATATTTCTGATTGAAATAAGTGTATTCGCTCTTGTCACAGGGGGGGTTGTGTTGGTAACTCAGGGAACGCGCAAAATCCCTGTCCAATATGCAAAGCGCGTCGTTGGTCGAAAAGTATACGGTGGCTCAACCCAGTATCTACCCCTTCGTGTCAACGCGGCGGGTGTCATGCCGATTATTTTCGCCCAATCAATCATGTTTGTGCCCGCTACGTTCGCTCAGTTCTTTCCCAATAGTCAGTTTATGACACAGTTTGGTGCGTTCTTCGTGGACATCTCATCTATGGGATATGTGGTGATATTCTTTTTGGTCTGTGTGTTTTTCACCTATTTCTACACCGCGATTGCGGTGAACCCTCGCGAGATGGCGGACACCATGAAACGTCAAGGTGGGTTTATACCGGGAATCCGACCGGGAAAACACACGAGCGAGTTTATCGATAACATTCTAACACGGATCACGTTGCCCGGGGCAATTTTCCTCGGTCTGGTCGCGGTCCTACCGGCGTTTGCATTACGATTTGGTGTGACTCAAGGATTCGCAAATTTCTTCGGTGGAACCAGCCTGCTGATTCTGGTCGGAGTTACACTTGATACATTACAACAGATTGAAAGCCATCTTCTCATGAGACATTACGACGGATTTTTGAAGACCGGCCGTATGAAAGGGCGCCACTAGTTCTTTCAGCATGAACTTTCTTTACATGGTATATCTGAAAAACGAACATGAGATTGAGCGCATGCGAGCGTCGGCCGATCTGGTCGGACGTACGCTAGGCGAAGTCGCGCGTCATATCGCTCCAGGTGTGACTACGGGCTATCTGGATCGGGTCGCAGACGAGTTTATTTCTGCCAACGATGCCACGCCTGCGTTCAAGGGATACGCGGTAGGGAAAAAGATATTTCCCGCCACACTTTGTACGTCTATCAATGACGAAGTTGTACATGGAATCCCCGGAGACACAACGCTGGAGAACGGAGATCTGGTTTCGATAGACTGCGGAGTTGTTCTCAACGGGTACTATGGAGACAGTGCCTACACATTCACCGTCGGTGAGATTTCTGACGCGAATGCCGCGCTCTGTAGTGTTACCTACGATGCGTTGCAAAGCGCAATTGGTAAGGCGATTGCCGGAAATCGGCTCGGAGATATTGGGTGGGCGGTTCAGGAAAGGTGTGATGCTGGAGGTTTTGGCATCGTACGGGATCTGGTGGGTCACGGGATCGGCCAAAAGCTCCATGAAGAACCACAGGTGCCAAATTTTGGACGACCGGGAAATGGAAGAAAGCTCCGGGAGGGCTTGGTGATTTGCATCGAGCCAATGATTAATCGGGGCGGGCCCGCAGTTTCGACGGACGCCGACGGATGGACGGTTCGAACTGCAGACGGATTTCCATCCGCACATTATGAACACATGGTAGTAGTCCGAAGCGGAAATGCAGAGGTCTTGACAACGTTTTCGCACATCGAAGATGCTCTCGAGGTACTACCCTACAAAACGACAGCTGAAGCATAAAATGGCTAAACAAAAGCCGATAGAGCAAGATGGCGAAGTCATCGATGCATTACCGAACGCACAATTCCGTGTTCGACTGGAAAACGGACACGAGATCCTGGGACTACTGTCTGGAAAAATGCGAATGTATTTCATCAAGATTCTACCTGGAGATCGAGTGAAAGTTGAGCTTTCTCCCTACGATCTCTCAAAGGGCAGAATTGTTTATCGCTACAAGTAAGCTTCACAATTGGGTCGTGAACAAATGAATAAAGATGTAGTATGACATCGGCTAACTCAAGAATCGTAATTTCGGTCCTGCAACCCTATTAGAGCACGATGAAAGTTCGGACCAGTGTGAAAAAGCGGAGCTCCGATGACAAAATTGTCCGTCGGAAAGGTCGCGTATACGTGATAAATAAAAGGACCCCTAAGCACAAACAACGCCAGGGATAGATATTCCCCATGCGTCGAATTGACGCTGGCTTTATAGACAGGACTTGAGATGCCACGAATTTCTGGAATCGACGTTTCGAATACAAAGCGAGGAGAGATAGCGCTCACGGCGATCTATGGAATCGGCCGATCGCGTGCGAAAGAGATTCTCGAGAAACACGGAATTGATCCGAATGATCGTCCGGAAAATTGGACGGACGAACAGACACGATCGGTTCGTCGGACCGTTGAAGATGAGTACCAGGTTGAAGGACAACTCCGCACCGAAGTACAACTGAATATTAAGCGACTGATGGACATTGGTTGCTACAGAGGAGTGCGCCACCGTCGTGGGCTTCCCGTTAGAGGGCAGCGCACGCAGACCAACGCAAGAACACGAAAAGGTCGGAAGAAGACTGTGGCCGGAAAGAAACAGGCACCGCGGAAGTAATCTTGGTCTTCGGGTTACACACCGATGCGAGACGCTATAGAAAATCTAAATGGCAAAAAGACAAAAAGGACGGTCACGCAAGAAGAATGTCGTCGTTGAGAGCAACGGACAAGCTCACATTAAGGCGACGTTCAATAACGTGCTTATTACTCTTACGGATCAGTATGGAAACACCATCGCCTGGGCTAGCTCAGGCAAGATGGGGTTTAAAGGAAGCAGAAAGAACACACCATATGCGGCCCAGATCGCATCTACGGCAGCTGCCCAGGAAGCATATGATCTTGGACTACGTCGTGTAGAAGTGTTCATAAAGGGCCCGGGCGGCGGACGTGAGTCCGCAATCAGAGCTTTATCAACAGTCGGATTGGAGATCGCGACAATTCGCGACGTCACTCCGGTACCACATAATGGCTGCAGGCCCCCAAAGAGGCGTCGCGTCTGAGAATCAGATTCACATGGACGTGTGATCTCTTTACCATAAGCCCTGCTACGGGTGTGCTGACGGCGCCCGTACGTTTGTACTTAAAACACCAAACGAGAGGAATTGTCATATGGCCCGATACCGAGGCCCAAAACAGAAAATCGCTCGGCGATTCAAAGAGCCGATTTTCGGTCCCAGCAAAGCGCTGGAACGTAAACCACATCCACCCGGGCAGCACGGTCGCGGGAGGAGGCAGAAGGACAGCGAATACGCAATCCAGCTCAAAGAGAAGCAAAAGGCAAAACATACCTACGGATTGTTGGAGCGACAATTTCGCAATCTCTTTGAGAAAGCGGCCCGAAAGAAAGGAATTACTGGTGAGAACCTGTTGAAATTCCTCGAGGCCAGACTGGACAACACAGTATTCCGTCTGGGATTTTCGGTGACGCGAAGGCAGGCAAGGCAGCTCGTGAACCACGGACACGTCATGGTGAACGACCAGGTTGTCGATATTCCGTCTGCACAGGTACGCTCCGGAGATATCATCTCGATTCGTCCGCGTAGCCGACATCTTTTTGTTATCCAGGATGCAGTAAAACGCACGAGACGGAGCGCCCCTTGGCTTGAAGTCGATAGAAACAGGCTTCGGGGGAAGTTCCTCGACTACCCGAACCGCGAAGACATTCCAGAGAATATCCGCGAACAGCTCATCGTCGAGCTGTATTCGAAGTAAACGATTCGACGCTATTTCCCGGTGATGAACCGGGGTCATTTTTTACACATGCACTGACCCAGCTGATATGAGCACTTACTCGATTCAGATGCCAGACGGCGTACAGTTAGAAGAAACAACAGATACTCACGGAAGATTTGTAATTCAGCCGCTTGAAAGAGGCTACGGCGTAACGATTGGGAACGCCCTTCGACGCATGTTGCTTTCGTCTCTTCAAGGTGTCGCTATCACCGCACTGAAGATTGATGGCGTACAACATGAATTCTCAACAATTGAGGGGGTAACGGAAGACGTTGCCGATATCATCCTAAACTTGAAAGGAGTTCGTTTTCGTTCCACCGAAGGCGCAGATGGAAATATTCACGTAATCGTAAAGGGCGGCGGCGAATGGAAAGCATCTGACATTGCCGCGGCAACGAGTGATTACGAAGTTTTAAACCCGGACCATCACATCGCTTCGCTCTCGAAGGAGGCCAACTTCTCTGTGGAACTGCGTATGGAACGCGGTAGAGGATATGTGCCCGCTGATGAGAACAAGAAGGCAGATGATCCAATCGGAGTCGTGGCCATGGACGCCATATTCACGCCGATTGAAAACGTGCGTTACACAGTTCAGCAGACGCGCGTTGGCGAGAAGATTGACTATGAAAAGTTGACCATAGAGGTAGCGACCGATGGATCCGTGCTCCCGGAAGATGCGCTTGCGCAGGCGGCATCTATTATGAGGGACCACGTCAGCTTGTTCATTAAAATGGATGCTGAGCCACAGCCTACGGAAGAAGAGAAGGAAGTCGATGCGGAAGTTCAGCGCGTGAGAGAGCTGTTGGCGCAATCCGTTGATGAACTAGATCTGTCTGTACGGGCGCACAATTGTCTTAAAGCAGCCAACATCAAGACGATCGGCGATCTTGTGCGGCGCGAGGAGTCAGAGATGTTGAAGTTCAGGAATTTCGGTCGCAAATCTTTACAGGAGTTGCTCCAGGTTCTGGATGAACGGAATTTGGGCTTTGGTATGGACGTAGGTAATTACCTGGAAGAAGTTAAAGAAGGTTGACAGCAGTTTACTGTACTCAGAAATAGTGTTGATCAAGTTGTAGACGATGAGACATCAGAACAAAGGATTCAAACTTGGGCGAACGCAATCCCACCGCAAGGCGACCTTGGCAGCGCTGTCCAATGCACTGATTCGGCATAAGAGAATCACGACGACGTTGACGAAAGCCCGTGCGCTACGGATGTACGTCGAGCCTCTGATCAATCGATCGAAAGAGGATACGATGCACAATCGTCGCCAGGCCTTCAGGCATCTGCAGGATAAGGCCGTGGTTACAGAGCTCTTTTCCGAGATCGCCACGCGAGTAGCCGACCGCCCAGGCGGATATACGCGGGTGATTAAACTCGGACAGAGAGCAGGTGATTCAGCCGAAATGGCTATCATTGAACTCGTTGATTACAACGACGTTAAGCCGTTTGGATCAAGTGACGGTAAAAAGAAGCGAACCCGCCGTGCCGGTCGCAAACGTGCGGCTACCGTGGCATCCGTCACCGCGGGCCCTGTAGGACTCGCCACGGACATTGCCGACGAGTTGGATGAGGTTGCTGAAGGAGAAACTTCTGAGGCTATCGAGGAAGAGGGAACCGTTGAGGTGGCTGCGGAAGACGAGGTCACAGTGGAAGACCCGGATGCTACAGCTCAAGATGCTGCACCATTAGAAGCCTTCGCTGAAGA
>BTQE01000080.1:0-15441 GCA_036985715.1 Rhodothermia bacterium
GCAAGGATGTTATTGTGAATTACATGGGAACATTATGTAAAACATTATTATTCACTAACCCTTTATATTACTGTGACTTACCGACTAGATTACCCGGTCCTGGACACTGAACTTCAGTCTAATGCGAGCTTTCTGGGAGCGTTCCGAGCGATCACCTGACCAACGACGATTTTCCTGATATGTGGGATTCGATAGAACGAATGAAATTTCGACTCGGGTCGGGCACCCGCTCTTGCCGCTATGGCTTGGTGCTGGGGGGAGGAGGTGCGCGGGCGTCATATCAGGCAGGTGTTCTCCAGTTTATGGCTGACGCTCTTCCTCACGTCGACCTGTCTATTATTACGGGTGTATCTGCCGGTTCATTAAACGCAGCCTACATTTCCAACGATCTCCGAGGATTTCAAGCGGCAGCCCACAATCTTGTAAATACGTGGGAAAAACTTACTTCCGACGATGTTTATGAATCAACGTCTGGATTCCAGTTGTTCTGGAACGTCCTCAGGAAAACCGGCGCTGAGGAATCGGGAGAGTTGATCCCCCGGTACGGACTTGTACATACTGATCCCCTGCATTCTTTTCTAACCAAGAGCCTCGGTGCAGCCGATGGCATCCTGACCGGGATTCGAAAGAACATCCAGGACGGTGTACTCGATGCGTGCGCCTTTATCACCACCAATTACGCCACGGGTCAAACGGTTGCGTGGACGGACGGGCGCAACCTGGAAAATTGGGATCGATCTGACCGCGTGAGTTACAAGGAAGAGTTGACTGTTGATCACATTATGGCTTCGTCATCCCTTCCGTTCCTATTTCCTGCGATCCAACTTGGCGACACCTGGTATGGTGACGGCGGCATTCGTATGGCCGACCCGTTAAGTCCGGCAGTTCACCTCGGAGCGGACAGAATACTCGCGATATCGACACGCTATGGTCGATCTCGGAGCGAAGCCGATGAACCGCTCGTCCAGGGGTATCCTCCTGCAGCACAAATTTTTGGACTGTTGTTGAATGCCATTTTTCTAGACCGACTCGATCAGGATGCAGCATTGCTCGAGCGAATGAATGAACTGCTACGTTCCGTACCCTCACGAAAACGTCAGGGCATGCGTCCGATAGACCTACTCGTACTGAGGCCTTCTGTCGATCTGGGAAAATTGTCCAGACAGTTTGAAGCGGACCTTGGAGGAATTTTGAAGCTCATCGGAAAAGGGCTGGGCAGTAAGGACACGAAATCACCGGACTGGCTGTCCATGATTCTCTTTGAACCCGAATATGCAACCCGGTTGATTGAGATCGGATACGAGGACGCTAAACAGGCGCAGGAATCACTCGTACGATTTTTTGATCCTTCACGTGTATGGGGGAAAAACGAGTCGCACAATTAAAAAGGGTACGGTTCAAAGCGAACTGTACCCTTTTCTGCAGCGTGCTGTAGCGGGGGTGGGATTTGAACCCACGACCTTCGGGTTATGAGCCCGATGAGCTACCAGCTGCTCCACCCCGCGATGTAAGGCGCCGAAGTTACGGTTATTTCAAGCCCAGAACAACTCAAATGGCTCCAAACGGGCGCCGAGACGTATTGAATGGTGTGTCTTTTCTGTTAACTCGACATTGACGTCGATCGTTCGGGTGAGGGAGAGCCACTGCATACGTATTTTTGGGGCACCTCGCCGAAGGAATCCTGAATAGGAACCATGTCCATTCTTCATCCATTTCGTGCAGTTAGACCGCTTCCGGAAAGCGCCCTGGAAGTAGCTTGCGTTCCCTATGACGTCGTCACTACGAACGAGGCTAGACGCTTGGCCGAGGGAAAACCGAGAAGTTTCCTTCATGTCATCCGGCCTGAAATCGATCTTTCAAACGGCGTGAGCGAGTACGACGAATCGGTCTACGCCAAAGGTGCTGAAAATCTAGGAACGTACGTTTCAGGTCCCGATTCGCTAATGGAAAACGAGCCATCTCTTTACGTATATCGACTCATCATGAATGGTCGGGCTCAGACCGGAATTTTCGGTTGTGTAGCCGTCTCCGATTACGATTCAGGGGTGATCCTGAAGCATGAAAAAACGCGTCAGGCCAAAGAGGATGACCGGACTCGTCATATCGTCGCGCAGCGTGCTCATGCGGAACCCATTATGCTTACATTCAGAGACCATGACGGCGTCGGCGAAAATTTAAGCGAGACGGTGGCTGAGGAACCCCTCTACGATTTTACTTCGCCAGACGGGATCCAGCATACCATATGGCGAACGGCAGCACCCGCGTATCTGGTGGCTTGTTTCGAAGAGATTGACAGGTTATACGTGGCCGACGGGCATCACCGCTGCAAAGCCGCGAGCCGCACGGCAGCGGAGCTGGCAAGCGCAGGCGATTCATCTTCCGAAGTGGGATTTTTTCCTGCGGTTCTGTTTCCGATGGGCAACATGGAGATTCTAGCATACAATCGGATCATTCGAAAGCTTCCTCTCCCGAAGAGTGATTTTCTGACGATGCTGAACGAGTCTCTTCCGGCCGGATCATCTTCAGAACCGGTGCCCGAACGCAAAGGCGAAATCGCAGTATACCTGGACGGCAGGTGGACCGGTTTCAAGTTACCCGCCACGGAAGATGCGTCGGTCGTGGATCGACTGGATGTGGGCCGGCTGAGTAGCAATGTCCTTGAGCCCATGTTGAATATTACCGACTCTCGCACGGATTCAAATATTGATTTTGTCGGTGGAATTCGAGGAACGGACGAACTGGAGCGACTCGTGGACTCCGAACAGGCAGAAATGGCGATTTCCATGTATCCGACTAGTATTCAAGAGCTGGTCGATGTCTCTGATGCCGATTTGCTCATGCCGCCGAAGTCGACCTGGTTCGAACCGAAATTGAGAAGTGGCTTATTGGTCCATCTCTTTTAAGCAGCCACAGTTGGATATCACAGAAAGGGAGTACGATCATGAGAATTCTTCTTGCAGACAGACTTTCGGCGTCCGCGGTTGATCTGCTGATCAGCAGCGGTCACGAGGTGGTAAGTCGCCCGGACGTGAAGGGAGACCAATTGCTCGAGGCTCTTTCAGAGGTGCAACCGACGGTTTTGATCGTTCGCTCGACGAAAGTACCCGCTGAGGCGATTGACCAATCTTCCGATTTGGAGCTCATTGTTCGTGCCGGTGCGGGATACGACAATATTGATGTGACCAGGGCTTCAGATCGAGGCGTTTTTGTAGCGAATTGCCCCGGAAAGAATGCCGCAGCGGTCGCGGAGCTGACCGTGGGTTTGATGCTCTCCCTTGACCGTTCGATCCCCGACAATGTGATCGACGCGAGAAGAGGAAAATGGAATAAGGCTAAATATGGTAAAGCGAGCGGCGTCAAGGGGCGGACGTTGGGAGTCATTGGACTCGGAAGCATCGGACAGGAAGTGGTCCGCCGTGCACTCGCTTTCGATATGCATGTGGTGGGGTGGAGCCGATCTCTGACGGATGAAAAAGCCGACTATTTGGGCATTGAGCGAGCGGAAACACCCGATGATGTCGCGACGAAAGCAGACGTCATCACGCTCCATGTTGCAGCCACTCCCGAAACTGAATCGCTGGCCGGACCGGAGTTTTTCAACGCAATGAACCCGGGCGCATTTTTTATCAATACGACCCGCAGTTCAGTCGTTGATGAAGAAGCGATGTATAAAGCGATGGAGGAGAAAGGTATCCGTGTAGCCCTGGACGTATTTTCCAAGGAGCCTGCGTATAAAGATGGGGAGCTTTCACATCCTTTGGCAGAGCGGCAAGATGTTTATTTAACGCATCACATCGGAGCATCCACAGCGCAGGCTCAAGAAGCGATCGCCGAAGAAGCGGCCCGGGTCATTCTAACCTATGCAGCGACGAATTCGGTCCCGAATTGTGTAAATATTGCAGAGAAGACACCGGCCACGCACCAATTGACGGTACGCCATCTGGACCGGGTCGGAGTATTGGCTTCGGTTCTAGAAGAAGTCAGACTGGCCGAGTGGAACGTACAGGAAATGGAAAACCTGGTGTTCGCCGGGGCGAATGCCGCATGCGCGAGTATCCGTTTTTCAGGTATCGTCGAGCAAGATGTGCTTGAGCGAATTCAAGCAAACTCAGACGTACTTGCTGTAAGTCTGATCGATCTTTAGGTACGAAGCGCCATGAGCAAGAATCAGGCTTGAGCGAGGAGAATCGGAATGGAGCGTAAGCATAATTTCTCAGCAGGACCGGGTACGCTTCCCGTTGAGGTTCTGGAGGAAGTTCAAGCCGAAATGCTGGAGTATAAAGACGCGGGAGCTTCGGTGATGGAGATCAGCCATCGGTCTCCAGAGTATTCGGCTATCGAAGAAAGCGCTCGCGCGCATCTAAGGTCGCTGTTAGACCTTTCTGAAGACTGGCAGATCCTCTTTCTTCAAGGCGGCGCTTCGATGCAGTTCTATCAGGTTCCATTGAATTTTCTCGGTGTAAATGCTGTCGCCGACTACGTCATTACTGGTGCCTGGGCTAAGAAATCCTATGCTGAAGCCAAAAGGCTCGGCGATGCGCGCGTGGCCGCGACGGGTGAGGAGAACCAATTTGGTGCGATACCCGACCCTGATACCTGGTCGACTGCCGAAGAGGCCGTTTATCTGCACTACACATCCAACAATACCATTTTCGGGACTCAGTTCCGGTCAACTCCACACGTTGATGCTCCACTCGTTTGCGATGCATCCAGTGATTTTCTCGGACAGGTCATCGACGTGGACAAACATGGCCTAATCTACGCAGGTGCTCAGAAGAATCTCGGGCCAGCGGGGACCACGATTGTTCTCATAAGAAATGACTTTCTTTCGAAAAGAAAGGACGATCTTCCGACGATCATGAATTATGGGACGCACACGTCCAAGCTGTTCAATACGCCTCCCGTGTTTGCGGTATACGTCGTAGAAAAGGTTTTAAGGTGGCTCGCAACGCTGGGCGGTATTCCTGCCATGCAGCAGAGAAATGAAAACAAAGCCGGTGTTCTCTACGAACGGATAGATCGGAACGAGTTCTATCGTGGCACGGCCGACGTGGCATCTCGATCCCTGATGAACGTAACATTCCGGTTACCCACTGAAGATCTGGAAGCGGTTTTTATTGAATATGCCAGTACAAGCGGATTGCTCTCGCTCAAAGGTCACCGAAGTGTGGGAGGAATTCGGGCCTCCATCTATAACGCGTGTGAACCGGAGGCGGTAGACGCACTTGTTTCATTTATGGATGAGTTTGAACGACTTCATGGATAGAGGTAAGCGAGCTCGTGAACTTGTCGAGCCGGGAAACACCACTTCAAAATCACGTTGCGCACGGCCGGCTCTATGTGTATATAGTGCGCGACAAAATTCGACCCTTACAAATCTACTATGGCATATACGATAGGCGTTCCCACTGAACGCACTCCGGGTGAACAACTCGTCGCACTCGTTCCAGAGACGGTCGCGCGACTTTCCAAAGCAGGAGCATCTATTATTGTCGAAAAAGGGGCCGGAGAGTCGGCCCACTATCCCGATAGTGAATATCAAGAGGCTGGAGCTCGAATCGGAAATAGGGAGGAGGCACTGGGTTCCGATATTGTATTAAAGGTGCAGCCGCCGTCCGATGAGGAAATTCAGGCCCTAGGAGAAAAAGCAGTTCTGATTGGATTTCTTAATCCACTCGATAATCCGTCCATCGCGGAAAAATTGGCTTCCCGAAACGTGACGGCACTTTCTATGGAGCTCGTACCCAGGATTTCGCGCGCCCAGAAAATGGATGCGCTCTCAGCTCTCAGTTCCATTGGTGGATACCGCGCTGTATTGTTTGCAGCCTCTACGCTGCCCAAATTCTTTCCACTTCTTACGACCGCAGCGGGAACAGTACGTCCGGCCAACGTCTTGGTCCTCGGCGCAGGTGTCGCAGGGCTTCAGGCCATTGCGACAGCAAAGCGTCTGGGAGCCCGGGTATCCGGATACGACATCCGCGACGCCGTGCGCGAAGAGGTCCAGAGCCTTGGCGCCACGTTTGTCGAACTTGAGCTGGAAATTGACGACATGCAGGATTCCGACGGATACGCCAAAGCCATGATGGAGGAGAAAGCGAAGCGTCAGACTGAATTACTCGTTCCTTTCATTGGGAAATCAGATGTCGTCGTGACAACGGCTCTTATCCCCGGTCGGCAAGCTCCTATTCTAGTCACTGCTGAGGCCGTCAAGGCGATGCATTCGGGATCGGTCATCGTTGATACGGCTGCGGTCAGTGGAGGGAACTGCGAGCTCACCCGTCCTGGAGAGACGGTCGTCGAACACGGAGTTACCATTTTCGGCCCACTGAATCTCCCTGCCGAAATGGCGGTGCATGCCAGTCAGCTCTATGCAAAAACATTATTGGCCGTCGTCGAGGAGTTCACAGAGGAAAGCGGATTCGTAGTCAACTTTGACGATGAAGTATTCGCAGGAGCCTGCGTGTCACACGACGGCCAGGTGGTCCACGAAAGAGTCAAAGGACTCCTCGAGACTGAAACGACATCATAGTAAGTAGCAACGTCATGTTATTAGAAAACATCATCGTATTTGTTCTAGCGGCCTTTATCGGGATGGAAGTCATCAGCAAAGTGCCCCAAACGCTTCACACACCACTCATGTCGGGTTCGAACGCCATCAGCGGTATTACCATTGTTGGAGCACTCGTCGTGGCCGGGATGGTCGGGGGAGAGTGGGCCAAGTGGATTGGCTTCGTGGCACTCGTCGTCGCGACGATCAATGTCATCGGTGGATTCCTGGTTACCGACCGCATGCTCCAGATGTTTAAAAGGAAAGACTAACAGGGAACCCCGATCTGAAGGCGTCACCTCTATTCTGAATTCTATTTCTAATCGATCTTATGGCTACAGCCTTAATTGATATTGCCTATCTGCTGGCAGCGGTCCTATTTATTTTTGGCCTGAAAAGGCTTCAATCGCCGGCTACGGCTCGGCATGGGAATCAGCTGGCCGCAATCGGTATGCTGGTAGCCATTGTCGCTACCCTTTTCGTGCACAATATTCTAACCCCCGTCGAGATGATCGGAGGTCTCGCGCTCGGGGGTCTGATTGGAGCCATACTGGCTAAGAGAGTGCAGATGACAGGAATGCCAGAGCTCGTCGCCGCATTTAACGGCTTTGGCGGGTTGGCCTCCGTCGGAGTTGCCGGCGCGGAGATCGCCCGCATCATGATGCCCAATGCCGAGATCGGCCCCGACGGTTTTCTGTTTTCCTCGACGGCTGCGATCACGATTGCGCTGAGTCTTCTGATTGGTATGGTTACGTTTACGGGAAGTTTTATTGCTTTTGGAAAACTTGCCGGAAAAATTAGTGGGAATCCGATCTCATTTCCCGGGATGCGTCCGCTTACGCTGTTGTTGGTCGCAGGCGTGGTTGCCGGTGGGGTTTTCATGGTCACGGGGGCCGGAGAGTTCCCGCAGGTTTCGGATCCAGTCGTCACCGGAGCGCTCATCATAACAGCTATTGCATTCGTTCTCGGTATTTTGCTTGTTATTCCGATCGGAGGCGCTGATATGCCCGTGGTCGTTGCTCTGCTCAACTCATATTCCGGATTGGCGGCGGCGGCCACCGGATTCGTGCTCGATAACACGGCGCTGATTGTGAGTGGTGCGCTCGTAGGAGCTTCAGGTTTCATTCTGACGAACATCATGTGCGTCGCCATGAATCGCTCGCTTTTCAACGTGCTGTTGGGAGGATTCGGGGGCGACACGCACGATGAAGAATCAACGCCAACTTCTCTTGAAGGAAAGACGGTTCAATCAACTACGCCGGACGATACGGCGATCCTTCTTTCGTACGCCGAGAACGTCATTATCGTACCGGGCTACGGTATGGCGGTCGCTCAGGCACAGCACGCAGTTCGGGAATTGTCGGAGGAGCTTCTCAAAAGAGACATATCCGTAAAGTTCGCGGTCCATCCAGTAGCGGGCAGAATGCCGGGACACATGAATGTTTTGCTAGCGGAGGCGAACGTACCCTATGATCAACTTTTTGAAATGGATGAGATCAATGGCGAATTCGACACCTGCGACGTGGCGCTCATCATTGGTGCAAATGATGTGGTCAATCCAGCAGCCAGACATGATAAGTCGAGTCCTATTTATGGCATGCCGATTCTAAACGTGGATAAGTCCAGGACATCGATTGTCCTAAAGAGAAGCATGCGACCGGGATACGCAGGGATCGGTAATGAACTGTTCTATAATGCGAATAATCGCATGCTCTTTGGAGATGCGAAAGACTCGATCACCCAGATCGTTGCCGAAATCAAGCATCTCTAACAGCTCTCGGTCCTGGATTCCCGGTTACGAACCGGGTGAAAGATCTTCGAAACGCCGTAAAACGGGTTCAAGATACTTCCACACGGTCTCGGCGATGATTGCATGGCCCTCGGCGGTCGGGTGAATGCCGTCCGCTTGGTTGAGCTCCCTTACACCCCCAACTCCTTCAAGAATGAATGGGATGAGGTCGGCGTCATACTTCTCAGAAAGCCAGGGATAGATTTCGCGAAAGGTCTGTGCGTATTCATGACCCAGGTTGGGTGGAACCATCATTCCGGCAATCAAAAGTTTACACTCCGGATATTTTTCCAGTGTTTGATCAACAATCCCTTCCAGATTGGATCGAGTCAGCGAAAGATCGATTCCGCGCAGGCCGTCATTACCTCCAAGTTCCAAAACCAAAACATCGATTGGATTTCGGAGGAGCCAGTTCATTCGACTCAGCCCTCCGCTGCTCGTATCTCCGCTGAACCCGGAGTTCACGATCTTAAACGGCAACTTCTCGTCATCAATGCGAATTTGTATCAGGGAAGGAAACGCAGCTTCCTCATCGACACCGTATCCGGCGGTAATACTATTGCCTAAAAAGACAACTCGATATCGATCATCCTTTAATTCCGGCGAATTATCCATGATTGGTTCTTTAACGTTGTACTCTTCTGGTTCTCGCTTAGGCGGCTCTTCGATCTCCAAACCTGTCTCCGTCTTATCGGGTGCAGAACATCCTGACGCCATCAGGACCCCAATCAGGACTAATTGGTATAGCAGTTTCGATTTCATAGAGCCGTAAATCCTAGAAAGAATCACAACAACCGGCCGGTTTCGTCCAGGTTTCAATTCGAGCGCAAATGTCAGCCGTTCTCTCGGTATCCCATCTTTCGAAGACGTTTCCAAGCGGAGATAAAATCATCACGGTTCTTTCCGATATTTCCTTTGACCTGGACGAAGGCGATACATGCACTATTGTAGGGCCTTCAGGAAGTGGAAAGACGACTCTTCTTGGTCTGAGTGCGGGGTTGGACGATCCGTCTGCCGGAACAGTTGTACTCTGTGGGCACAATCTCGGAAATCTATCGGAGGACGAGCGATCCTCGGTTCGAAATAAACACGTCGGCTTCGTTTTTCAAACGTTCAGGTTGATACCGACTCTGACCGCTTTGGAGAATGTGATGGTGCCGGGTGAGCTACGCGGAAATAAAGAGGTCAGACAGATCGCACTGGATCTACTCGATCGAGTAGGACTCTCAGATCGAACCCACCACTACCCGGCGCAGCTATCCGGAGGGGAGCAGCAACGCGTGGGCCTTGCGCGGGCATTTGTCAATCGTCCGAGTATTCTTTTTGCCGATGAGCCGACGGGCAATCTGGATGCAGAGACGGGCGATGCCGTCATCGAGCTTCTGTTCGATCTGAACCGTACATCCGGTACCACCTTGGTGCTGGTGACCCACGATATGGAGTTGACTGCGCGGACTGGTAGAATATTGGGTCTAAAGGGCGGGAAAATCATCTCCGATACTGCCTTGGAACCACTCGTCAATCCTTTACAAGAAATCAGTTCAGGGCTTGGATAAATGGCTCCCTGGTATCTGAAATTCGCGTGGAGAGACAGTCGAGGCAGTCGTCGACGAATGCTGCTGTACATGTCCTCGATGGTCCTCGGGGTAGCGGCTCTGGTTTCCATAAACTCATTCGGCGACAACCTTCGCAATGCCATTGACAGGGAGGCCGAAACGCTCTTGGGGGCTGACCTTAGCTTTGAAAGTTCTCGGCCGTTTCCTGAGGAAATTGAATCCGTCATCGATTCTTTGGGAGGATTACAGAGTAGGCGCATCTCATTCTCATCCATGACTTATTTCAAGCGAACGGATGACGTGAGACTCTCAACCGTCAGGGCACAGGAACAGGGATTTCCTTACTACGGAGCAATCGAGACGGACCCGCCGGAGGCGGCAACTACATTCCTGACGGGAAAGAATGCTCTGGTGGATGGGACCCTGATGAGTCAATTCGACGCGGCGGTGGGAGACTCGATTCGAATCGGTACAATTAGCTATCGCATCGCCGGTAAACTGATCCAGACTCCGCGCGAAACAGCGGCGATTATGCTTTTCAGTCCGAGGGTCTATATCCCGTTGGCCCATCTGGATGAAAGCTTGCTTCAAGCGGGCAGTCGAGCCGACTATGAAGTGTATTTCCGATTTCCCGAAGGCAGAGATGCGGATGCGATAGTTGAAAACCTGCTTCCGCGCTTGAGGGAGGCCCAGGTTCGTACAGACACGGTTGAGGAAGAAAAGGAGGGGTGGGACCGCTCGTTGACCAACTTGTACCGTTTCCTGAGTCTTGTTGGATTCATGTCCCTCTTGTTGGGAAGTCTGGGAGTGGCGAGCTCCGTACACGTTTATGTGCGGCAGCGGATTCGTACAGTCGCGATCCTCAGATGCTTTGGATCTCGAACCTGGTCGACGTTTTCAGTCTACCTCATTCAGGCAATCGGTATGGGCCTAATTGGGGCCGTATTTGGCAGCTTGCTGGGCCTCGCGATACAGGCATCCTTGCCGCTTGTGCTTGGAGATTTTTTACCCGTCAGTGTCGATTTCTCTCTATCCTGGAGTGCGGTATGGCTGGGGTCAGGAATCGGTCTCGGGGTGACTGTTCTTTTTGCGCTACTGCCCCTGTTGGTGGTGAAAGACGTATCTCCACTTCTGGCCCTGCGTGCAGACTTGGAGGCCGACATCCGAGGCCAAAAATCACGTCTTTGGTGGCTAGTTACGATCGCAATCGGGCTGTCCGTGTCCGTATTTGCGATCATTCAGTCTCCAACTCTAAAGATCGGTTTGGGTTACTCGCTGAGTCTATTGGTTGTATTTGGCGCTCTCGCCGTCGTTGCGAAAACGATGATCCGACTCTTGAAGAACCATACTCCCACGAAGCTTTCGTATGTGACCCGCCAGGGTATAGCCAACCTGTTTCGTCCGCACAATCAAACGCTGATCATGACCCTGGCGCTCGGGATGGGTACGTTTTTGATTGCGACGATACTGCTTTCTCAAAATTCTCTTCTCAAACAAATGTCGCTCGTCGCTGAGGGGGACCGACCCAATCTTGTCTTTTTCGACATTCAGTCGAATCAGGCGGATGGTGTGGAAGAAGAACTTGAGAGAAAAAATTTGCCCGTTCTTGCCCGAGTACCGATCGTTTCGATGCGGATTTCCGGGATAAACGGGACGACGATTTCCTCCATGCGGGCCGATACGACCAGGAAGCTCAGCTGGGCCTACCGACGCGAGTATCGCTCGTCGTATCGCGAGGGCCTTACGGATTCAGAGGTTCTCATCGCGGGAGTGATGGAGCCGAGGGTGAACCCGGACACCGTCGATTTAATCCCGGTTTCGATTGAAGAAGGAATTGCCGGAATGTTGGATGTCTCGCTCGGGGACACGGTCAGTTTTGACATCCAGGGTATCGAGATGGACACCCGAATCTCAAGCATTCGCACTGTTGACTGGCACAGAATACAGACGAATTTTTACTTCATATTTCCAGTCGGAGTGTTGGAGGAAGCGCCCCAGTTCAACGTAGTCCTCACGAGAACAGAAACTGAATCCGAATCGGCGGCGGTTCAATCGGCTATTGTCAGGAGATACGCCAATGTTTCAGCCATCGATATTTCACTCGTGATGAATGTATTCGATGCGATATTTTCTCGAATCGCCTTTATTGTCAGATTTATGTCCTTGTTTACGATCATAACAGGACTGATCGTTCTCTCAGGGGCAGTCCTGATCAGCCGTTTTCAACGAATCGAAGAGAGTGTGTTGCTCAAGACCATCGGAGCATCAAGATCACAGGTGCTACGAATCATGTTCGTGGAGTATATCGCGCTTGGAACTTTGGCAGCGGCAGCGGGAATCATCCTGGCGCTTGGGGGAGGATGGGCCCTGTCCACGTTCGTTTTTGAAATTGATTTTGTGGTTCCGACACTTCAGCTTATTGGCCTGGTCGTGTTTGAAGTACTCATGACCTTAACGATCGGACTCCTAAATTCACGTGGAGTGTATGCCAAAAAGCCGCTGGAAGTCTTGAGGGCAGAAGTCTGACGACTACCGTAGGAAGAAAGCAACGCAATTAATTGATCGCGGTGGGGGAGAACAACATGTCTAGACCAGATCCGGATGCAATAAAGAGACAATACGAGAGTGTCAACCAGCGCATCTCCTATGCCTGTACTCAGGCGGGACGCGGCGTCGATGAGATAACTCTGGTTGCAGTCTCCAAGACTTTTTCCGAGAGCCATATCAGAGTGCTCTACGATTTGGGCCACCGGGACTTCGGCGAGAACCTGGTTCAGGAACTCATATCCAAGTCCGAATCGTTCCAGCATCAACCGGACTACAGTGAAATCAATTGGCACATGATCGGACATCTCCAGCGAAACAAAGCGCGAGAGGTTATAAACGTATCCAGTCTTTTTCATGCACTCGACAGCCTGAGGCTCGCAAAAGAACTGGACAAACGAGCAGAGCAGGCAAAGACCCAACAGCAATGCCTCGTCCAGGTCAATATTTCAGGAGAAGACTCCAAGTATGGAGTGGCACCGGAGGACCTTCATCCCTTTCTCTCCACAGCCTCCGGATTTGAACATTTGATCATTAAGGGGTTGATGGGAATGGCACGTCCCGCAAGGGACCCGGAGTCCATCAGACCTGAACTTGCGAAGCTTCGGGAACTTTCGGTTACGTATTGCGGGCCTCTCGGCGATCAGGCTTCGATGGAAACCCTCTCCATGGGAATGACTCAGGATTACGAAATAGCCATTGAAGAAGGGGCCACTCATCTCCGGTTGGGAAATGCTATATTTGGCGAACGCGCCAACACGAACCAGTAATCGCTCATGTCGTGTAGCGGCTACTAGCATTTCCTGATGAATTATGATGTATTTCGGGGTATTTCTAGTATTAATTGTTGCTTTTCTTGCTTGGGTGGCACTGAAAGCTCTTAAACAATATGATGGCGAACGCACTGTGGCATCTCTCGAAAGGGTGTCAGAGCTCGAAAAACGTCTGAATAGCCTCCAGCAAAGACTTGAAACACTGGAGAGTATCGAATCTGATGTCCTGCTTGAACTAGATAGCAGTATAGAAATGCCAGACTCGGCCGATTCCTTATCTTTGAAGGCACGCCCTTCTCCGACAAGCGAACCTCGATTACGAGAATAGGCTACACAATGAAACTCTCCTCTCTGGACATTAGAAAGCAGGATTTTACCCGCGTTGTCCGCGGTTATGACAAGGAGGAAGTCGACGCATTTCTTCAACTGGTCGCCAATCAGTGGCAGGAACTTGTTGACGACCTGAGACGCGAAGAAGAAAAAACCAAAGATCTGGACGTCAAACTCGAGCACTATCAGAAGGTCGAAGAGGCGCTGGAACAAGCACTAAAAACGGCCAAGGATGGGGCCAAACTGACCCTTGAGAACGCTGAGCACAAAGCCAGGCTGGTTTTAGAAGAAGCTGAATCAAAGTCCGTCGATATCACGAGAAACGCGGAAACGGAGCGGCTGGACATTCGAAAAGATGCTGCGAAATACTCCGTTCGGCAGAAAGAGATCGTAGCCAAGTTGCGCGCCTTCCTGATGTCCGAACTGGAAATTCTCGCGCAGTACGAAAGTGAAGCTCCAATCAATTACATCAGGCTGATGCCTGCCGAATCTCCAGAATTGATGGAAGAATACTCAGAGACGGAGAACTTATCCGCATCCACCGACGAAGCTGAGATAGAGGCTCTTGAGCCTGTGGATGCTGACTCAGCGGATGACCCTTCCTCAGAAGACGAGGCTGTACCGGACGGTGGGACGCAAGACCCCGAGGATGCTCAGGTCGATTCGAAATCCGATTCCAAGAAGACGGCATCCAGGAAAGATGCCAAGCCGAAAGAACCGGAAGTATCTGACGAGATTGAGAAGATCAGGCGTATACTGGAGGACCTGGAGAACTGAGGACCAAGAGAATTAACGTCGAGGACGATCTGAATTTTGGATAACTCACCTGCTCTGGAGGCTGTGAATGCCGCCAGAGATTATCTGTCCATTCGAATCGAGGAGATCCCTCAAGTAGCCGTCATACTTGGCACGGGTTTGGGCGCCCTCGCAGAGGACATCGATACGTCGGATTCCATTCCGTACAACGAAATTCCCAACTTCCCAATCTCGACGGTCGAGTCCCATACCGGGCGGCTCCTTATTGGAACGCTTTCAGGCGTGCCTGTGTTGGCAATGCAGGGTCGATTTCACCTCTATGAAGGCTACTCGGCCCAGGAGGTCACGCTGCCTGTTCGCGTCCTCTCGTCGCTTGGAATCAAATCTCTGATCATTTCCAACGCCGCCGGAGGAATGAACCCTCTGTTTCGTCGCGGCGATATAATGATGATCACGGATCACATCAATCTACAGTATGCCAATCCGCTGGAAGGCCCAAATGTGGACGAATGGGGACCGAGATTTCCGGACATGAGTGAACCGTACGATCGCGCACTACGCGACGTCACCGAGTCGGTGGCGCTGGAACTCGGCGTTCGTCTGGTTCAGGGAGTTTACATAGCGGTCGCCGGACCCAATCTGGAGACAAAAGCTGAGTACCGTTATTTACGCGCTATTGGAGGAGACGTCGTAGGGATGAGTACCGTACCGGAAGTCATTGTAGCCCGACATATGGATATGCGTGTTCTTGCATTCTCGGTGATCACGGATGAGTGTTTTCCCGACGCCCTCAAACCGGTTTCCATCGAAGAGGTGCTGGCCGCCGCAGCATCGGCTGAGCCGGACCTGCGGCGACTCATTTCGAGTGTCATTACACGCTTCTAGGCACGCGGCCCCAGGGGTGCGATATCCAAGGGATATAATGGGTGACCCAGGTCTCACTGGGTTTTCGTCGGATTTCGTCCGTAAATGTCCAAAATCGGCATATTTCATTCCAAACCTCGGCGAGACCTTTTGCTAATCCAGGTAAAAACCGTCACCTTATCCGTCACCTATTCACGACGGTTTTTCACTCATGGCCAGCGTTCGTATTGTTGCGTGGAGCGCAAAGAAAACCCCCAACGGGATGCTTCCACTCTACCTAGT
>BTQE01000081.1:0-15310 GCA_036985715.1 Rhodothermia bacterium
CTGGAGCTTCTTCTACGATCTCTTCCTCGGCGGTGGCCTCTGGAGCTTCTTCTACGATCTCTTCCTCGGCGGTGGCCTCTGGAGCTTCTTCTACGATCTCTTCCTCGGCGGTGGCCTCTGGAGCTTCTTCTACGATCTCTTCCTCGGCGGTGGCCTCTGGTTCTGTCGCCTCTGTATCCTTCGAAGCATCAGATTGCTCCTGCTCTACATTGGCCTCCCCCTGTTCGACGCGTGCCTCCGCCGCCGCTTGCTCACGCTCCTCTATGGCGGCCTCACGGGCTTTCTCCATTTCAGCTTCAGCCTTGGCTTCCAATTTAGCCCGCTTCTTAGCTGCTTCTGCTGCCTTTTCCTTTGCTCGGCCTTCCTCGGCCATAAGGACGGCGGCTCGTTTTTCCTTCGCAGTCTCTTTTACTGTCGACGATTCAATCTCAGCCCACTTTGAGCGGTGGGATTCGACAGCCAACCAGATCTCTTCGTCACTGGATCCTTTTCGCTTCATGTGAAGAGCAAGCATTAGTCCATGCTTACTGAGGATGGAACGCACTGTATCTGAAGGCTGCGCACCATTTTCAAGCCAATAGAGTACACGCTCGTTGTTCAACTTTACACTATCGGTTTCATCCAACGGTTGATACCGACCGAGATCCTCGATATAGCGACCATCCCTTGGAAACCTTGAATCGGCTGCTACGACGCCATAAACCGGACGCTTTTTGCGACCCATTCTGCGTAGACGAATCTTTACTGACACTATCTTATCCTTTTCGTTTGGTTCTACTCGAGTAGATTTATTGACTACCCATGAGGGAGGCGAGGTTCAGCGCTCGCCCACTTCCCATGAGTTTGGTCATGGTCTTCATCATTTTTTTCATGTCCTTGAATTGCCTGAGCAGCTGATTTACATCGCTGACTTCGACTCCACTACCACTCGCAATTCTCCTGCGGCGACCACCGTTAATAATCTCCGGTCGCCGCCGCTCATCCATCGTCATGGAGTGAATGATCGCTTCGATATGTCGAAACGCATCCTCATCAATATCCATATCCTTAACGTGACGCCCTATCCCGGGCATCATGCCGACAAGGTCTGTAAGTGATCCCATCTTCTTCAGTTTGCCCAATTGATCCAGAAAGTCCTCCAAATCAAACTTTTCCGATCGAATCTTGGACTGAAGTGCTAGGGCCTGATCATCGTCAAACTGTTCTCTTGCCTTTTCAACCAGCGATACAACGTCGCCCATTCCCAGGATGCGCTGAGCCATCCTGTCTGGGTGGAACGCCGTGAGCGCATCCAATTTCTCTCCGGTCGAAGCAAATTTGATAGGCTTCTGGACCACCGAACGGATCGATAAAGCTGCCCCTCCTCGCGTATCACCGTCGAGCTTCGTCAGTACAACCCCGTCAAAATCGAGCTGTCGATTGAATTCCTTAGCTGCATTGACGGCGTCCTGACCCGTCATGCTGTCAACAACGAAAAGAATTTCGTCCGGGTCGACCGATTTTTTGATCTCGGCCACTTCCTCCATCATCTCCTGGTCGACATGCATTCGGCCAGCCGTGTCCACGATCAGCACATCACGAGCCCGTTTTCGGGCTTCACTGACCGCTTCGCTGGCGACGCGTACCGCATCCTGAACCACTTCACCGTCTTTCTCAATCGAATAGACGGGTACATCTATCTCCGCCGCGAGCATCTTTAGCTGGTCGACAGCGGCTGGACGGTAGACGTCAGCTGCTGCCAAAATAGGCGTTCGGCCCTGGTTTTTGAGATGAAGGGCCAACTTCCCACAAAAAGTGGTCTTACCCGACCCCTGCAATCCAGCAACCAATATTACCGTCGGTGGCTGTTGGGCAAGCTCGAGCTCTGCACTCGTGTCTCCCAGAAAGTACACGAGTTCATCGTGCACGATTTTAACCAACAGCTGACCGGGAGAGACGGACGCGAGAACATCGCTACCGAGAGCTTTCTCCCTTACCCGTTCTGTAAAGTCCTTTGCAACTTGATAGTTGACATCAGCATCGAGCAATGCGCGGCGAATTTCGCGCATCGTCTCAGCGACGTTCAGCTCAGTAATCCGTCCTTGTCCGGTGACAGATTTGAGAGCACCATCAAGTTTTTGACTTAAACTTTCAAACATTAGGCTCGGAACGGTACAATCGTGCAGTATACAATCGCTATTTCTAGCCTCAGAGAGGGATTCCCCCCAAGTTGATACAGAAAAGTGAAGTTAAGGCACTATAGAAGTACAAACAATATTTTGCCCGCTCGTGAATCCCAGGTCCCTCAGAGATCTTATCCACTATAGATGAATCCTTTTTATCTTCACGATAACAGCAAAGAACAAATATCAGTTCTTTTGTTCGAACACGAGAAGAGTCTCTCGTTCGCTCCTCTATCCAGATATTGCGACGAGATTCAACGTTCTAAATCGGAACCAGGAACAGATGGCGGGTAGCAATGAAAAGACTGCCGCTCGGCAGCGATTCAAGGCGTATCGCTCGTCCTTGACGAAGTCTGAATATGAACGCCATAGTAGCAAGATCTGTAGCCACCTGGAATCGCTCCGCACATGGATCCCCGGCGAAGTCGTTCATGTTTTTTGGCCCATGATCGAGCGGCGTGAACCTGACATCCGCCCGTTTATCCAGATACTATTTGAGCTTCCGGTTCGCCTTGTGATGCCTGTTGTATCATCGTATTCGGCCGATCCAGTGAATGGCGGACGACTGCGCCATGCCAGGGTCAACTCCCTTCAAAACTTCCGACATAATAAGTGGGGAATCGCCGAACCGGATTGCGAATCCTTCGTTTCTGAGAATGAGCTCGATGTGATAATTGCACCAGGATTGGGCGCTGACAGGAACGGGCATCGAATGGGATATGGGATGGGCTACTACGACGAGTTTTTATCCCTTGTGGATATCCCGACCATATGCCCGATCTTCTCTGCATGCCTGGTTGACAAAATCCCACGCGAAAAACACGATGTCGCGATTTCCGTAATCGTGACCGAGCAGGGTGTTGTAGAAATAGACAAAACGTAACCTGTCCCAAAGGATCGCGTAGGAGAACCCGCCGGAAACGGTTTAAAGAATGACGAAAACACGAACACAATCAACGGTTTACGAAGAACAGCCGAGTTCCTTGTACGATGATATGTCTCTGGATTTAGAGACTTTATCGGACGATGAACTGGATACTCTGCTTTTTGACGAAGAGGCCGAAAAGCCCAAGAGTATTCTAAATTTACCGACACTGGCAGGTTTATCGCTCATTCTCGTTGGAATCGCTTATATCTTTCAACAGCTGGGACTGTGGGGAGCCGGAATCGACCTCACCGTACTCGCGAGTCTGCTGCCCTGGGTGGCGGGCATTTTCATCATTCTCCTGGGTTTCGGCGTCCTGTCATGGCGTCCGAATAAGAAGAACAAGAAGAAACTCAAGGTCGAGAAGAAGCTTGCGAAACAGCAGATGAAGCTGGACAAGGAACAAAGCAAGATCGACCAGACCGTTTCATCTTCTACGGGCAAACGCAAGCTCTATAGGGGCGCAAACAAGAAGATATTTGGGGTTTGTGCTGGTCTTGGTGAATATTTTAATCTCGATCCGACACTTGTTCGGATTGCTTTCGTAGTGGTTACGATAGCAACGGCTGGGCCTCCATTTATTTTGGCCTATGCCCTTCTAGCCTTCATCATGCCCGACCCGGCGAAAAAGGCGCTGGAAGAACGCATCACCATCATTCGAGACAGTTAATTTGAATAGTTAGATGGCGCCTACACGTAAACTGAAGAAGTCTACAACCGATAAAATGGTTGCCGGAGTGTGCGGAGGAATCGCAGACTACTTCGATTTGGACCCTACGCTGGTTCGAGTCGGATATATTCTTCTTTCGCTCATCTCAATTGGTTTTCCTGGGATTTTCGTCTACATCATTCTCGCATTCGTGATGCCGGACGGTTGATTCTCGACCTGTCCGTCATTCCATCTCTGGGTTTCTATTCCGAATCAAACGAACCGGCCATGGCCACATGTAGTCGGTCGGGATCGAGATGTGCAGTTATTTCGTTGTTTACTCCCAACGTGGTGATCTCGGCGACCAATCTGGGAAATTCATCCAGATAGGAGGGCACCCTCCCTTTTTCTGCGTTTCGAAGGAGCGCACTCGCCAGAGCTTGCGTTGATGATAAGCCGACCTTATACGAGCCGATGATGGTCTGCTTTTTCTCCTCGATCTCGTTATCGGTTACCCCTTCTTCAACAAATAGTCTTGCCTGGTTCACGGTCTCGTCAATTCCCTTCTCAAGCGCATGCCGACTCAACGTTACCGAAATACTCCATGCTCCATGATGCATGCTATCCATCCCCGAAAGAGATGAATGAACGCCATACGTCAGACCCATCTCATCACGAATTACACTCATGAGACGAGCGGAAAAATTCCCCCCGAGAATGTAATTGCCAAGATAGAGTGGGATATAGCCGTCATCAACAGGCGTCATCTCAATGGCATGACCGAATTTCACATCAATGTTTTCTCGGTCCTCGATAATAATTTTTTCTTCGCCCGGTTCTTGCGGTATCAATGACCAATGTTGCGAGGACGCTGAATCACGATCGTCATGATCTGACAGAAAAACGCTGTTGACTACAGATTCTATTTGCTTCCAGTCGGTTTCGCCTACAATCGCGAGAGAAAAGCCCGTTCGATGCATCTGTGATCCGAAAAATGTCTCGATCTCGGTTATGGAAATAGCTGCGAGTCTTTCAATCTCAACCAGAGGCTCATGTACGTAGAAGGGATGATCCGGGCCATACACGCTGCGTGATAAGGCGCCGCTGGCCATCGTGGATGTCTCTGATAAGCTTCTACGGAGGGCTGCTTCATACCGACCCTTTAACAGGGTTAACTCTGAATCTGAAAAGGAGGGCTCGTTGAGTTGTTCTGCCAGTAGTGACAGCACCTTGGGGATGTCTTCAGCCAGGGATCGACCAGAAACACGAACTCGAACGCCGTCCGTAGAAAAATTTATTTCTGCTCCAATGCTTTCAAGTTCGGTAGCCAGTTCGATTTTACTTCGCGACTGCGTCCCCTTATCCAGCATCGAGACGGTCAGGTTTCGAACTAGCTCTTCACCCGCCGCGAAATCCGGCACGCAAATAAAAGACCCTTGAAAGGACACAACGTCGGTAACGGGAGCCGTCAAAACGATATACATTCCACTGTCAAGCTCGTGGACCTGGACTCGCTCCCCGTAATCTGATGCTAATTCCTGGCTCGTTGCTCGGCTTGCTTCCATGGAAAGGTTGCGCTGGGTAGTTAGTAGATCGGGACAAAATAGAGTGAACGATCGGTAAGTAGCACCCATCGGCTATTGGATTTGACGGCGTCGACAAGAGAGTCTATCTCCAGGACGTATGTCTCTGCGATCCGCAATCCATTCGAATCGAATTCGACGAGACGATCGGGCATCACTGCCAATATTCCGTCCGGGGTCTGCGTTACCGAGCGAATCTTAGTCAGGCTTCCTTTAGAGAGCGTTCGTACATATGTGCCGAACAAGTCGTAGATCAAGACACAAGCACAGTCCTGATCAGCGACATAAAGCAGATCCTCCGTGGCCAACAGATCGACTGGCTCGACCAGAGATCCCGGCCCCTGACCGGGTCGACCAATCCACCACCGGTTTCTTCTTTCGCGATCCCAGCGAATTACCAGGTTGGCCTGTGCGCTGATTACGTAAAGATCATCCACCGGAGAGGAGGAAACGGCGATCGGGCGACCATCTGCTGGAACCCTGAACTGCGCCTCACCCGTTCTAAAACTGGGGTCGTGTTCATCCACTCCGTCGTCCGGACCAGACATGACAGGCAAACTCTCGATAAAGCGAAACTCTTTCGTGAATCGCTGTATTCGACCATTTTCGGTATCGGCTACGTTCACGACGAGACCAAGGGCAGGATCCACGTCCCTCGGGTCATCAAACTGACCTTCGGAAAGTCCGGGACCTCCTAACTGGCGGAGATGTTGACCACCATTCGAGAATACGTGAATAACGCTTCTATCCCGATCCGGTATGTAAAGCAATCCATCGGGTGAAATACCCAGGTGTGTTGCGCGAGTAAACTCATACACCGGAGCTCCGACGACCAACGTATCCAGATCCTGCCCGAGACTCGTCGAAATCAGGCTTGCGGTAACCGTCATCAGCGCGACGAGACGCCGTTTTAGTCTTCTCATAGAAGTGCGGTGCGTGCCAGGCCTTTCTCCCCGATGTCACGTCGGTAAAAGTGACCTTCAAATGAAATCACGGCAACCCCTTTGTAGGCCCGATCGACGGCGTCCGTCAGATCAGCCCCTAGCCCAGTGACTGCCAGTACTCTGCCACCGGACGTCACCGATTCACCGACATCGTTGACAGCAACGCCCGCCTGGTAAACGAACGTTTTGTCGTGACCTGCGGCGTCTTCGATTCCTGTGATCGGTTTCCCTTTCTCGTATGCGCGAGGATACCCCTCGGACGCCATAACAACGCACGCTGCAGACTCATCGGCGATCTCCAACTCATATTCTGATAAACATCCGTCTGCGATAGAGCGAAAGAGCTCGGCCACGTCAGATCGGATGAGTGGAAGCAAGACCTGTGCTTCAGGATCCCCGAGACGACAGTTGAATTCCACGACTTTAGGGCCGTCATCCGTAATCATTAGGCCGCAGTAAAGAATCCCCGAGTACGGATACCCCTCCTTTCGCATTCCCTCGAGCGTTGGCTCGATGACGGATCGACACACTTCGTCCAGCAACTCTTCCGTCATAACGGGCGCAGGTGCATACGCTCCCATCCCCCCCGTATTCGGCCCCGTATCGCCGTCCCCAACGCGTTTGTGATCCTGTGCGGTAGGAAGAATTACGTAGTCGGTGCCATCTGTCAGGGCGAATACACTGGCCTCCTCCCCCACCATGAAGCTCTCGATGACGACCTCCTCGCCGGCCTTCCCAAGAAGATTATCATGAAGGATCGCAGAGACCGCATCCAAAGCATCTTCTTCCGTCATACAGATAATCGCGCCCTTACCGGCAGCCAAACCGCTTGCTTTCACTACAATGGGAGCGCCGTGGGCTCGAACGTATGCGAGTGCCTCGTCGACATTGGAACGATGAAACAATTGATAGGAGGCCGTTGGAATACCGTTTTTCTCCATAAAGAATTTGGCGAACGCTTTCGATCCTTCCAACTGTGCAGGGAGCGCGGTGGGACCAACAACGGACGTTCCCTCGTCTCGGAGGCGATCTGCCAGACCCAACACGAGCGGTATCTCGGGACCAACAATAACCAGATCAAAGGCTTCCTGGACTGCATAATGATGAAGCGCGGCAACATCGTCAGCAGCAATCGACACGTTTGTACCAAACCTGGCCGTTCCGGCATTTCCAGGTGCCGTAGCGATCTGATGTTCGTCGTTGGACCCGGAAAGTGACTGCACTATCGCATGCTCGCGTCCACCGCCACCGACTACTAGGATTTTCATGGGCCAGTAAGAATTACTTGCTGCTAAAGTCTCTCACAATTATGAATCCCTGGTCATCTTTTTTAATTCAGATAGCTCAACCAGAGCATCAATCGGTGTCAGCCGCTCCGGATCCAACGACTCAATACGCTCCTTGATTTCTGCTGCAACAGGATCCGTCAAATCGGTAAACAAAGACATTTGACTGGATGACGATTGGGGAATGGGCCTGCGAGGCCCAACAAAACCGGCTTCTTCCCGGACGACCTCCATCGCCTCTTCGACCTCCAGTTGTTGACTCTCCAGATGACGAAGGATGGCGTGGGCCCTGCGAAGAACCGATTCAGGAAGACCGGCCATCCGAGCCACCTCGATGCCGTATGAATGATCGGCTCCACCCGCAACCAACTTTCTCAGAAATATGATTCTCCCCTCATGCTCCTGAACCTGGATGCTGAAATTTTGAACACGAGGTAGTCGGTCCGACAGTTCGTTGAGCTCATGGTAATGCGTCGCGAACAGCGTCCGCGCCGCGACCAACTCTTCATCGTGCAGATACTCCACAAGCGCCCACGCGATGGAGAGGCCATCAAACGTGCTCGTTCCTCTTCCAACTTCATCCAGTAAAACCAGAGAAGAGCGTGTTGCGCTGTTCAAAATATTCGCCGTTTCGTTCATTTCCACAAGAAACGTACTCTCGCCGGCAGCCAAATTATCCGACGCACCTACTCGGGTATAGATTCGATCCACTATTCCGACAGTCGCGCGGGTGGCTGGGACAAATGAACCGACTTGTGCCATCAAAACGATGAGGCCAACTTGCCTTAAGACGACACTTTTACCCGCCATATTCGGACCCGTAATGATGAGTATCTGGTTCGATTCCGAATCCAAGCGTACGTCATTGGGAATGAACGACTCTCCAATCGGCAAAACCTGTTCAACCACCGGGTGGCGCCCGCCTTCAATGGTCAACGCTGTGGACTGATCGACCTCAGGTTTTACATAATTATTGCGCCGCGCAGCTTCAGCAAATGCCGTGAATACGTCGAGAGTGGCCAGGACACGACCATTATTCTGTAGATCTTGAATGTAGACGGCGATTTCGGAAACGAGCTTTTCAAAAAGCTCTGCCTCCAACCGTTTGATTTCGTCCTCCGCCCCAAGTATTCGCTCCTCATACTGTTTCAGCTCCTCGGTGATGTAGCGTTCTGCATTGACCAGCGTCTGTTTTCTGATCCAATTCTCGGGGACTCTGTCCTTGTGAGTATTCGTAACCTCCAGGTAGTATCCAAATACCTTGTTGAAACCAACTTTCAGACTTGAAATACCGGTGCGTTTCGTCTCATTTTTCTGAAGCTCAGTCAGCCACTGCTTTCCGGAGCTTGAAAGTTCTCGAAGTTCATCGAGATTTTCGTGATACCCTGTGCGAATGACACCGCCATCCTTCAGTGTGGGAGGAGGTTCATCGACAATCGTGGATTCAATGAGCGATACCAGATCGTTAAGCGGGATGAGCTGATCACCCAGATCGGCCAGAACGGCATCAGAGGAATTCTCCAACCCCGTTTGGAGAGATGGAATCTGACGCAGTGTATCTCTGAGATAAATCAAGTCTCTTGGAGAAACACGGCCGACCGCAATTTTCGCAGCGATCCGTTCAAGATCTCCAACTGACGCGAGCAGTTCCTGGAATTCTTCGAGCAACTTTTTCTTCTTGAAGAGTGCCTCGACCGCCGATTGACGATTTTGAATCGCGTCAAGAGATCGGAGCGGCCGAAGGAGCCACGTGCGAAGGAGGCGCCCCCCCATGGACGTATGTGTGTGATCCAGAATCTGGATCAGGGTTCCGTCTCGGGTCCCTTGATTCAGCGACGATACTAGTTCCAGGTTTCGCCGGGTTTGTTCGTCGAGCAGCATGAAATCCGACGTATCGAATCGAGAGATGTGTTGGAGATGGGTGACCTGGGCTTTTTGTGTTTCCTGGAGATAGTGCAGGATGGCTCCCGCAGCCACCATTCCGACTTCCAAATCGTCGACACCAAACCCCTTCAGCGAATGCGTATCAAAATGCGTCGTGAGAAGATCTCTCGCATAGTCAGAATTGAAAACCCACTCGTCGAGTCCTGTAATCACGAAATTTAAATTGCGAACAAAATTTAGGTCATTCTTCTTGGTCGATTCCAGCAATATCTCGGCGGGGGAAATGGTTTGAAGAACAGCAGCCAGATCGTCCGAAGCAATTTCGGCTACGGAAAACTCTCCTGTTGAGGCATCCGCAAATGCCACGCCCACAACACCGGACGTATTGCGTCCAGCCCCTCGATGGACGGCTGCGATAAACTGGGATTGCTTGGGTTCAAGTAGTTGATCCCTGAATGAGACGCCAGGGGTTACGATCTCAACGACGTCCCGTTTGACAATCATTTTCGTCTTCTTTGGGTCTTCGAGCTGCTCGCAGATCGCTACCCGCAGACCCGCCCGAACCAATTTCGGCAAGTAGTTGTCGATGGCATGATGGGGAAAACCGGCCAGAGGAACATCGGCTGCCTGTCCGTTAGAACGCTTGGTCAGTGTGATGCCAAGCACATCGTGTACCAGCCGTGCATCCTCATCAAACGTCTCGTAGAAGTCTCCCATCCGAAACAGCAGCACGGTGCCCGGATGCCGTGCCTTGATCGCGAAGTACTGCTTCATCAGGGGCGTCTGTCCTTTCACCCCGTTCGTTTTTGTACTTTTAGCCATGCTTTTGGAAGACTTGAATCGGTCGATATTTGATGATTCCGCTAGACAAATGGGCATACGAAATGGGATCATGCCCAGGCGATGAAGCTAGCTTTCGCACGAAGCATTCGCAACGCTGGATATCGGTTGTCGTCAGACCAGAAGTTCAATATCCCACAACGGCGCAATTGACCAAAAATTCCCTCGTCTAATTCTCATCATATCTATGTCTGAATATATATGCCCAATTCGTCGACATCTCTTGGTTGGACCACTCTCGTCGGGGCGCTGGAGCTCTCTGATTCTCTCTATGACCCTGATCTGGTCATCGTTGATTGTCGGTTCGCCTTATCTGACGCAAGCGCAGGCCGAGCCGAGTACAACGCCCTGCATATAGCGGGTGCTCGCTATGCGCACCTGGACGAGGATTTTTCCGGAGCGATCCTCCCGGGAACGACCGGCCGCCATCCTTTGCCGAACCCAGGGGTGTTCGCGGAAACACTCGGCAGATTGGGCATTTCCAATTCGAATCAGGTGGTTGCCTACGACGCTTTCGGAGGTGCCTTTGCCTCGCGCCTTTGGTGGCTGCTCCACTGGGTCGGGCATAAGAACGTCGCGGTTCTCGATGGCGGTTGGCAAGCGTGGCTTCGCCACGGTTTCCCAACAACAGTCGAAGAACCGACGTTTCCACGAGCGGAGTTCGAAGCGTCCGTTCAAAACGAATTGCAGTGTTCGACCGAAGAGGTTGAAAAGATTCTGACGAATTCGGACTGGCGCATTCTTGACGCAAGAGACGGCGCGCGATATCGTGGCGAAAACGAACCACTCGATTCCGTTGCGGGACATATCCCGGGCGCTCTTTCTGTGCCATTCAGAGAAAACCTGGACGCGGACGAATGTTTTCTTCCACCCGAGATCCTACGAAAACGATTTGAAGCGATAGGTGGCCAGTTCAATATGAAGAATACGGTCAGCTATTGCGGTTCAGGAGTAACAGGCGCCCACAATGCCCTCGCTATGAAACATGCGGGACTGGGGATGCCCAGACTCTATGTCGGTTCATGGAGCGAGTGGATTACGGACGAGTCCCGTCCGATTGCAGTCGGAGACGAGTAGGTCAGCCGGCGACATTTTCGGGGATCTGTTTTTCCGGCGCCATCTCGTCTGACACCTTCCTGGTGGCCTCACTAACGGTCTCTGGGCTCTCTTCAACGACGAACATTCCAAGGGCATCTTTCACCTTGTGCACGATCTCTTCCCTCGCGGTGTCGTTTTCTTCCAACCACAGTTTTGCAGAATCGCGGCCTTGTCCCACCTTCACATCTCCATACGAATACCACGATCCGCTTTTTGTCAGAATGTCATTCTCTACTGCAATGTCCACCAGTTCCCCAAGAAAGGAAATGCCGATGCCGTAGATAATATCAAACTCTGCAAATCGGAACGGAGGGGCCACCTTGTTCTTTACGACTTTCACTCTCGTTCGATTTCCGACAACTTCCGTCCCTTCTTTGATCGCGCCAATGCGGCGTATATCCAACCGGATCGTAGCATAGAATTTGAGCGCCCTTCCACCGGTGGTCGTCTCCGGGCTTCCAAACACCACCCCGATTTTTTCCCTGATCTGGTTGATGAAGATGAGAACGGTCTTCGTTCTGTTGATCGACCCCGTCAATTTGCGGAGTGCCTGACTCATCAAACGGGCCTGCAGCCCCATGTGACTGTCGCCCATATCGCCTTCGAGTTCGGCACGTGGAACGAGCGCGGCAACCGAGTCGATAACGATCACGTCGAGTGCACCACTGCGAACCAGCGTATCGCAAATATTCAGAGCGTCTTCGCCCGTGTCCGGCTGAGAGATCAGAAGGTTTTCCAAATCGACACCGAGCTTGGCGGCGTACGTCGCGTCCAAAGCGTGTTCCGCATCAATAAACGCACAGTTTCCACCCAATTTCTGGGCCTCCGCGATAATGTGTGTCGCAAGTGTTGTCTTACCAGAAGACTCGGGTCCAAAGATTTCCACTACGCGACCCCGTGGAACGCCGCCTACACCTAGAGCCGCATCCAATGCCAGCGAGCCGGTGGAAATGGTATCCATCCGCGTATCCGGAACATCTCCCATGCGCATGATGGCGCCTTTTCCAAACGTTTTCTCGATCTGCTTGAGCGCCAGATCCAGCGCGCGCTGTTTAGCGGTTTCGTTCTTCTCCATACCGTGATTGACGTGATTTGCTATTGAAAACGTAGTTGGTCAGATCGAAGGCTCACCCTGTATTCTAGTAAGAATTTGCTATTCCAGTCAAAATCTAGAGCGGAATCCCTGCGATACTGCGGAAGTTTATAATCGTCTGGTGACAGCTATATGTCACAGGTCCAATGTAGGTCCCCTCGATCACCAAGACACGATACCGCTGAGAATATAACCGAGCCGCACCCGCCAATCTCGGCAGGTTTTCCACAATCGTCTCAGTTCGCCCGAGGACCCATCATTCAGGGTGCGATCGCAACAGCCGAAGTCGGACCAAGTTCAGAACCGCCGTCGCTGTCTGGGCTTTGTTTCGAAGGCGTTCATTACCCAGACGAAGTAACGCTGCGCTCTCTCCATCTTCAGCGGCATACGCGATCCACACGGTTCCGACAGGCTTCGAATCCGACCCCCCGTCCGGCCCCATGATGCCGCTCGTCGAAACACCGATATCCGCGTTGAATTTTGCTCGAACTCCGGAAGCCATCTGCGCGGCCACTTGCCGGCTAACCGCACCATGCCGTTCCAAATCGCCCTCATCCACCCCCAGAACAGTGATTTTGATGCGATCCTGATATGCGACAACCGCGCCCACAACATACTCAGAAGACCTGGGGATATCCGTCATGCGACTCGATACCAGACCCGCTGTACAGCTTTCGGCCGTAGCAATCGTAAGCTGACGATCGATTAGCATCTTGCCCACAATGGCTTCGAGTACTTCGTCCCCCTCTCCGTAGAAATACTTGCCGGCCGTTCCCAAAATTGCCGCCTCGAGACTGGCCATTCTTTCAAGCACCCGATCATCCTGCCTTGAATAGGCAGTCAGTCGAAGGCGCACTCCCGCTGGGCCCGGAAGAAAAGCCAACTTTAGATTTTCATCCAGATACGAAGAAAGGTCACCGATGAGTTCATTGAGATTGGACTCACCAATTCCCGTAGACAGTAATGTCTTCTGAACAATCTCGCGGGTGCTGCCAGATTCGGCAAGCTCAGGCAAAACGAGATTCTCCATGATCACTTTCATTTCTCGAGGGACACCGGGTAACAGGATCAGCTGGACATGTCGGCCGTCCGTCGTATGTGTGTACCGAAGACCCGGCGCCGTTCCGATAGGATTCTCCAAGACCTCAAATCCCTCGGGTACCATCGCCTGGCCCTTGTTTGTCTCTGCTACAGGAATTCCGCGCGCCTCGAACCGGCGTACGATCTCGTCGTAAATTTCCTCCTGATAGATCAGAGGCGCACCGAAATGGTCCGCTATGACAACTTTTGTGATATCGTCGTGCGTGGGTCCAAGTCCCCCGGTGACTATAATCAGGTCTGTGTTCGAGAGAACGTCATTCAGTCCGTCTCGAATTGCCTGCTCCGAGTCACCCACAGTAACGATCTGCCGTACCGTGACGCCATGAGCCGTCAGTTTTTCGGCAATCCAGGTCGCATTGGTGTTGGAGACCTGACCGATAAGCAGCTCATCGCCGATCGTTAGAATAACAGCTTCCATTTCCGTCACGTATTGCGGTATATGGATTTCAGATCAGGCGTTCCGACGACCAGGCTTCAGGATCCTCGTACCATCTTCGCAGCGATCGGGCATCCGCATCATCGATTCGTCCCGACCGATTCGCGACCTCCACCAGGGTCGGATAGTCAGTGAGTGTATAGAGCGGTATGCCCGCTTCTTCGAAAGTCTTTCGAGCTTGTTCCAGGCCATACGTAAAAATGGCCAAGACAGCAGACACACGGCCTCCTCCCTCTGAAACAGGAGGGATAGCGGCGGCAGAAGACTGGCCCGTCGAGACCAAATCCTCGATCAGAACAACGTCCGAATCCGTCTCCAGGGGCCCCTCTATCCGATTTTGACGTCCATGCGATTTAGCTTCACTTCTAACATAGATCATGGGCTTCTTCATATGGTGTGCCAACCACGCCGCATGAGGAATTCCTGCCGTAGCAATTCCCCCGATAATGTCACATCCGAGATTCTTCGACGCGATCAAGTCAACAAATCCGTCTGTAATACGCGCTCGAATTGTCGGGTGCCCAAGCGTTATTCGATTGTCGCAGTAAACGGGAGATCGGAGACCGGATGACCACGTGAAGGGATTTTGGGGTGAGAGAGAAACAGCTCCGAGATCGAGCAAATCTCTTGCGAGTACCTGCGATAACTCGTCAGTCGGTGTCTTCATCAAGTAAGTCGTTGACGCGAACGAAATAGACTATTCCCGTTAACACGGTGACGATGACAACGAGAATAAGGAGCCAGTAAAGCACATCACCACTGAGTACCGATGTGGCCGTCTCCCCGATTCCACCACCCCATCGAGAGAGGGTCAAGAGCAGAAGCGTGGATATCAGATAGACCAACTGAACCGTCGTTTTGGCCTTGGCGATCCGAATCGTTCTGAGTGTTTTGTTCTTTTTCTTCTTGATCCAGTTGCGGAGAACCGTCACCGATACATCCCGAAGTGCTATCAGTACGACTGCCCAGATCGGAACCAGCTCCGGGAGAATAAAAATCAATACGACAAACGTACCAAGGACCAGAACTTTATCCGCGAACGGGTCCAGATACTTTCCGAAGGTTGTCTCAACCGCGTACCGGCGCGCAATTACACCATCGAAATGATCCGAAATGGAGGCAAATACAAATAAACCAAACGCCCACGCATATCCTGTGAGCGAATTGGAAAAAAGAAGGATGAGCAGAATTGGCGTGACCAGAATCCGGGTGATGGTCAGCGCATTAGGGACATACTTCATAACTGCCGGCCGAGTGCACCCGACAATATACGGATACTGGACTTCATCCTGAGTTCTGAATCCTCTCG
>BTQE01000082.1:0-15259 GCA_036985715.1 Rhodothermia bacterium
ACAGCAGTTTACCCAGCTCGACTTTATCTCGGGTTAGAGGGTTCGACGGATCTTGTGGGATGGACGAATAATCATCGCTCTCTGGCAAGATAAAATTCTCCAGAGTACGCTCACCGTTCTTCGTGAGAACGAGGACAAGTTCTTCGTCCAGGGCAGCATCTTCCTCTTCTGACGGTAGCTTGGCACATCCTGTTAAAATTATTCCGAAAATCAAGCTGCCTAAGAGGAATCTTTCAAGATGGAATGTCTTCATGTTGTTGTTTCTCGATCAAGCCCGCGATTATGTCCGATTCGATTTTCCGGTTAACGACTCTATGATTTACTCCTCGCCTCCGATTACAACGGTCCACGTAGGAGACCATGGCCCGTATCCAGCCGCATTCCTTCCTCTTACACGCCAGAAATAGATATAATCGAATACCAGCTCCGAAACGGACTGAGTTGTTGCAACGATTGTGTTCATGTCTGCTTCCCTACTAAAATAATCTCGTTCCAGAGAAACCTGAAGATGGTAGAATCTGGCGCCTTCGGCATTCATCCATCTGAATATGACTGTCTTACCCAAATCAAGAACCGAGTCGTCTGGATACACGAGACTTGGAACGGACGGAAGTGTTGCTGGCATAGAGGATGTGAATGACCATGTTGACGACCATTCGCTAAAACCCGCTTCGTTGAAAGCTCTTACCCTCCAGAAATAGATCAAACCGAGCTGTAATTCTTTGATCGGTAGGATTGAAAGGACGACGTTCTGTTGTTCAACAACGAGAGTAAGAAAATCAGACCGTGTTGAGACCTGAACATGGAATCCATCCGTCTCAGATGGATCAGTCCATTCCAGGTAAACTGCATTTGGCTGATCGACTGAACGATTAAATGGAGCCGTTGGAGTTGGAATTTTTGGAATACGTTGGATCTGGCCTTTCGGTCCAAAATCGCACTGAGAGAGCAACAAGGCACTCAAAAATACTCCAGCTACACCCTTGACCAGCGTCGTGCGGAAATGCGAACTCGCCATCTTTTTGTAGTCGGACTATTTTGAATTGGCAGCCTGAGACGTACACCCGAATGAACTTCATTCGGCGTATTTGTTCGACTGTGACAGCCTCTGTAGGTCCGTCCCGCAGATCGAATTTGAAAAGTTAATCCCGATCGCACATAGATGCTATCGGGAAATGCCTGAATGAACGAAAACAGCCGCCGAAATGCTACGATGACCGAATAAAATGTCACTCCAACTTGAGCCAATCCTCATTGCTCAACTGTCGGGACGGCGGTGATTTATTCCGGGGCTTCGCCCCTCCATGAATCCCGCAGTCAATTCAACCGAATAAAATGTCACTCCAACCTGAGCCAATCCTCATTTCTCAGCTGTCGGGACGGCGGGATTTGAACCCACGACCCCTTGTACCCCATACAAGTGCGCTACCGGACTGCGCCACGTCCCGTGATCCTTAAACAATCGGCTCCCTCCTATCGAAAGCTTCGACCTGAGTTCCCTAGACCAACTAATCGCCAACACGCTCCAGGATTCGCTCCAGAAATCCACGCACCTCCATCAGCTCACCTGCTCCGGTTCCATTCGCAGTAGAGACTTTCGATCGTTTCGACAAGGCCTGTCTGGCACCCTCGATGGTATACTTATCATCTCGGAGTAAATGTCGAACTCGGAACACCGTATCGATGTCTTCGCGCGTGTAGATGCGTTTCCCGCCTCTGTTCTTCTTCGGTCGAATCTGGACAAACTCGGTCTCCCAATATCGCAGTACGTGAGGTTCTTCTTTGACCATGTCAGCAACTTCGCTGATGGTGTAATACAGCTTCGTGATTCCGCTGTCCAGCATGATTCTTTTCGGCGAGTCTTGTGGGGTACTCCAGATGCTATCGAATTAGCCATTAATTGCGATCAAGGTACGAAACGCTGTAGGCGAATGTATATAGACTTTCCTAGCTTTGCGCCACCTTTGGAGATGCCTTTGGACCAACCATTTCTTATTCGCTGGAAAAGCGAGGCACAGCTTCTCTTCGTAGTGCTCGTATGGGGATCGAATTTCGTCGTCATAAAGCTCGTACTCGACGTGATGAATCCCCACGTGATGAACGTCTTCAGGATACTGTCCGCAGGCCTGTTCCTGGCGTATGCACACCATAAACGCCAACGATCTCGCGGTCAAAGTTTCTTTGAACCCATTAAGCAATTTCCGTTCGAACTGATTCGAATCGGGCTGATAGGGTGGGTGGTTTACCAGGTCGCATTCATCGTGGGAATAGACTATACAACTGCTGGATCTGCAGCGCTGATCATGGCAAGCCTTCCCCTCTGGACGGCTCTTCTGTCTGCCGTCCTCTTAAAAGAACGACTCAACAAGATCATGTGGATGGGTCTAATTCTTTCAATTTCTGGAGTCTTCGTGGTAGTTTTGTCCGGCAATCAAACCGTAGATCTTGGCTCTGAGTACGTGCTTGGAAACCTGATCGTCCTTTTAGCCGCCCTTCTATGGGGGCTCAACACGGTTTATACTAAATCGTTGGTCGACCAGGTCACACCAGTAGGAATTACGATGCTCGGACTCCTGGTTTCAATTCCTTTTCTTGCTGCGATATCAATTCCGTTTTGGGATTCGATGGACTGGTCGCGAGTCAATTGGTACATATGGGTCGCAATTCTTTTTTCCGGTGGAATCTCGACTGGTATTGCAGTTGCCCTTTGGAATAGTGCTGTGAAAATAATGGGACCATCGCATACGGCTGCGTTTCAGAATCTGGTGCCGGTCGTGGCCCTGATCACAGCTCTTATCGTACTGGACGAAGCGATTCTTCTTGCGCAAATCGTCGGAGGCTCATTAACCATTGGAGGCCTTATTGTGATGCATCGTGCTCGAAACCGCGAGAGAACTCAACTTTCAGATGCGCATTAGTATGCTTGATCCTGGTCTTATCGTCAAGTGAATTGACTCCCATGCCTTTCGTCCACCGACTTTCGCGTTTCACTCTCGTGTGTTTGCTGCTCATCCTTACTGCAGGCGGGGAAGTCTATGGCCAGAGCCGGTTCATGAGCCTGGCGCCGCTAAGTGAAGTTGGTCAGATTCGGTACGCCGATGATTTAGAAACAACTCTTGTTCTGGTCGGAATCAAGATGTCTACGCCCATTGCTGACCTACTGCCTCAGGTGACTCCCAACAGCTATCTCACATTTGTGCGCTTGCTCGCGGGGATTCGATTCGAAGGAACTGGCGTCGAAATCCGGGGTCGCGCAACGGCTGTCGAGTTCGAGATACAAAAAATGCCGTGGGCGGCAGCATTTAGTCTTTTGGATTTCGACGCGTCAGGATTTCGAAACTTCTCCTCTGACTGGATTTCTCTTGGAATTGGACCCGGTATGGACGTTGGTAATCGCGAGATACGTCTTAGTGGCCGACTGATTGGGCTTGGGTCCTTCAACTCGACTCAAATCGGGAGTACGGTTATTGAAGGGGAACTGCTTGACGAATCTGAGACGCGCCACTCACTCTCGTATGGCCTTCGGGGCCAGGCCAGCCTCAGTGTTCAGGAAATCTTGGAACTCTCGATTAAATACGAGCTCACGAAGTATTCGATTGATTCGGATATTGAATACTCGAATCAGGCAGCTACCCTCGGCATCAGACTCATTTCGGGGATTCAACTGCACGGATCGTTCGAACGAGTTCGCTATCTATTAGGCGATGTAGACGAGCACCTGAATGTGCTCGGTTTTGGCCTGACCCTGACTCCGTCGGCTCTTTAGGTACTGACCGACTTTTCGGAACGTCTTTCTACTTTTTCCCGAATATCGTCGAGCGCGTCTGAGCGGTCTACGATAAAGGACCAGGCGCCGGGTACCAACTGATAAACGGGTTCGTACAACGCAGAGTCCCGTATGGCTTTCTGATCAGGTAGGCGAAAATATCCAATCGTAACAAAGATCAGGCTTAGCACGATTCCAGCCTTGATTCCGCCGACCAGCCCACCGGCAAGGCTATCAATCCCACCCAAATGAAGGGCTTCGATAAAGGATTTCGCTGATTTCGAAACAAAAGTGATACCCACTTTCACGACTATAAAAATTCCAAGGAAAGCCAAAATGGTTCCAAGCCAGGGGTAGTTGATCAATCTGGTTTGAATGAGAAGGCCGAGCGAATCCATAAATATGACGGCCAGGATAAACGCCAATACGATTCCAGCGAGATTCGTCGCCTGGAGAATAAATCCCGTATGCCATCCCCGCGCGATCCCGAGTATTAAAATGATGACTATTAGTATATCTAAATATCCCATGGTACTCGAACTATGAGGACAACGATTCTTTGACTACTGTTCGAACAATTCTACCGTCAGCCTTTCCTTTCAGGCGACTCATTACCGGTCCCATCACTTGGCCCATATCCTTCATAGAAGATGCGCCGGTCTCCTCGATCACGGCCAAAACCTCTCTACGTATCTCTTCTTCAGATAGTTGCTCCGGCAGATAGCTCTGAATGACGACTAGTTCTTCGCGCTCCGTTACCGCTAAATCTTCCCGGTCAGCTTTCTCAAATTGCGCGATGGAATCTCTCCTCTGTTTCGCCTGTTTTTTCAAAACAGCCACTGCCACCTCGTCAGATACTTCCGCTTCTCCACCCGCCCTCAGCGCGATTTCTTTCTCCAATAAAGCCGCTCTGAGCGATCGGATGGTTCTGGTTCGCACCCGATCCTTTGCAAGCATAGCCGCCTTCAAATCCTGAGTTAGCGTGTCCGTTAGCATATTCGTTTTAGTCTTAAATTGATCAACTCGGCGTCTGTACAACGAGCAAACCGTTCGTAAAACGCCAAAATGAGAGAATCATTAGTATTAGTATCGCGATTCAGAGCCTCTTCCAAAGGGGAAGTTGCAATTAATCTGCGATAAACGCAGCGGGCAGTCGGGAGCAAGCAATCGGGAGCCACACTCGTGCCCTGAGCGCCTCTGGCCTCGCTAAAAGATGAGTCTGAAGGCCAGGACACCCAAGCCGACCTGCATAGCGCCAAGAGCTATGCCCGAATAGAGGTCAAACTGCTCAACATCGGGCTTTAACGCCCTGTCTCTCGTCTCTGTATACTCGTCGTACAACCGGTCGGCCTTGGTCTTGTAATGGACAGCCAAAAGTCCGCCAACGACAGCCGTTCCGACCGCCACGTAATCGATCCATTTGGTATGACCCGTGGTCCGCCTGACCCCAGCACTCAGTAGTGGATCCATCTGTTCAACAGATTCGAGCAGCACGAGGTGTCGATTCCAGATGTCGCTTCCTGGCTCCACACGCCTCGTAACATATCCTGCTTGGTCAAAAACAAGTTCACCCAATAGAGGAGTGTCAGAACGGTAGTCCAGGGGCGAGGTGCCCAGGTACCTACGAACAGTCCCGTCGGTCAGGTAAATATCAACTCCCGAAGGAACGGTTTCGAGACGGTAGAAATATGGGAAATTGAGTTTAACCTTGATGGTATCGAGTCCGCTCCCTCGAAGCAGATGCGAAATTGCAGGTACCGACCATACGTCGGCTGCCCGAGGCACGAGGATAATCCTGTCGGCACCTCGCGGAATCTGAAACAGCGACCTCTCCGCGATTCCGAGCCACGTCGAGTCCGCGTAGACAAACGCATCAGTCTGGTTGGTTTCAATTTCTACCCAACCGACTTGAGCACGCACCGGTACGGCGATAAATAAAACCAGCGCTCCCAACACGACGACGCTATTACAGTGAGTCTTCATTCGCATGCTTTTCCCTAAATCCGTATACGTAACGCGGCTCCGTGAGAACGATGAGCTCCCCTTCCCTGGCTGACATGGCTGATTTAATACGTCCTTTCAACTTCGTCTCCCACACCAATCGTCCTGTTGATCGTTCGAGGCCATACAGCATACGGCCCATGGTTCCAAAATAGATCTGAGAGTCGGTAATAAGGGGCGCCGCTGTTATAGCGTCCGGCCCGTTGAACTGCCACGCGATCGTTCCCGTCTCGGAACTTAGCGCGAAAAGGGTTCCACTCGACGTGCCGACATAGACCATTGAACCATCTGTCGCCGGAGAGGCGAAACGAATATGGTCATCATTTCTGTCAAACGTCCATATCCGGGACGCATCCCTCGAAGAAATCGCACGAAGTCGGCCGCGCGTGGTCGGAATAAGAATCTCATCTCCATTAGCCGTTGGGGAAGAATAGACCGGATCCTCGAGATCTGAGCGCCATATGTTTTCACCCGTTGTAGGATCGAACATATATCCAACTCCCTTATCAGATATGACAAACAGCCTGTTGCCACTTAACAGCAGAGGCGACGCCTTGACCGAAACATTTGCACCTAGCTTTTGGGTCCAGAGGAGAACGCCCGTATCCTTATGGTACGATCGAATATTGCCCTCGACATCGACGGCAATGACGGCGCTGTCCACCTCGACGGGTGCGGTTTCGAAAGGAACGCCTTTAACTCTCCAGGCCGTTATGCCGGCCGTCAAATCATAAGCCGTGAGTACATACCGTCCCCAGGCATGCGTGGCATAGAGCACCCCGTTACTAATGAGAAGTGATCCCTCTATCGCTTCGCCCAGATTCTTAATTCCGATAGTTCTTCCTGTTTCGATCTCCACCGCGTGTACCTCACCCTTTCTAGTCCCCACGATCACGGCATCGTGATACAGAAGCGGAGACCCCGTCCCGAAAGCTGCATTTGCGTTATAAAGCCAAGCGCGCTCAAGCGGTGGTTCCACACTTACGTTGACAAGCCGCTCCCGTCCGTTCGTTGCACCGTCGACCAACCAATCGCCCCGACGAGCGTTACGAGAACCATCCATTTTCAGTGTATCACACCCGGCCACCACGACCAAAGCGAGCACGGTAATAAGGAGATATGAATATCTAAGGCCTCTTAAGCAGATATGTCGTTGGCACCTCACGCCAATTAAAAGTCAAATCCGAAGAAGAACTGCCGGAAGCGCTTGTCCATTTTCTTAAAGCCATCCCGATACCTGAGTCCGATGTCATATCGAAGGACCAAAGCCCCGAATATGTTTATTCGAAATCCGTATCCGATCGCGCCGATAGTTTCTCCGGCGTTGATTTCTGGACGCGGGTCGTTGTACTTCTCATTCCAGGCATGGGCCGCATCGAAGAATACAGCGCCCCGAAAATTCGCCACTCCGAACGGAGCGAGAATGGGTAGAATAATTGAGGGAGCATTTAGCAGGGGAAAGCGGAATTCGTGTGATGTAAACCAGATTTTTTGCCCACGGACATCGAAAAGACGAAAACCCCGGATATCCCATGACCCGCCCATAACAAACAACCGGGCTTCTCTACCCTGATTCATTCTCCCCATCACCCAGGAGGCCAATGTATAATCCCGCCCGATCCTTAGATAATGGCGAAAATCTCCAACCAGCGTGAAGTAACTCACATTCGAGTACTGTATGTCCGTCGTATAGGCGACTGACAATTTCGCCCGCCATCCCTGAATTGGACCGTTCAACCAATAAAGCGACTTGTCTTGAACGAAGGAGACCGAATTGGAGAGAAGAAGTGCCTGCCTGTCAATTCTTCGAACATTGATCTCCTTGCGACTCCAGTTAAACGAAGTCGAAAACTCGAATCGACTGAATTTTGAAAGCGGATAACTGACCTGCCCGAATCCGCCATAAATAGATTCAAAAAATATCGGTAACTCTGTTGGCGCATCCGGATCTGTCAGATCGTACCTGCGCCCCGAGTACCGGTAGATGCCGTAGGCAATATTTGCTCTTCGTTTTAGCTCGACTCTTGCCAACTGAAAACTCAGGTCTTGGAAAAATCCCCTCCCGGAGAGTCCTGAATTGAAGATCGTCAAATACAGGTAGTCGTCTCCCAAGATATCAGAGAAGGCGAGGATTCCTCCTCCTGTCGTCCCCAGTACCGCGCTTTGACTTACCGTTCCCTGAGCAATGTCCAGGCGAAATTTTTTTCTGAAACGTGCTTTCGATGCGCCCTCTCCTATTTTTAGACTCCTAAACTTCCAAGCTGCACCAGCCTTTGTAAGATCTGCGAACTGCTCCTGACGAGGAGCACGAACCAGCGAATCTGCCTTTTCAAGCTGGCGAATCGAAAAACTCAGGCCTTCAAAGCTCGTGAAAAGAATCCTATCGTCTTTGGTCCAGACGGGATCGAAGGCAGCGGCAGCAAGCTGTGTAATTTTTCGCATGCTACGCCATGAAGGCTCGGCCGATGAAGCGAAGTTTCTGCTGATCGAAGCAACAGCCGGCCTCGTCCCCAAAACGTAGCTCATGTCAGCGACCCAAATATCCTGGGCTGCATACCGGCCGGTTGAATCAGGGACAGCGCTTGTAAACAATATGGACTTCCCATCAGGGCTCCACGAAGGAGAATAGTCTTCCCGCTTGCCAAACGTTACGTATCGAATCCTTCCGTCGTCGATACCATACGTAAAGATGTTGTACGATCCGGTGTCACCGGTCGTTGTTCGATCCGATGAAAACGCAATTTTCGTCCCGTCCGGGCTCCAAGACGGGTCGCGATCGTCGTACTCATCGTTGGTCAACCGTTGCAGCTCCTGGTGATCGATATGATAAACGTAGAGATCGCTGAATCCGGCCGCGTCGATAGAAGAGAATGTGAACCGAGTGCCATCTGGACTCCAACTGGGCGAGTAAACAGCCACGAGTTCGTCGAACGCGAAAGTCTGTTCGAATTGGTCTGCTTCCAGGTCATAGACATGAACGACGTCATGTCCACCACTCTTCGTAACGAAGGCGAGCTTTCCTTCATTGGAAACGGCCAGTCGACTCTCGAAAAGATGAAACGATTCAAACCGATCGTTCCTACCTCCGTTGATCAGGACTTTCGGTTCTTCAATTGGACTGTAATCCTCGTCGACTTCAAGCTCGTAAACGTTTGAGAGTCCACTTCGATTTCCGACGAAGTAGAGTTTTCGGGTCCCGTCTTTGAACTGGTAGAAGGTCGGTTTGGCGTTAAATCCCTCGGTTGATAATCCGTCTGTAATCAGAGACGGGAGATCGATGTTGAGCAATTCCGGATAGTACTGTTTTTTCAGCCAAGTCAGCCATTGGGAAGAAATGTCTTCAAAATCTTGACCCGTAGTTAGTTCGATGGTAATGCGGAAGTCAGAATCCTTCCAAAAATTGTCCAAGAGATCCAGCAGCTTCTCTTCCCCATATTCCTCTGCGAGAAACCGGGCAAACGCTTCACCTTGCTTGTACATCACGAATGAACCCCGAATGCGATACATGCTCTCCAGGGGTACCAGGTAATTGGTAAACACGGCATCGCGAATGACCATTTCGTGCTGAGCGTCGGGCTTGCCCGACCAGTATTCTGCCAAGCCCTCGGTGAACCACAAAGGCAGAAACCGCTCTGTCGGCTTTCTACGGTCCAGTAAAACGCGGAGAACTTTATTGTACATGAATACATGCACGAGCTCGTGACGTATAACCCGACGAAACCTGTGCAGATTGCCGTTTGCGGGAATAACAACGCGTCCCTTTAGAAATTCAAAGAAGCCACCCACGCCGTCGGGTATAAACCCGGACGTGACGTTGGTCTGTTTGAAATGCAGATTTGAGGAGTAAAAAACGACCGGAACGCGATGATTCAGTGAGAAATTGAATCGGTTCTGGAGCTCGGTATAGGCCTCTTCGGCGAAGAATGCACCGTGCTCCGCGAGTTCCAACATCTCCGGATAGTAATAGATGTCGAAGTGATCCGTCTGGAGGACCTGCCAGTCAAAATCATCATACTGGATCTTGTTGTGCCCGAAATAATAGCCGCTATACTGACCATTCGCGGGTATCGCCGTAAAACCGATCACTAGCGACACAACCGCACAAGCAATGCCGTTACTGATATGAAGAGGGACTACCGGCAACGGCTGGCCACCAATGGTTGATAGACTATCATCGAGGTACTGGTGCGAGCGTCAAGATCACCAAAAAGAGTACTGCGCTACGCGAAGTGAATTGAGCCGTTCCCGAAGGTAGCTGAAAATGCCCCTCCCTTGCGATTTCGTAGTCCATTCGGTCCAAACGAGTACCTGTTCAGACGAAAGAGTGACCTGAATTGCCTATGTGGCCGATTCGTCGCTGTTCAGGAAGAACGAGATACCGCTTTCGTGTTCGTAGAGCCACTGGTCCAGTATCTGACGAATTTCGTCCACGCTTCCCGATTCAAGGGCCTTGGTAGCAAGCTCTTTCCCCTCGGCGAGTGTCATCGCTCGAATAACGCGTTTGATCGCAGGCAGATAAACAGGTGATGCGCTCAGAGCCTGTACGCCGAGACCAAGAAGTACCGGAACAGCTCTCAAATTGGTTGCCAGTTCACCGCAAAGACTCACGGGGATATTTGCCCGCTCTGCGGCTTCAACGGTTCTCTTAATCATCTGAAGTACGGCAGGATGCATGTCCTCGTACAAGTCTGATACCAGATCGTTACCCCGATCCACGGCGAGGGTGTACTGGGTAAGATCATTTGTTCCAATCGAAAAGAAATCAACGACCTCGGCAAACTGATCCGCCATTATCGCTACAGCGGGTACTTCAACCATCACACCCACCGGAATGGAAGAATCAAAATCGATACCCTCCGTCTTGAGATCGTCCTTCACGCCGTCAAAGATTTCCCTGAAGAGTGTGATCTCAGCAAGCGACGTGACCATGGGAAGCAATACACGAGTCGGTCCAAACATGCTGGCCCTGAGAATCGCGCGCAATTGCGGCACCAATATATCCGGTTTTGCAAGTAGCACTCTGATGCCTCGCCACCCAAGAAATGGATTATGCTCGCGATGAGCCATCGGTAGAAGTTTGTCGCCGCCCAAATCCAGAACCCGGAATGTCGTTGAACCCGGCACCGCGTTTTCTACGACAGTCTTGTATATCAAAAACTGCTCGTCTTCAGAAATGGAGAGTCTCCCTTCCATAAGTAAGAGAATCTCTGTTCTGAACAGGCCAACTCCTTCTGCGCCATATTCTTTTAGGAGTGGAATCTCTTCACGGAGCTCGAGATTCGCTTCCAGGCCCACTCGATAACCATCGATAGTCTCTGCGGCGAGCGGTACCAACTGCTTTTCTTCCTGAAGCAAACGTGCATAGCGCTCCTTCCGGGTTCGGTATCGTTTCAGGGTTTCAGGGCTCGGATTAACAATGATCTCTCCTGCAATCCCGTCAAGAATAAGCGTCTCCCCCGGTTCGACCCTTTCGGTGACCGAGTGCATGCTGACGACAGCGGGTAATCCGAGCGCGCGGGCCATAATCGAAACATGCGATGTCTGTCCGCCAAAATCGGTCGCGCACCCAAGGATTCCTTTTCGACTGAACAGGATCATATCCGCCGCCGTCAAACTTTCAGCAACCACGATGGTCTCGGCGTCTATTGCGGACAGGATTCGTCCGCGGCGAAGATGACGAACGATTCTATCCTGAACATCCTGAAGGTCGTGCGCCCGCTCACGAAGGTATTCACTGTCGCTGGCCTCCATCACTTTGCGGTGCTTACTCATCACCTTGTGAACCGCATATCCAGCATTCACTTTGTGTCCGGCGATATACGTGAGAACGGACGAGTAAAGCGCGTCATCGCGTAACATCATCAACTGTGCCTCAAAGATCACGGCACTCTCTTCGCCGAGTTTGTCCCTCGTTACATCAATTATTTTTTTGAGATCTCTCTCGGCCCGCTGTACTGCTTTCTCAAATCGAGCCGGCTCATTCTGAAGCTCATCAGCCGTCAGAGCCCTTTTTTCAATATCGAACGAATCCTTTGCATAGAGATATGCCGGCCCGATGGCGATGCCCGGAGCCGCATCAATTCCAGAGAGATGATGCTCTTCGACGGATGCTTCCTCGTCGGCTGATCCGTCCGATGATGATAGGGTGGGTGAGGTATCGCTCATAAAAACCTGGTTGGTCAGTTCGTTCCTGACGGTCGTTGGTCCTCCCTATTTAATTTCTCCGAACCCGCTCTCGAACAATTCAATCATTGCTTCCGCAGCAGCCGATTCATCAGAACCATCAAATACCAACAGCAGCGTTGCTCCCTGCTCCGCGGCGAGTGTCATCACACCAATGATACTTTTACCATTGATTTCATAGCCATCCTTCTGAATAAGAAACTCTGCTTCAAACTCTGAGGCTTTTCTGACAATCATGGACGCCGGTCGCGTATGCAAACCGGCGCGATTGGTTACAATTATTTCTTTTTCAATCATAAAGAAATTCCTTGACGACGGCCACTTAATGCACCCGTCGCTGCATCTCACGAATAAGAAATTCGAACGTGTCCCGGGATTTTCCTCTCGGAAGATCTTTTACGAATTGAAGAGATTGATCCGAGTGAAATATAACAGATGTTCTGGCGGCCTCAAGTACGCCCAAGGCTTCCATTTTCTCCCGTGCCAGAGGAATATCTTTTTTAGTTATACCTCCGGGCCTCAGCGCCCTTTCGAAGAATTTGCGATCCTCGCCCTTCGCCCTTTCAATGGCATCCAGAAGCAATATCGTTCTCTTCCCCGAAACAAGGTCATTTCCTATGGGCTTCCCCCATTGGGGATCCGACGCGATTACATCCAATAAGTCGTCCTGAATTTGAAAGGCGCGGCCCAAATGCCAACCGATCAGTTTGAGCTGGTCTAAATCGCTGTCTGCTGCGCCCCCACACAAACCACCGAGTTCCAGACAGCCTTGGATCAGCGCTCCGGTCTTTTTCTCGATCATGGCCGAATACTCGGCCACTGACACCTCGGCCGCTGATTCAAACAGCATGTCCTGAGCCTGTCCTTCGCACAGAGCCGTCATGGTATCGCAATAGACGCGAATAATATTCGGAAGTACGGCCGCATCCGCCCGCGCGAGGAGTTGGGTTGATAATCCAATGAGAAAATCCCCCGTCAGAATGGCGGTCGCTTCGTCCCACTTCACCTGAACGGTCTCGCGACCCCGTCTCAGTTGCGACCGGTCAAGAATATCATCGTGTACGAGGGTAAAATTGTGAAATACCTCCATCGCGAGAGCGACCGGAAGGGTCTTGAGTCGATCGCCCCCGAAGATTTCTGAGGTCAAGACAACTACGATTGGGCGAAATCGCTTTCCCTTCCCGCTCAATACGTAGCGAACGGCTTCATATAACTGGGAAGGCTCGTCCCCGAATTCAAGCGTTGCCAGCTTGGCGTCAATCACCTGTCGAAGTTCAGATAGGTTGCTCTGGTAGTCGAACGAAGCCACGTATTTGCGATTGGTTTGAGTAGCCGAAAATCCAGCTGTCACAGAGTGCTGGTCAAAGCGCAGCCTGAAGTTCCTTAAGCGCACCCGTTACGCGATCATGCACCTCTTGAAAAGAACCCACTCCATCCACCGATAGCAGCAGGTCCCGTTCACGAAAATAGTCTTCTACCGGGCGTGTTTCCTCATGGTAAACAAGCAGGCGGTTCAAGATGGCTTCGGGGCGATCATCATCTCGCTGTACGATAAGGCTCGGATCGATATCAGAAGGCGGCGGCTTAAACTCCAGATGGAAATTCTCACCCGTCTCTACATTTACCCGCCGATTGGAAATTCGATTTACGATTACATCGTCAGGAACACTCAGAAATACTACCGCCAGGAGGGGTGCATTGTTCGTTTCCAGAAATTCAGTCAGCCATTCTGCCTGTTCTATCGTCCTGGGATACCCATCCAAAACGAACTGATCGAAATGACTATTTGAGATCGCTTCTTCTGCGAGCTTTCTGACTAAGGATCCTGGTACGAGCGCCCCCGACTCCATATACCGTTTGGCTTCTCGCCCCACGTCTGAGTCATCAGCGATTGCCTTTCTGAGAATAATGCCTGTGGAGATGTGCTTCAAACTCTCGTTTTCGTTCAAGAGAGCCGCCTGCGACCCTTTTCCAACACCCGGTGCTCCAAATAAAGCGATACGCATACGTCGATTCAGAAGCTTTTTACTGGTCTCCAGATAGGTAGACAGAAAATACGATGAAGATGAAAAATCGCGGAGCAGAATTTGTCCGAAGAACGAGATTTCCGTCTATTTCTTAGTGGTTCCACTTTTGAATCGTTCCGCAATCTTCTCGGCAATTACGGGGCCCAGCGCTGCTGCGATTTGTCGTGACAGTTGAAAAAAAACATTTGAGATGAGCGATCCCCCCTCGCCTCCAACCTGAACAATAGGCGGACGTTTTCGCAGCGCCTTTGAGATGGCATCATCGGTATTCAAACCGCGATTCAAATTTTTCTTGATCTCTTTCCCGATAGACTGCGTAACGTCATCCAACTCTTCTCTGAAACCCAATCCCGGGTGTCGACGAAGTCTAAATACGAACGTGCCAACGAGTAGCCCCGCGACCACTGCCATTCCCACTTTAGCCAAGGATCGCTTCCCCAGCAGATCTCGAACCCTTTTTGGTGCAGCGGGGAGTTCCGACTCAATGGCTTCAATCCGACTGGAAATAGAAGCGCTACGCTCCTCAAGATCGGCGGCAACCTGTTCCTTATTTCGCTTCAGTACTTCGACCATCCTGATTTTTTGTCTCTGTTGTTTCGGCCACCTGCGGTAATCGTGCCGTTCTGGGTGTGGTTCTGGGCGGCTTCGCAGCAGGTAATCGTTTTGTCGTTCCTTTCCACGGCGCTTTTATAAATTTAGGCTTAATTAGATGCACGATCACCGTGATCAGGGCTAGTCCGCCTGTGACGATTAAAAAACCCCATAGCGGGTCCCCGAGCCAGTTTCCAATCGCCAGCGCCGCCGCAATGAGCGCAAATAGAACGGTTGTAAAGGCTAGTACGATGACGAGAAGCGTCGCGACAATGTGATTGGCAAGCGATTCAAATCTCTCCTCCAATTCGAGTTGAACCAATTGAACCTTCAGATCGATCCATTCCTTGATGTCATCGATCAGACCCCGTGTTTGATCAGCGATCCGATCCATTCGCCCGCCCTCCGGCGGCGATTGGGTTTCCTGAGGCGGCGCTGTATCGCGTTCTGTCTCCATGTATTCTGAGTAAATAGGGGTCAATAAAAGGGTCTCTAGCCAGAGAATACTCAATTATATGACTATTTTGGGCTCTCTATGAATCTACTCTGTCAAATTGACTGAAAATCTAAGGGCATGATGCAAGTTTAGTTGAAACTCTTTTCTTGAGCGGGCTCGGTTTCTGCGTTTTTCTCTCGGTTTTGTATGATGTTTTTTTGTAGCGCGGCGCGGAGCATCGGAAGGTGTTCCGGA
>BTQE01000083.1:0-15142 GCA_036985715.1 Rhodothermia bacterium
ACTGAAGAATGGCCGGGATACTTTTTGGAATCTGGCTACTAACTTGAGCCGCATAGACAATCGTACCATTCCTGGATATACTTACCAGATTTGCTTCAACTCCTGAAACGACCGGAATTCGAGGCCCGGTCATTTCCAGTCGATTCAAATCGAACGGCACAATGACCAACCCGTCTTCGCCTATGACGGCCGAGAGATGCCCAGAAGGAAGAAACTGAACTCGGTAGCCGGCAAAATTGATCGTGCCTAGAACAGCCCCGGACTCGAAATCCCAAAATCGAATCCGTGCAGGTTGGCCCGTAGATTCGAGTGTTGCCATGACTGTTTCCCCGTCCGGCAAAAGGGTTGGCCAATCGAAGTCGGTCTCACCGGCTAAGCTGTCTTTGTGGGAGATCTGAACTCTCTCGGTTCTGGATTCTGAATATTTGAAAATCTCCTGTTCATCCTCATATATAATCCAGTCATCGGGTCCCCATGCCGCTCGTGGAGAACCTTCAGTGGTCTGCAAAACCTCCAGAGGCGCGCCACCGGATAGAGGAATCCGATCGATGGAGACCGTCTTTGTGAGAAGAAGCCACTCACCGTCTGGTGAAAACTCAACTACGGTCGTATTCTCCGTTCCTTCCAATTCGCGAATACTTCCTGTTTGAAGATCCAGCACGTGAACGAGGTCGAGGATGTAGGCTACTTTCGTTCCGTCCTCAGAGATATCCAGGTTCGCAGGGGTCGTCGACGTAGGTATCGTCTGAGAGAGCCTCATGACGGGACCCGAGCTTTCCGGCGTCCGATCGCCGGTCGAAAACACCCAGGCTAGAGCAACGAGTACGCCTCCAACGGCCAATCCACTACCGTATTTCAAATAATCCCGAGACGGTTTTTCCGGCGCTCTCGACTCCACGCGTGCATCAGATGATGGCGAATGGGACGCCCGGCTCGTTGTCTTTGAATCCAGTTTCACGTTTCTCAAGTCTACAATCAGCTCCGATGCGCTCTGATACCGGTCATCAGGCTTTTTTGCCAGTAGTTTGGTCACGATCCACTCGAGCCCCATCGGTACTCCGGTTCGCACGGCGGTCAGTGGTTCTGGATCTTCGTTCATAATTCCGTAAATGAGCGCCTGCTCATAATCACCTGGAAACGGGCGCCTCGCGGCAATCATTTCGTAGATCACAACCCCGAGAGACCAGAGATCACTTCGGTTGTCGACAGTTTCTCCCCGAGCCTGTTCGGGACTCATGTAAGCCACCGTGCCCAGTGTTGAACCCATCTGGGTGAGTTTCGTCGACTGGGAGGTTTGCGCAAGACCGAAGTCCAATACCTTTGCGCCGCCTTCCGCATCGAGCATCACATTACCACTCTTGATATCCCGATGAACAATGTTTTTCGCGTGCGCAACTTTTAATCCTTCAGCAACCTGAGACGCGATCCGGACGGCTTCGTCCAACTTCAGGGGACCTTCGTCGATGCGCTCTCCCAGTGTCATGCCGTCAATAAACTCCATCGATATGAAAGGGCTTGGCTGTGTGCCATGCGGAGCGCCTGACGCTACGGCTTCATCGATTTCGAACACCGAAGCTATGTGCGGATGATGAAGCTGAGCGGCGGCTTTCGCTTCTCGGTAGAATCTTGCCTTGTCGTCGGCAGAGAAAGCGTGGGGAGGCAGCACCTTGATCGCCACCATTCGATCCAATTTCTCGTCTTCGGCCTTATAGACAATCCCCATTCCCCCGCGGCCGAGTTCTTCAAGGATCTTGTAATGGGATAGGGTTTTGCCGACCATGAGGAATTGAGACTGGGTTAACCTGTAAGAAACGCGGTTTTTCTCGCAAGTGCAACGAACTATATTTCTTGTCAAGCTCCCTGGCTAAACGTGAATCTGCCTGATCGCTCGAAGAGCGTATTCAGCCTGCCCGAGTTCCCTTGTGAGGATCCGGAAGGGCACTCGTATCCTTGGGTACGATCAGCCTACGTGGCGGTCTCTGTCAGTTCGGAAAGGGTTTGTCCGAATCAGGCCTCGGCTGATTCAAATCCTCCTTCGCTTGCGCTTTCCGAGCTGAAATCTTCTGAGGCACCTCGTCCGAGATACCACCCAACCACGGCGCCTGCGACTCCGTATCGGACCGCAGCGACCAGGGCGTCCACAAGATTCGTGCTCAACTCGACCAGGTCGTGTGTCCCGTACATGAGCAAACCAAAACCCAGCGCAAGGACAAATCCAAGAGTGGCGCCGATCTTCGCTCCATCCGCGACTGTTTCTGTACCCGACTGGGTAAACACCCAGGCAATCAAGTAACCGAATACGAGTTCACCCAGGCCGATGTAAAGAAAGAGAGGGTTTGCCCGACTTGCGGAATTAGCAAAGTAGTCTGCGAGTAGAAGGCCATATATTAGCCAACCGAGAACGAAGAGAGTGATTCCGCCTAGTACGGCAGCAATAAGAGTCTTTGAATTCATGACGTCTAAAGGGATGATGTTGAAAGGGTCAGGTGAATTTGGAGATTTATTATGGGAGATACAAGAATTGTTCTCGTTCCCCTGTACGAAGTTTCCCTACGCAGTCGTCGGAATTTGGACTACGCACATAGCGGGTCATTTCTTTACGCGCGGCGATCGTTAGATTCTCCATCTTTCTACTGAATACGATTCCAGAAAACCTTGCTCGACTGGCTCCAATCGTTAAACCCTGTTTCGCAAGCTCTCGTCGCTGGCCTTTTTACGTGGGCTATGACTGCACTCGGGGCTGCTCTCGTTGTTTTCGCAGGGAAAATGTCGCGAGCTGTCCTTGACACGATGCTCGGCTTTGCTGCGGGCGTGATGATGGCGGCAAGTTTTTGGTCACTCTTAGCCCCGGCTATCAGCATGGCTGAAGCGCAAGGGGTGCCGGCCTGGTTACCGGCCGCCGTCGGATTCACTCTGGGTGGCCTGTTTCTTCGACTGGCGGACAAATTTCTCCCACATGTACACCTGGGATTTCCCACGAGCGAAGCTGAAGGAATCAAGACAAAATGGGAGAGAACGACCCTTCTCGTCCTCGCCATCACTCTGCACAATATCCCAGAGGGCCTCGCTGTAGGCGTTGGTTTTGGCGCCGTTGCGGTGCATCTGGATTCAGGAACGGTCGCGACGTTTGGTGGAGCCGTTGCGCTCGCTATTGGAATCGGATTACAGAACTTCCCAGAAGGAGTCGCTGTTGCGCTACCGCTACGGGGTGTAGGCGTGTCGCGATTGAAGAGCTTTTGGTATGGGCAACTCTCCGGAGTAGTTGAGCCGGTGGCTGCGGTCTTCGGCGCTGCGGCGGTCATCACTATGGCACCTATCCTTCCATACGCACTGGCTTTTGCCGCAGGGGCAATGATCTATGTTGTCGTCGAGGAGCTGATTCCCGAATCACAGTATCACGGAAATGAAGATCTCGCTACGATGGGCGCTCTTGGAGGCTTCATAGTGATGATGGTTCTGGACGTTGCGCTTGGATGAGAGTTGCCCGCTCTTGCTTAGACCACGATCTTGCCCTACCCACGGAAATCGAAATTGGTACACAGCATGTCAAATTTTCAACGTCCGCTCGACAACGTGTCTCGCAGGACATTTCTTAAAGCGTCAGGGATGACGACTCTTGGATTGACAGCCGGACTTACAACCGGTCTGGCCACTCCGTCGGCTCTTGCAAAATTCGGCGGATCAGACACACTAAAGGTTGGACTGATCGGTTGTGGTGGTCGAGGAACCGGCGCCGCCCGCGACGCCGTCGTGTCGTCTGAAAATGTCGAAATCACGGCCATGGGTGACCTCTTTGAAGATCGCCTCGACCAGTCGCGCGCGAGTCTTCTCGAGGAGATTGGAGAGAGCCTGAAAGTATCCGACGAAACGGCTTTTATTGGTTTCGATGCTTACGAAAAGGTCCTGGACACGGATGTAGACATGGTCATTCTGGCGACCCCTCCAGGATTTCGTCCGATTCACTTTCGCGCCGCCATTGTAGCCGACAAACACGTATTCATGGAGAAACCGGTATCGGTCGACGTTGTCGGTGCGCTGAATATTATGGATACGGGAAGAATGGCCACAGAGAAAGGGCTGTCTGTGGTTGCAGGGACCCTTTATCGCCGACAAAACAGTTTTGTCGAAGGTGTCAAGCGAATTCACGATGGGATGATCGGTGAAATCGTCGGCGCTCAGGAGTATTACATGACCGGTCCGATCTGGCTTCGCAAGCGAAAACCCGGCATGTCGGATATGGAATGGCAGACACGGAACTGGTACTACTTTACTTGGCTATCGGGTGATCACATCGTGGAACAGTTCGTCCACAATTTGGATGTGATTAATTGGGTGATGCAGGATCATCCAGAGTCCGCTTTGGGCATGGGCGGCCGAATTTCAAGGGTTGATCCATCCTACGGGCACATATACGATCATTTCAGTGTCGAGTATGAATACGCGAATGGCGTGAAAGTAGAAGCCAAAAGCCGACAGATCGCTGAATCCACAACGCGCAATACGAATCGAATCATTGGAACCAAGGGTGTGGCGGACCTGCATCCGGGAAGCACACAGATTCGCTCCCACGACGGAGAGATTCTGTATGATCATCCGGAGCGGGGCAACAATGGATATGTTCAGGAGCACGCCGATCTGATCGCCAGCATTCGCAAGGGGCCACCGATCAACGAGGCGCAACAAATCGCGGAAAGCACACTTACAGCAGTCATCGGGCGTGAAAGCGCGTATACGGGGCAGGCGATCACGTGGGGCGAACTTCTCGCGGCGAACAACGACCTCGTTCCCCGGAAATTTGAGTTTGGTGATATGCCCGTTCCGGCCGTAGCAGAGCCTGGTCGAACGATCTTGAATCGCGCTCCGTGGGCGCCGAAAAACGTCACCTCTGACCTCCTGAAGGTAAAACAATGAACAGACGACAATTCGTACTGGTCGCTGGAATGGGACTGGTAAGCACCACCCTGACCGGCAGCGCGCTGGAACGTGCCGGCAGCACCTTAAGATCAACGCATCGGGTCGCTCTGAAAAAGGCTGTCAAATTTGGGATGATCCAGGAGGACATGACGATCCTTCAAAAGTTTGAGCTGCTCAAACGAATCGGATTTGATGGAGTCGAGATGGACAGTCCGTCTGATCTCGATATTGATGAGATCGTGGCCGCACGCGATACCAGCGGCCTGACCATCCCAGGAGTGGTCGATTCTGTTCATTGGCGACAAACTCTTTCTGACGCGGATCCGGCTGTACGTGAAGCTGGTCTGGACGGATTAATGACAGCCCTGAATGATGCGCACGCGTTCGGTGCATCAACCGTATTGCTCGTACCGGCCGTTGTCAACAAAGACACGTCGTACGATGATGCATACACCCGGTCGCAGTTGGAAATCCGAAAGGTTCTTCCACTGGCGAGCGAGCTGGGCGTCAAGATCGCTATCGAAAATGTTTGGAATCGGTTTCTGTTGAGTCCTTTGGAAGCGGCCCGTTACGTCGACGAGTTTGAGAGCGATATGGTCGGGTGGCACTTGGACATTGGCAACATCGTCACGTTTAGCTGGCCCGAGCAGTGGATTCGAATCCTCGGTCATAGAGTTCTGAAACTGGACATAAAGGAATACAGTCGCGCCAAACGCGACGAAGAAGGTCCGTATGCCGGATTCCGCGTGAAACTCGGCGATGGAGACAACAACTGGCCGGAAGTGCTCAATGCGCTCGACGATATCGGTTATGAAGGGTGGGCGACAGCCGAGATTCCAGGAGGTGGAACCAAACGCCTCGAAGAAATCGCGACTCGCATGAATCGGATTCTGGAGCTGAGCTAACTACGGCACCTTTTTTCGCCACGAAGGTTTACGCCGATTCTTCGCCTTCTACCAGGCGGAGTCATTGTATATTTTTGCGCAATTATCGGCAGAAACAATCGGCTCGGATTTTCAGGAAATGTCGGACAAGATCACACTTTCGTTCCCGGACGGCTCGTCTCGTGACTACGAAACCGGCGTAACCGGCGCAGAAGTCGCCACGAGTATCGCCGAAGGACTCGCCCGCAACGCGCTCGCCGTCGGCGTCAATGGCGAGGTCCGCGACTTGATCCGGCCCATCGACGAAGATGCCGACATTCGCATCTTCACGTGGAACGACGCTGAAGGAAAGAATACCTACTGGCACTCGTCTGCCCACTTAATGGCCGAGGCCCTTGAGGCCCTGTACCCTGGCGTAAAATTTGGCATCGGTCCGCCTATCGATCACGGGTTTTATTACGACGTGGATCTCGGGGATAAAACCGTATCCCAGGACGACCTGGCTGCCATTGAGAATACAATGATGGAACTGGCGAAACAGGACTCATCTTTTGATCGCCGGGAAGTTTCCAAAAAGGAAGCCCTCGACTTCTTCGCGGAGAAAGACGACGAATACAAGCTGGAGCTGATTGACGAGCTCGAAGACGGAACGATCACCTTTTACACACAAGGAGGTTTTACGGACCTCTGCCGCGGCCCTCATGTGCCGAGCACTAAGGGCATCAAATTTGCCAAGCTCCTCAACATCGCCGGTGCCTACTGGCGCGGGGACGAAAAGCGCGCTCAGCTTACGCGGCTCTACGGAATCACGTTTCCCAAAAAGAAGGAGCTGGATGAATTCCTCGAAATGCGAGAACTCGCCAGGCAGCGCGATCATCGCAAGCTGGGAAAAGAACTCGAGCTCTTCATGTTCAGTCCCATGGTGGGATCGGGCCTGCCCCTCTGGCTTCCCAAAGGCGCGACGCTCCGGGAAACACTCGTCAATTTCTTGAAAGACGAGCAACTTAAACGAGGCTATCAGCCTGTAATCACGCCCCACATTGCGAGATTGGAACTGTTCAGGACGAGCGGGCACTATCCGTACTACAGCGAGAGTCAGTTCCCTCCGATGCTCGAAGGCGAGGACGAAGGATATCTCCTGAGGCCGATGAACTGTCCGCATCACACTCAGATCTATGGGCATCGGCCCAGATCCTATCGTGAACTGCCCGTACGGCTGGCTGAATTCGGTCAGGTGTATCGCTACGAGCAATCCGGAGAATTGGGGGGTCTGACGCGCGTAAGAGGGTTCACGATCGATGACGCGCATATTTTCTGCACGCATGAGCAGGTAAAGGATGAATTCAAAGACGTCATTGATTTAACCTTGAAGGTGTTTAGATCGCTTGGGTTTGAGGATTTTACCGCACAGATCTCGCTTGGCGATCCAAACGATACGGATAAGTATGTCGGTGATCGAGACGTTTGGGAAGTCGCCGAGCAGAGTGTTCGCGAAGCAGCCGCCGAGATGAATCTGGAATCCAAAGAAGTTGTAGGCGAGGCTGCCTTCTACGGCCCCAAGCTGGACTTCATGGTCAGAGACGCGCTGGGTCGAGATTGGCAACTGGGAACGGTCCAGCTTGATTACAATCTTCCCGAACGCTTCGACCTCACGTATGTCGGCGTGGACAATCAAAAACACCGCCCGGTCATGATACATCGGGCACCTTTCGGATCGCTGGAAAGGTTCATTGGAGTTCTAATCGAACACTGTGGAGGCAATTTCCCGACCTGGCTGTCTCCCGTACAGGTGGCCGTCCTCCCCGTCGGGCAGGACTTCGAGGACTATGCAAACCAAGTAGCCGCTCAGCTTCTTGAGGCCGGCATTCGCGCCGAAACCGACAAACGCAACGAGAAGGTCAGCTACAAAATCCGAGCGGCTGAGGTTCAAAAAATCCCCTATATGCTGGTCGTTGGAAAGAGAGAACTGGACGAGGGTACGGTAGCGGTAAGGCGCCACGGTGAGGGTGACCTGGGCGCTCAGACAACAGATCAGTTCGTATCTCAGATTCTCGAAGAGATAGGCAGCGCCTTCAGCCAGAATTGAGTCCGCCGCGCGATCGTCGATACCTGAGTGAGTAGCGCGAGTCACTTCACACCGATTCGTAGTCTCTTTCCATCTAAAACATTACATTAGTGTGTTGTGTTGTGTCTTTACAACGTGCAGCATTTGACATCACCCAAAACAAATACGAAATCCCATCGCTAAGCAACGAGTACGCGTAAACGATCAGATACGCGCAGAACAAGTTCGAGTCGTAGACCCAAAAGGAGAACACGGAATATATTCAACGGAAGAAGCCATTAAAATGGCAGATGACCAGGACCTTGATCTTGTAGAGATCTCACCTGGTGCCGACCCACCGGTTTGCAAAATCATGGATTATGGCAAATACCGGTACATCCAGCAAAAAAAGGAGAAGGAATCCCGGAAGAAATCGCACGTCGTCGAGCTGAAAGAAATCAGGTTTCGACCCCATACCGACACGCACGACTTCGAATTCAAGACAAGACACGCTCGCAAGTTTCTCTTGCATGGCGATAAAGTGCGTGCATACGTCCAGTTTCGCGGTCGCGACATTATCTACAAAGATCACGGTATGGATCTTCTTGGTCGGTTTTTGGAGGAGTTGGCCGATGTCGCGAAAATTGACCAGGAGCCGCGCATGGAAGGAAGAAGGATGACCACAATCCTTACCCCGATAAAGAAAAAGGCCTGAAAGCAGAGTTTTTCAGCTAACGTTTCACTGAAATTCCCCACGATCTGACCTGCTGCCAAGCCAATTTGTATTGCACACCCTTCGGGGATTGCGTAGTTTTTGCGGCTTGAAAGTTTGGGCGGCAATCCATACGAAGACATCGCTCAAAAATGAAAAGACGTCCAATCGGGGCCACGATTTACAGGTGTGTGAATGCCCAAAATGAAATCAAATAGCGGGGCGAAGAAGCGTTTTAAGACGACGGCGTCTGGTAGACTGAAGCGCAAGAAGGCGTATCACAGTCATATCCTCACAAAGAAGTCACCGAAACGCAAACGCGGCCTCCGCGAAACTACATTGGTGGACAAGGTTGACGAAAAGCGCATGAAGCGTTTGATCAGCACGTGACACCACCACGAAGGATTAGAATTCAACGATTAGAAGTCAATGCCACGCGCAAGAAATAGAGTAGCTTCCCGACGTCGCCGCAAGCGAGTCCTTCAGATGGCCAAAGGCTACTGGGGTCGTCGAGGAAGTATTTACACGGTTGCGAAACACGCGGTCGACAAAGCGCTCCAGTATTCGTACCGGGATCGCCGTCAACGCAAGCGTCAATTCCGCCGCCTTTGGATCGCCCGGATAAACGCGGCAGCTCGGCAGAACGATACGACGTACTCGCAGCTCATCGGGTCGCTCCGAAAAGCAGACATTCAGCTGAACAGAAAAGTGCTGGCCGACCTGGCAATGCACGATCCTGAAGTGTTCAGGAAAGTGGTTGCAGCAGCGCAATCATAAGCAGAAACCTTGAGCAGCAATCTTATGCGACCATCGCCTGAGCGAAGAGCCATGTTAGAAAAAATGAAAATTCTTCAATCTCGATTTTTTAGCGGAGATGCGACCGTCCTGTAACGTAGGTGGTGCCGACCGACTATAAGAACTGCTTGAGACAGCTTTGAGTCCCGCCCCTGCCAGACAGGTTGGCGGGACTTTTTTGTTTTGTGTGTAACCGATCGATTGACGATGACGGAAATTTTTAATTCGCTTCGAAAAGAGATTGAGGCCGAGATGCTGGACTCCGCCGAAGCCGTCGATGCGTTTCGGATTCGGTATCTGAGCAAGAAGCAAGGGAAGATCACCGATCTGGTCAAGGGCATCAAGGGAGTGCCGCCCGAAGAGCGAGGTGCCTACGGCCAGGGGGTCAACGAGCTGAAGACGCTGGCCAATGCACGAATAGAGGAGGCGAAAAAAAGCCTGGGTCCGACTGAGTCGGGCGCGTCAAATATTGACCTGTCGCTGCCCGGTCGAGCTCCACAACTCGGATCCCTCCACCCTATCACGCAGACGCTTCGCCTGATCAATCACGTTTTTGAATCGTATGGATTCACCGTCGAAGAGGGTCCGGAGATCGAGGACGACTGGCACAATTTCTCGGCGTTGAATTTTCCCGCTGACCACCCTGCGCGCGACATGCAAGACACGTTCTTCGTCGAGCCGACGGATCTTGAGCACGGCGGAATCATGCTTCGGACGCACACATCTCCGGTTCAAATCCGGGTGATGAAGGGGGGTCAGCCGCCCTTTCGAATCATCGCGCCAGGCCGCGTCTACCGAAATGAATCCATCTCTTACAAGTCGTATTGTCTCTTCCATCAGGTTGAAGGGCTCGTTGTGGACGAGGGTGTTACAATGGCTGACTTAAAGCAAATTCTACATGCGTTTGCACAGGCTATCTTCGGAGATGATGTCAAAATGCGCTTCCGACCCAGCTTCTTTCCATTCACCGAGCCCAGTGCTGAGGTCGATATCTGGTGGAAGGATGAATCTCTTGTCGATGGGGGCAGATGGCTGGAGATTCTGGGATGCGGAATGGTGGATCCCAACGTCCTTGAGGCCGTCGATATCGACTCTGAGAAATACACCGGGTATGCGTTCGGAATGGGGATCGAACGGATCGCCATGTTCCGTTACGGCATCGACGATATTCGGATTCTGTTTGAAAATGATGAGCGCTTTCTTGACCAATTTGCCTGACCAATTTGCATTACTGATCTGCTTGACCCAGCGACGTGACTGAGCCAACTAGCCCCCTACGAATTAACCCATGAAAATTAGCGCAAACTGGCTAAGTGATTATGTCGATCACGGACTGTCCATCGAGGAGTTGTCGGATCGTTTGACCATGGCCGGACTCGAGGTTGAATACGCCGAAAAGATCGGTGCTCGGCTCGAAGGTATCATCGTGGGTCACGTACTGGAAGTCAGTTCTCATCCTAATGCCGACCGGCTCACGCTTTGCACGGTCGACGTGGGAGACGGCGATCCCCTTTCGATTGTCTGTGGGGCGCCCAATGTAGTCGCTGGACAGAAAGTGGCCGTAGCGCCCATCGGAACAACGCTTCGCCTTCGCAGCCGCAAAAACAATGGCGCGAGAGAAGAAGTCACTATCAAGACGTCGAAGATTCGCGGCGAAGTATCACACGGGATGATCTGCGCCGAGGACGAGCTCGGGCTCTCAGATGATCATGAGGGAATCATGGTCCTCGATGAATCGGCGATCGTCGGGAGCGCTTTGGAAGAATCCCTCAGCGACAAAAAGATCCCGGCGGCGGACGCCGTCATCGATATCGCCATCACACCGAACCGGCCAGACGCTGTTTCTCACATCGGGGTTGCCCGCGATGTCGCTGCGTTCTCGGGTAAAGAACTCAAATCGCCATCGGTTACACACTCGCTTGAAGGCACGGAAGCCACAACCGATTTCTCTGTTCAGATCGACGCGCCGCAGGGTTGTCCCACCTATGCAGCCATTCTGGTGAAAGGAATCGACATCAGGGAGTCCCCTGCCTGGATACAGCAACGACTCAGTGCGATTGGACTGCGCCCCCGCAACAACGTCGTGGATATCACCAACTACGTCATGTATGAATTGGGACAACCACTACATGCATTCGACTTCGATCAATTGGCAGGAGCTCAGATAATTGTCCGAGAAACGAGCGCCGAAAGCACATTCACCACATTGGACGATGTCGAGCGCGAGCTACCTGCAGGAACGCTCATGATTGCCGATGGAGATCGCGATGTAGCGATTGCCGGTGTCATGGGAGGTCAGAACTCGGAGGTCACGACGGACACCAAAAACGTGCTCATCGAAAGCGCCTATTTCAATCCGGCTCAGATTCGGAGGACTGCCAGGGCCCTTCAGTTGCAAACCGATGCGTCGTATCGATTCGAACGTGGGGTCGATCCGACCGGTCAGCTTCGCGCAGCGGCTCGCGCTGCCGAGTTGATGGCAGAACTCTCCGGTGGCGAAATCGTCGACGACTTTGTTGTTGCGAATCCACTCCCGTACGAGCCGCGCTTTGCGATACTTCGTCCCGAACGCGTTGGACACGTTCTGGGTCTTAGCGTGCCCAACGACCGAATTCAAACCCTGCTCACAAGCATTGGGTTCAATCTTTCGGATGAAAACGGCGCCCTTAAGTGTGAGATACCTCCCTTCCGCCCTGACGTTGAACGCGAAATCGATATTATCGAAGAAATCGCCCGCCTCGTAGGATACGATGCGATTCCGGAACCCCCTCGTTCCGCGATCCCAAACCATCCGGTTGTAATCTCGCCGCAGAGGCAACTCAGAGAGCAGGCGAGCGACCTCCTCAGTTCATTGGGTTTCAAAGAGGTCGTTACCAACAGCATGCTCAGTCGGGACGCCGCCGAAGCGTTTTGCGACCCGATCCTACCGGGCGCACGATTTGGCGGAGACGTGGTGGATACCTTGAATTCGGTTTCTCGCGAGATGGCAACGCTCCGGCCGAGTGTTTTACCGGGCGTTATCCGCGTGGCGGCGCACAACCAGAACCGCGGAAAAACGTCGCTGAAGTATTTCGAGTTCGGTAACACGCAGATGCGCGTGCAGACCGAACACTCCATCCTAGAGAATTACACTGAGCGAGAGTGTTTGCTGGTTCTTTCGTCGGGCCAGCATGGTTCGCCCGGCTGGGATTCTGCGGCCCGATCGGAAGATGTCTTTGACGTGAAAGGAATCGCGGAAGCAGTGATCGCGTCCGTTCATCTTCCTGCCATTCGATTCGCCCCCGTATACGAAGCATCAAAGATATCCACTCATTATATCGATATTTATTCCGGTGAAGAAAAGTTGGGCGTACTCGGACAGCTGGCAGGCAGTGTGGCCAAAACATTCGATCTCCGTGGCGACGTCTTCTTTTTCGAACTGGACTGGAGTTCGATTTCCGAACTCGCGGCACCTTTTCTACGCAAGCACTACGACGCTTTCAGTCGTCATCCCGTAGTCGACAGAGATATCGCGGTTACTGTATCACGAACGGAAGCGGTAGGTCCGATGATCGACTCGATTCAGAGCGCAGGGGGTGATTTATTGAAACGTGTGAGCGTCTTCGACCTCTATGCTGGGGATCAAATCGATGCGAACTTAAAAAGTGTGGCATTTGCCATGACGTTCGCAGCAGATCGGACATTGCGCGATGAAGAAGTCGATAAAGAAGTGAATCAAATCATTTCTTTACTCGAAAAAAATCATGGTGCCAAACTTCGGCAATAAGACCTTATATTCCTCAACACCCTGCCGAACAACCCACCGGTCCTCTCGACTCCAAGATTACTTGAACTGAATGGCAATCGAGAACGAAGCGGGCGAACCCGTAATTCAACCGCCTGCTCAGCAGAATATGTTTGAAGGCTCCAACGGATCGAACGAAGGTCAATCTGACCAGCAGAAGCAAGGTTCTTCTCGCCCGAGGGGCACTGCCTCTTTGCAAAGATTAAAAGATCGGATTGGTCTAGCAGTTAAAGAGCTCTCCAGGCTTCGGGAAGAAAATGCTTCACTCCATAAGCAAATCGATTCACTTCGAACAGACGGTATAGCCTCCGTCGAGGGTACTTCCGTCGTGTTTACCGAGAGTTCAGAAGCACTTCGATCTCAGGTTGAGAAGTACATCGAAGCCATCGATCGATCCATAGATCTAGTCAAACATTCCGATTCAAATGCTTCGCCTTCGGATCAAGGCAGTGACTGAATAGAACAGCTCGCCTGATAATCATGACACAGAATCCCGTTCGGATACGCTTACTCGGAAAAGAATACACGCTGCGCGTTTCCGAAGGAAAAGAAAAGGCTACGGAAGAGATGGCCGAATATCTGGATGAGAAATTGCAGGCCTTCAAATCAGCTCACCCAGAGCAGTCTGATCTGACCGCTGCTGTCATCACTGCGCTGGCCATCACCGAAGAGCTATTCATCGAAAATAACTCCAATCGTGACCCCGGTGAGGAGCTAAACGCCCAGCTCGATGAACTCGAAAAGACACTGTCTGCAGCCCTTGTGGCAAGCTAAAACGCTTGATTCCAGACGGGTTCTAGTGTACTATTGGATCAGGCACTACCCTGCTTCGGGCGCCATAGTAAGAACCTAACACTTTCTTATTGGGAACCATCCTTCATGTTTAGACAACAGGCCCCAAGTCCTTTGCGGATCTAACGCGACGTGTTCGCGTTGCCGGGGAAGTTGGAAGAAAATGAGCGGTACCCACTGTGATATGAAGAGGTTCTTCATATCCGCCGTAGCGAGGTGGTGCTATTTTATTGCTTTTTTTCGAGTGAAAGGACAGGTTTAAATGATCGGAATCGTCGGTAATATTCTGCTCCTGGTCGCCCTCGTGGCTACAGCACTTTCAGGATTCGCATACCTGAAACGATCCGAGATCGATGTCCAGGTGGATCCGTGGAAACGCTCTGGCCGATATCTCTGGATACTCTCGGCGCTCGCCTCCACGGTCGCCTTCGGCCTTCTGATGTATCTCAACGTAACGCATCAGTTTCAGTATGCGTATGTATACGAACACACGTCCTTAAGCCTCCCCCTTGACTACCTTGTCGCCGCAAGCTGGGCCGGACAGGAGGGCTCGTTTGTCCTCTGGATTGTGATGAACGGTTTCGTCGGCCTGGCGGTCATACGGCTGGCCAAGGGTTACGAAGGTCCTGTGATGGCGATCATCGCCATGTCCCAGTTTTTCCTGCTCACCATGGTCGCAGGAATCGACCTCGGCGCATTCACACTCGGGGCATCACCGTTCCAAACCCTGATTCAGAAGTTTCCCACTGCCCCGATGATTCAAGCCGGCATCATTCCTACGGATGGTCAGGGCCTGAATGATCTGCTTCAAAACTACTGGATGGTCATTCACCCGCCGATTCTCTTTTCCGGGTTCGCTTCCATGATGGTGCCATTTGCGTTTGCCGTCACTGCGCTCTGGAAGAAGAAATTTACGCAGTGGGTGCGCCCCGCTCTTCCCTGGACACTTTTTGGCGTACTGGCGCTCGGCGTTGGAATCACGTTGGGTGGGTACTGGGCATACATCACCCTGTCGTTCGGTGGATATTGGGCCTGGGACCCCGTCGAGAACTCGTCTCTTGTGCCGTGGCTGGTTGGCATCGGTGCCGTACATACGATGATCATACAAAAGAGAAGCGGACACAGCCAGAAGGCCTCCCTCTTCCTCTGTATTCTGGCCTATATGTTGGTCATCTATTCAACATTCCTTACCAGGAGTGGACTCCTCGGTGACATCT
>BTQE01000084.1:0-15026 GCA_036985715.1 Rhodothermia bacterium
CGATTCGCGGTATATGGCATGACGCCACGACCAGTTACTTCTATCTCGCAATAAATTCGGTTCAACGCCGAGATCGTATTCAATTCAATCCTAAGTGGGCGGAAATCGCAGCGTGCGGTAAAGTCTACACACCAAAAAGGATCATCGCCAAAACAGGTATTGACCCACATCGATTGCTCATACAATCCGCGGGTAGCGCGGGTAGCTACATAGCCGCCCAGGGGATTAAGGGAGATAAGGCTGCAATAGATGAAGTCCTCGACCGGATCTTAGACGAGGGCATCAAGAAGTTTGAAGGGTCGAGAGAGAAAAACTTGGTTGATCTTGTTCTGAAAACGATAGATGAGCGGATGGGCGCCATGAAGCCAAATCGGAAGTATCTGCTCTCGGAACTCAAAGAACATCTTAGACCGGCCCTCCGGAAGAGACTCGGTGCGTCGAGTTATAAAACATCTTCGAATCGAGCAAAGGATTCGAAATCTCCCAGCTAGGACAATGAAGGAAGCGGTCCTCATACAGGAAATATCGCTGTCCGAACTTCGAGAGCTGCTGCAAGGACTTGTGCAGAGAGAAAACGAAGAGCTTCGAAGAGAAGTTGTTCAGCTTCGACAAGATCTAGCTGGGTCTCGTGGAGTAATCACGTTGAAACAGGCAACAACATATTTTGTCTCCTATGTCAAGCCAGAGACGATTCTGTCATACATCCACTACGAGGGCTTACCAGCCGCTAAACGTGGTCGTCTCTGGTTTATATATGTTCAAGATCTCCTCGACTGGCAGATCGGCTTCATCGGACATCTGTCAACCAAAAAGCAGGGAGTTAAGAAAGTCATCGCGCCCAGACATCGTCGCAACAAGATTGTCAAATCGAGCGCGGAAAGGGCTCCCGTCCTACCCAGAGTCGGGGCGAAATCGAATTAACAACAGCTTCAAAAAAGTGTCTGTAAAACCGTCACCTCACCCGTCACCACAGAAAATAGAAACGCCTTAACTCTATGTGGTTCATAAGTTAAGGCGTATGTGTTTGTGGAGCCAAGGGGAGTCGAACCCCTGACCTCTTGAATGCCATTCAAGCGCTCTACCAACTGAGCTATGGCCCCGATGATTTGTCCTGCGATTTTGGGTGTGCAAAATTACGGTAGACAAACATGAAAAGGTTACTTCGTACCAAAAAATGAAACGAGGGTCGCGACACAGGCAGTATAAACGGCAGAGCCGAGCCATAGTCCAGTCACCAAGAACGTATTCCGAACTCCGGCCTGGAGCGCCAAAAGCGTGACGAATAGTCCGTTGTGAACCAGTGCAATTACAAGGCCGCCCAGAAACGCCTGTCGCGGAAGGATGATGAGCGTCTCTCTTTCAGCCGCGGGGAAAAATCCAACAAGAAATCCCACGAGCGTCTTGACCAGCATATGGAGTCCCCACGTATCGTAGATCGCATCCATCACAAATCCAGCAGCGAATCCGGATATTGCACCCGCTTGACGGCCGTACCGAATGCCGACAACGGTAACGTACAGGAGAACAGCATCGGGATAGGCTCCCCAAAGGGTTATCCGCCCGAGAACGAGCCACTGAATGGCCATCACCGCTGCGCCCAGTGCTATGGTCCGAATAACTGCTGACATCAACTCCTGGGTAAAAGACGGGGGAATCTACGAACGTCCTTTCTCATAGCGAAAACACAGAACGCTTGCTGTATATGTGAAGGCCAGTCTGGAACCTGATCTCTCACCGCTGGTTGGCGGATACCTGACGAACCGGCAGGAAAAGGCGTCATCTACGTACTCTCACATGGCTGCGAATAGACCACGAAAACGAAAAGGCCAAGCATCCCAACGAGGAAAGCGAGGCAGGCGATCCACCGCAATGGTGTTCTCTCGCGCCAACTATCTGCTGTTTTTTCTAGGTTTGGCGGTCATCGTTATCGGATACGTCATCATGAGAATCGAAAATGAGGTCGACGGCTTCGTTTCCCTCTACATTGCACCAATTCTCATTTTGGGTGGATACCTGGAGATTATGTACGCCATCGTCTACCAACCGAAAGACCCATCCGAGTCAGACGCCCGTTAGTCGTAGAGCAGATATTTTTTACGACGAGTAGTAAAGACCTCGACTTCACGCTGCCATGCCGAAGTCACGAGATCCAGCGCCTTTCCCTCTCCAATCGATTTCTGGAGTCGATCTGTACCCGCCAGGAGCCCGAGCCATTTTTCGTTGAAAAAGTCCTTTCTCCGTTTCTCCGGCGTGAACTGAAAAACTGTACCCAGCAGTGCCACGCCCGTCTGCACGGGTACGTAGGCCCGGTAATCCGTCACCTGAATGACGATCGCCTGAATGGTTTCGCCGTCAAACTTGGGCCCTTCCGCTACTCCCGGAATAGACTGAGGTCTCGCTTCTTCTTTGTGAAAAAGAACACCCGGCAATTCGATCGCATTCATTTGCTCGACCACGGCCTCGGCGTCAATCCAGGGAGCCCCGATCGTTAGGAACGGGTGGTCTGTGCCGCGACCCTCGCTCGCCGATGTGCCTTCGAAAAAGCCGGTTCCGGGATAAACCAAAGCGGTCTCGAATGTCGGAATATTTGGACTTGTAGGAATCCAGGCCAATCCGGTATCCGGCCAGAGCATCTCCCGGTTCCATCCTATCATGGGGACTACCAGGAGTTCGAGGCTCTCAAGGCCGGCAAGAAAAGCTTCGCCTTTGATCATTCCTGCAAGCTCTCCGACGGTCATGCCGTGTTGAACAGGGATCGGATACAGACCCACGCCGGAGACGTGGAGCGAATCGCGCACGTAGCCGTCGATGCGGACACCACCGAGTGGATTGGGCCGATCGAGAACCACGAACGGAATATCGACTTCTGCGGCCGACTGCATGGCCCTACCCATGGTAGAGATATACGTGTAGAAACGAACGCCCACATCCTGGATGTCGAAAACCAGCATGTCGAGTCCGGCCAACATTTCAGCACTCGGACGGTTATTAATACCGTACAAGCTGTAAACGGGGACACCCGTCCGATCGTCGATCGCGTCGGGTACGGCGCGGCCGTCTTCAGTATCTCCTCGAAGTCCGTGTTCCGGCCCGAACAGAGCTTTCAGATCCACTTCCGGGGCGTTGTGGAGCAGATCGATGAGGTGTACCGAATCGACTCGAGCTGAGTGATTGGTGATGAGACCGATCCGTTTTCCCTGGAGAACCTCAAAATCACTGTCCACCAGATTCTGAGCACCCGTCTGAATCGAAGGCAACCTGTTATTAACAGACGACCGACATCCAGTTCCTACCACCAAGATCAGTGCGGTGGCAATTACAACTCGACTAACTGTTGTTGACGAGTTCTTGCTCAGCGAAGAAATAATTTGATTCAATTTTTCCGTTCTCTGCCGAATCGGATCCATGAACGATATTCTCACTCATAGAATCAGCAAAATCATGGCGAATCGTTCCGGCGTCTGCGTCCGCCGGATTCGTCGCCCCGATGAGAAGTCGAAAATCGGAGACGGCATTTTCCTTTTCCAAGACGACCGGAACACATGGACCGCTGGACATGAAATTCGTTAGCTCGCCGAAAAAAGGTCGTTCACGATGTACTTCGTAAAACTCTTCTGCCTCCGGCTTGCTCATCCGGATCATCTTTATTCCGAGGACTATAAAACCTGCATCTTGAATTCTTCGAAGGACTTCGCCCGTCAGATGCTTTCGTACACAATCCGGCTTCATGATCGCCAGTGTTCGTTCCATAGCTATATCAATCAATTTCGGACTAATCCATTTTTCAGATTCGACCGGACGCCGGACGCCTGTCTGTACTTTGCGTCTTGCGTTACCGTATCCGCTGAAAGATAATAGCTGAGGCAGGGAATCCGTGGACTTCAGGACAGGAAGAACCTGTGAATCAGGATCTGACGACAAGAAGAGCCCGGTACTCACGTGGGGAGCGAGTGACACCCGATTCAGGATAGGGATCCAGGCGAAGTAATACGATTGAGTTTCCGTTATGACGCAAAATGTCGTTGTCCAGGTACGGTGTCGGAACCAAGCCTGGAATCGTTGCCCTAATTTGCCTGCCGGTACTGAACGGATCGCTATACGATAGCAAAATAACGCCCTCGCCGGCAGTGATGCAGACTACGTCCGAAGGACAGCGGTGGTCTGAGGAAACGAAAGAAAAGGTTATTTCGATTTTCGTGACTTCAATTAGCGCCGTATCTCCCAGACCGAGCTCGAATTCTTCTTCCATACCCACGGAGATACGCTTCGTCAGGATTTCGCCTGAATCATCAGACTCAATGAAGGCCTCGCGAACGCACCCCGAGAAGAGAATTAATGAGATACCGATGATATAGGGCAGAAGGCGATTCACTTACGCATAAGATGAAGTAAGATGTACGCCGCGTCAAGGGCTTTCGCTGTGGCTGCGTGTATTGAGTCATATTCGTACGTTTCAGACAATCAATTGTTGGTATTTAGCCGCATGGACTGGGAAACATTCAGGTCAAAATTTCCGGCTCTTAAAAAGTACACCTATCTCAACACCGCAGGAGGCGGGCCCATTTCCGATCGGGCTGCGAACGCAGGAAGGGCCTACTACGACGAAGCCGAGGCACGCGCGGATACAGCCTGGGATGACTGGCTCTACCGGACGGAAGAAACGCGCAAACAGGCAGCGACGCTTGTGGGTGGAGAAGCCTCTCAAGTTTCTTTTCTCCAGAATACTTCTTTGGGCCTGAATATTATCGCCCGAAGTTTTGAGCAGTCGACGAGCGTGCTTGCTTTAGATAATGAATTTCCGTCCTGTACGACGCCATGGATTCGGGCGGGGCATAACGTCCGATTTGTGAAAACCCCGGTCGACGGATCGATCTATCCCGACGACCTCATGCGGGTCCTCCGCGATTCAGATCAGGTATTCGTTCTCAGTTCTGTTCAATTCGCCAATGGATTCAGGGCAAATCTGGAAGAGATCGGGCGAATATGTAACGAGCGGGGTGTCGTTTTTGTCGTCGATGCTACTCAGTCGATCTGCGCGTATGAGCTGGACATCGAGCGTGATCATATAGATGCACTCGTTTTTAGCGGATACAAATGGGCAACGGCCGGATATGGGATCGCCGCAATGTGTCTTCGAGGTGAACTTGCCGAGCGGCAACCGCCTCTTGTCGGTTGGCGAAGTGCTGAAACGCCGTATCTCCTGGAAAATGACCGTCTAAATCTATCGTCTTCTGGAATCGGTCATGAGATGGGCCATCCTACGTTTCCCGGAATCTTTACGCTCGGCGGGGCGCTTTCTCTCTTCGCCGACGTGGGTATTCAGAATGTCAGCACCCGTATCGAGTCTCTCGGGCAACGCCTTCGAGAGCAACTTCTTGCTGCAGGATTTGAGATGATTTCCAGCTCAGAATCAGGGACGACGTCGGGAATCATCCTACTTGCCGTTAAGAATTCAGACGAATGGGCAGAAGCCCTGCAAAAGCGGAATGTATGGGTCTCGTCGAGACAAGAAAGCCTGAGAATATCAGTGCACGCCTACAACGACGAGAACGACCTCGAAAGGCTCATGGAGGCCCTGCAGGAGATTAGAACTGAAGAATCGGCGCTTCGCGGCGCTTAGTTGCCTTCAGCCACGTCCCGGAACGGGGAGAACCACCGGGGAGTTTGGCGATCCATCGATGCCAGCCTCTCCAGCCAGAAAATGAGCACATCGTCGCCGAACTCCGGCTGCTTCGATACGTCGAGAATTCCCTGCACCATGGCGTCGACAGGCTCCGCGTGACCGTAGGCTTTCTGGATCACATCGATGACCCCTTCTTCGCCAAGCAACTGGTCTGACTCCGTCACCTGTTCTGATACACCATCCGTATACGCGACGAGCGCCGAGCCAGGCTTCATCACGATGGTTGTGTCCTTGAACTCTGAATCAGGTGTTAGACCGAGTACGATGTCCGAGTACGTGATAACCTCTGCACCGCGCTCATTGACCAATATCGGTCGGCAGTGACCGGCGTTGGCATACGTTATCGTATTGCGTTCGGGCTCCCATCGAATGAGGAGGAGAGAAGCAAACGTTTCTTCCATCGTTGGGTCGTTGACCAGAGCCTGGTTGACTCCGGCAACGAGCTCTGCGGGCGAATCCGTCGCCCCAAGCATCGTATGTATCGTACTTCGGATATACCCGTAAAAACTGAACGCGTAAAACTTAGCCTGAAGACCCTTGCCCATCACATCACCTATCGTGATGAAATAGGTACCCGGTCGTGTCTCAGTCCAATCAAAGATGTCACCGCCACCATGTCCTTTCGGGACGTTGTGGCAGTGCGTCGTGTATCCGGAAACGTTTGGCATCGTCTTCGGCGTCAACTTCTGCGAGAAATCCTGGCCGATTTTTTCGTCCAACTGAGTCTGGAACATCTTTGTGCGTTCCACAAGGCGGTTTACGCGGGAAATCAGCTGGTCAATATCAAAGGGCTTCGTGATATAGTCGTCAACCCCGGTCATTTGACCTTTCTTTCGACTCTCCTCGTCTGCTTTCGCCGTCAGGAAGATGAAGGGAATAGCCTTGGTATCCTTCCTTTCCTGAACGGCGGCCTGCAACGCAAACCCATCCATCTTGGGCATCATTACGTCAGAGATGATGAGATCGGGCACTTCGTCCGTAAGGAGTTCCAGGGCCTCAATGCCATTCTCGGCAGTACGAATGTTGTACTCCTTCCCGAGTCGGTACTCGAGAAGACGTCTCAATGTCATTTCATCTTCTACTATTAAAATGGAATATTCAGCCATGGGTCCATATCTGATGAAACGGAGAACTCCAGCCGATGAAGTCCATTCTCGGATCGGAGGTACTCGAAATAATCTGTGGCAGCGTCCAGCATCAAAAGTCCCATCCCGCGTTCGGGTAAGGGCTCGAGGTTTTCCATCCGAATTCTGAGGTGCTTTGCAGCATCAAAACCCTGGGAGTTATCCTGTATTACGCAGCGGATACTCTGACCATTTGGATAAATATCCAGAATAATCTCAGGGCGGACGTCTCCGAAGTCGGCATGCTGAACCAGGTTAGCCACCCACTCATGGATGGCCAGCTTTACGAGCTGTACCGTATCCGGCTCTAACTCGGAAGTAAAAGCGCCATTCGATTCCCAACGATCTAGGGTCTTATGGAGATCGTCAATGACGCCGTCAAGTTCCTGGAAGGATTGACGGGTGATTTCCATAACAGAATCGGATTTCAAGAAGGCGTTGTTTCTTTACTTGATACCTTGCCGGGCAGCGTCTAAGGTCGGGAACTGGCGAAACACTTTATATGTGCGCGTCAGTTGAACCACTACCTGAACCGGTCGAGATACCGAAGCAAATACAACCTGGCCACTCAGTGGAGACACCTGGCGATACAGAGAGAAGATCGAGCCGAGGCCCGTAGAGTCGAGAATGCCCGTGTCAGTAAAGTCCAGAATAAAATTCTGTACACCATTTCGGACTTGTTCCTGAGTCGTGTTCTTGAATTCCGCTGCATTGCGAAAGTCAAGAGCCTTCCCAATTCTGATGACTGCCGTGTCACTGGTGACAGGTTCAACGATAAAATCCATTGCGGATACTTGCATGGCCGTTTGTGAGCTAGTTATTCAACGTAATACCTGTCGAGATTATCGGCACACGGACCAGAACCTAAAGCCGTCTGAGGTACGTAAAATGCTCAGCAAAACGGATTTTCACTCTTATGAAGTGATATAGAATAGAAGAGTTACCAGTAAATGAACCCGGCACCAATATACGCCTCCAGTTCTGCCTATTGACCGATTTCTATCTACAAGCGCCAGAAAAACAATGAGTAGCCCATGATCTCGATACATCACGACGGTCCTACGCTCCTTAGACTCGGTTTTATAAAGGCGGAAGCCCTGAAAATGGACGCGATTCCCGAAGGGTTTGAAACCAGACTTGAGAGCCTGCTTCAGTCCCGCAGGGAAGGGTTGTCGGAAACAGAGGATTCCTGGCGCCAGTCTGTCAGGGATATTTTGAGGAACGGGACGTATAAGCCCACCGGGCGCGGCAAGCCGGCCAGTGAGTATCTGATTCGTGCATCTGCGGAGGAAAAATTTCCCAGAATCAACGCACCCGTAGATGTGTGCAATTATATCAGCCTTTTTTCCCTTCTTCCGGTTTCTGTCTGGGATCTGAATAGGGCCGGTTCCAGTGATTACACGGTTCGACTAGGTTTCGAGGGTGAGGATTACGAGTTCAATGCAGTCGGGCAGAGGATCGATTTGAATGATCTGGTTGTCGGATGCGCTGTTTCGAATGATCGCCCCGACGGACTTCCCGTTGTTAATCCCGTAAAAGATAGTTTGGCCACCAAGACCTCAGACAGAACCCAACGAGTCGGTGCCATCATCTATGCCCGAAATGACGACGGCCCAACTGGACCATTGGAAACGATATGCGATCTATTTCGTGACCTCTTATCCATGTGCGGAGAAGAATCGGTGGTGGCATCGTGCATTGTGCTTCCGGGGTTGACGGTTCGGATTTAATCGGTGGATCGGCGTATCATGCGACATCGATTTCGGGAAAGCCGGCAGGTTTGGAGACGCAGATCACAGCACGCGGACGACTCCGCACAGACCACAGTACACGGACCACTCCGCAAAGACCACAGTACAATCACGATACAGTCACGCTAAGATGAGGAGACCTGAATCGCTATTCCGGTCAGTGTTGCTCGTTCTGATCCTGGCGAGTGGAATCGGTTGTCGAGAACGAGAGTCACCTGTTTCCGTGGCGTCGCTTCGAGCGGAGGAAGATCCTGATCAAGAGACCTGGAATCCAGAATTATTCATCAGTGAAGAGGGTGTCCCTCGCATTCACTTGAGAGCACGATACCTTGCTCGGTACGATAGACCGGACAGTACATATATGATTCTCTCCGGTACGGAAGATGGAGTCGTTCGTGTTCGTGTCGACCTCTTTGATGCTGAGGGTGATTCATCAGCCACCGTGGTCTCCGATCGATTGACATACTATGATCGCGAAAAGCGATTCGTGGCAAGGGGCAACGTGGTTGTAACGACACAGGACGGTTCGAGGCTCGAAAGTGAGCATCTTGCCTGGTCCGATCGTGATCACAAGGTGAATACACCCGGACTTGTCAGGTACATAACCACGAATCAGATCGTGACGGGATACGAGCTGGAGGCCAACGAGGATTTGACGGAAGTCAAAATATCCCGAGGAACCGCGATTCTCACACCTGAAGAGCAATGATGCACTCGCCAGGATTTTCAACTCGAACTAAAAACTGCTTTGTTCTAGCGTGTTTTTTGGCGTTCTGGATTTCGCAAGACAGTTTTGCCCGGCAGGAGCAGTCGGGGGAAGACGTAGTCGTTCAGTGGGACGAAGCTGAACAATCTATCGTAGATGGTGTCGAGATCATCCGCCTGATTAACGCCAGGGTTCGTCAGGGTGAGACGTTCCTTCGGGCAGACCGCATGACAGATGAGGGTGCAAACGTTCGTCTATTTACGGGAAATGTGCAGATCGTAGAGCGAGGGGACACGGTCTATGCCGACGTACTTCGATATGACAGCGATACGAAAGTAGGGTATGCCACCGGTACGGTTCACATGACCGATGGCGCGGTATCGCTTCACTCCACGTCGGCGGCGTATTACTCTGACGAAAAGCGGACCGAATTTGATGCAGGAGTTCAGTACGCAGATAGTCTTACCCTTCTGACGGCGCATCGAGGGGTCTACTGGTCAGAGGATTCACGTGCAGTTTTTTCGGGAGATGTGCGCCTTCGTCAGAATGATCTGTACGTAGAAGCGGATTCTGTGAGCTATTCCAGAGAGGACGATGTTTTTTTTGCAGAGGGAAATGTGGTCATCGACCGATTGGATGGCGAGCCCGAGGACGCTGATAGGGCTTCCTGGGTTGGCCCTACCAACGAGATTCTGGGATTTTTAGATGCGGATGCTCGGTCGCTGTTGTTCAGCGATTCCGTACGGCACGACGGAAAGGTCGATTCGAGTTGGGTCTCCGGAAGGGTCCTTCTACTTCGAACGCAAAACGGAGCGTCGGGGACGGATTCATTAATGGTGATGGCTCAGTCAATGATTCTGAGCCGAAGCGCGGAAGGCGATAACGTGATCGCCAGAGACTCTGTGTCAGTTGTTGAGACGAATTTCAGTGTAATGGGTGATTCCCTCGTATATGATCGACTAAGGAGTGATCAGGATGACCGTTTGGAAACGCGCATGTTTGGAGATCCAATTGCCTGGTTGGCCGATTCTCAGATTTCAGCAGACAGCCTGCAGGTGTGGGGTAAGGCCAGCGCAAACGATTCATTATTGGCATCGGGTAACGTTTTTGTTGCCAGTTTGGATACGACTATCAATAGAATTCAGCAGTTGAAGGGAAAATCTCTGAATGCCTATTTCGAGAGCGACACGCTCAAGACGATGAAGGTCAGTCCTAACGCCGAGGCCCTGTATTATATTGAGCCCGATCCCGGTGAACCCACCGTGGCCATCCATTCGACGGCCGATCGAATAGAATTTACGTTCGAGGAGGGTGCCATTATGGATGTGCGCGCGGTGAGTGGGGTTCGAGGGACATTTTACCCCGAGAATCTGATTGACCGGGCTCAAAATCTTGCGGGATATACGTGGCAGCCCGATCGGCGACCGAAAAGAAAAACGATGCTGGAAGAGTTGAGCAGAAGAAATACATATCGGATCGGTCGAAAACGATCGACAATTGTTCTGGTTGACCCAATTGAATCGGAGAATCGCGAATAGTAGCTGCATAGCGCAATCTTATGGCCATAGCAGAAATCGAACGGGCGCTTGATCACTTCAAGAGCGGAGACCCGGAAGCCGCAATTCCGATTCTTGAGGAAGTGATTGAGTTGATTCCCACGTACGTAATCGCACACGTACTGCTCGCTCAAGCCTATGAAGCATGTCTGCAAGAAGAAAAATCGGTTCGGGCATGGCGCCAGGCGTATCGGATGATTCCCAATAGTCCGATTCTTCCATCAGGAGATTCGGAGAAGGAGGAATATGATTCGTTTTTCTCAAAATTGGCAGACGTATCTGCGGGTCGCGCTCCCTCGCCCGGAACGACGTTCGACGATAAAATAGATCCTGATGCTATTTCGCTTAGGGTCACCGATTTAATCAAACGATATAGAAAACGTGCCGTTGTCAAGGCTGTCGAGCTTGAGGTTAGACAGGGAGAAATAGTTGGTCTATTGGGTCCGAATGGAGCCGGGAAGACAACGACGTTTTATATGATCGTAGGCATGGTGCGTCCCGACGGCGGAAGTGTTTTCCTTGGAGATCAAGACATCACGACCCTTCCAATGTTTCAGCGAGCGCGAAGGGGGATCGGGTATCTAGCCCAGGAAGCGTCAATCTTCACCCATCTGACGGTGGAGGATAATTTACACGCTGTGCTGGAGTATCAGTCTTTGACCAAGGCCGAAAGAGTGGACCGCGTATCCGAGCTCATAGTGGAATTTGGTTTGGAACGAATTCGAAAATCAAAAGGGTACATGCTCAGTGGAGGCGAACGTCGACGGACCGAAATTGCTCGTGCCCTGGCTACGAGGCCACAGTTTTTCCTTCTGGACGAACCTTTTTCCGGCGTCGATCCGATCGCTGTCGAAGACATTCAGAATATTGTCGCAGGTCTGAAATCTCGCGGTATTGGTGTCCTGATCACCGATCATAATGTACACGAGACGCTTGCAATCACGGATCGTGCATATCTGCTCTACGAAGGTAAGATTCTAAAGCAGGGCACCGCCGAAGCCCTGGCCGCCGATCCGGAGGTTAGAGAGCGATATCTGGGCGAGAAATTTACCCTGGAACGATATCGCTAACGGAACCCCAAAGATGAATCGGGGTCTACATTTGCTTCATTTTTTGATGGCAAAGCCCATAAATCGAGCATATAATCGCCAAAATGGCTACCAACGTATACGATGAATTCGAGTGGCGTGAACTGCTATACGACGCCACGCCGGATTTACGCGAAATACTGGGCAAGGACTCACTGACCGCCTACATCGGATTTGATCCGACCGCCTCCAGTCTCCATGTCGGATCTCTCGTACCCATATTGGGACTTGCGCGGCTACAGCGATTTGGTCACACACCTATCGCTATCGTGGGTGGCGGCACAGGCCTCATCGGTGATCCAAGCGAACGCACGGCAGAAAGACAGCTTCTCGACACGGAAAAGGTGGAGGAAAACCTGGCCGGTATCCGCGGTCAACTGGAGCGATTTCTTGATTTCGATGCAACGTCCAATGCAGCTCAGATCGTAAACAACCTGGACTGGCTGGGCACGGTCCGGATGATCGACTTCCTCCGTGATATCGGTAAGTATTTCACCGTGAACTACATGCTCGCGAAAGAATCGGTCAAACGCAGAATAGAGGCCGAGGATGGTATCTCGTATACCGAATTCACGTACATGATGCTCCAGGCCTATGACTATCTCCAGCTATACGATCGGTATAACTGTACTCTTCAGTTGGGTGGAAGTGATCAGTGGGGAAATATTGTAGCCGGGGCGGATTTGATCCGCCGGCTTCGCGGTGAACGGGCCCACGGTCTCGTGTTTCCGCTGGTCACGAATGCCGCTGGTACGAAATTCGGAAAGTCGGGAGCCGGAAACGTCTGGTTGGATCCGAAGCGAACTTCACCGTACCGATTTTATCAGTACTGGCTCAATACCGATGATCGCGACGTTGTCAGTTTTTTGAAGTACTTCACGTGGCTTTCCAAAGAAGAGATTGACGATCTTGCCACCGGCGTGACTGATAATCCCGAAAAACGATCCGCACAGCACGCGTTGGCCCATGCTATGACCGAAATGGTACATGGAGGTCCTGAACTAAGTCGTGCGCAACAGGCTTCCCGCGTTATGTTCGGTGAGGCGATGGATTCGCTCTCGATTGCCGATATTTTGGACGTTTTTGAGGACGTTCCGTCGAGTGATATAGAACGAGGAAAATTTGACGGAGAGGGAATCGGCTTACTCGATCTTTTGGCTGACAGCGGGCTGACGGCGTCAAAGGGAGAGGCTCGGCGACTCGTACGGTCCGGGGGAGCGTACATGAACAATATTCGACAGAATGATGAACACGTCCGTGTAACGGTCAATGACCTCATTGAGGGGAAACTCGTCGTGCTCAGGAAGGGTCAGAAAAACTATAGAGTGGTCCAGGTCATTTAGTCCATCCTGGGCGAACTGGGGGAATACGATTCATGGTTGTAATCATGCAGTTTGGCGCGACGGAGTCACAGATCGAAGCCGTCATTGACCAGCTCAGCGAGAACGGATTTGATGTGCATCGTTCGAGCGGCAGCCAGCAGACCGTCCTCGGGGCGATAGGTGTACAGCCTGACTTTGATATCCGCCACATCAGATTGCTCGAAGGAGTTGGAGATGTCCACCGGGTTACCGAACCGTTCAAGTTTGCCAGCAGAACCTGGAAGAAGGAAAACTCAATTATCCGTGTCGGGGATGTTGAGATTGGTAGCGACGATGTTGCCGTAATGGCAGGACCGTGTTCGATCGAGAGCGAAGATCAAATTGAGAAGACAGCCGCTCACGTAGCCTCGTGTGGCGCTACGATACTCCGAGGCGGTGCATTCAAACCTCGATCATCGCCGTATTCGTTTCAGGGACTGGGTCTACCAGGACTCAAGCTCATGCGTGCGGCCGCCGATCGCCACGGACTCCACGTGATTACCGAGGTCATGGATGTGGCCCAGCTGGAATCCGTTCTCCCATTGACGGATATCGTTCAGGTCGGGGCTCGAAATATGCAGAATTATACGTTGCTCAAAGGTCTGGGAAAAATCAGAAAGCCGGTCCTGTTGAAGCGAGGACTCATGGCTACGATCGAGGAGTGGCTCATGAGTGCTGAGTACATAATGGCCGAAGGCAACCAGGAAATTATTCTCTGCGAAAGAGGAATCAGAACGTTTGAAACGTACACGCGCAATACGCTCGACCTTTCAGCCGTACCCGTAGTGAGAGCCAAAAGTCACTTGCCCATCATCGTTGATCCCAGCCACGGGACGGGCCTCCGAAACAAAGTCATTCCAATGGCGCGAGCGGCCATAGCCGCAGGTGCAGATGGCCTTCTAATTGAGACTCATCCCGATCCGGAACATGCCAGGAGCGACGGACCTCAATCGCTCTATTTTGATCAGTTTGTAGAATTAATGCGCCAGATATCGCTCATCGCAGAGGCGATAGGACGCTCAGTAGGACAGGTTCAGGCCACGTAGACCACCATATGGCTTCGAACAGGCCCGTAGACGTGTTAGTGGCGCGAATTTTGCGGAAGCCCGGTCCCAGGAGGTAGGTGGGTTCAAAAGGGAGTGTTGAATACAATATTATGTGTGGAATAGTCGGCTACATTGGGGAACGCGAGGCGGTTGACGTTCTCATAGGGGGGTTAAAGCGTCTCGAGTATCGCGGTTATGATTCTGCGGGAGTAGCCGTCGTAGACGGACAACTCAGCGTTTACAAGAAGAAGGGGAAGGTGGGTGAACTTTCGAACGCTTTCGACCTCACTGTCATCAAAGGAACCCTCGGAATAGGACATACGCGATGGGCAACGCACGGAGCCCCCAATGATTTAAACGCCCATCCGCACAGAAGTAAGACAGGTGATTTCGCCCTCGTACATAACGGAATCATCGAGAATTATGCAGCTCTTCGAGAGCGTCTCACGCAAAAGGGACATGTTTTTGAGACGCAGACGGATACGGAGGTTCTTGTCCGGCTGATCGAAGACGTTCAAGCGTCGTCCGGCACCTGTTTGGTTGAGTCGTTGCAGCAGGCGCTTCAACACGTGGTCGGCACCTATGGCCTGGCTCTTGTCTCCGGTCAGGACCCTGATCTGTTGATTGCTGCCCGAAACGGGAGTCCGCTGATCCTCGGCATCGGAGAGAACGAATACTTCCTGGGATCAGATGCTGCACCCATTATCGAAT
>BTQE01000085.1:0-14944 GCA_036985715.1 Rhodothermia bacterium
GCTGAGGCAGATTATTTCAGTGCTTTGGTGGATGATAGTGTGGTCTTTCCTGTCAAACTCATCCTGAACGGACCCACAATAGCTATGTTACCTTTCCATCCCGACTGGCGGCTATATCCCTGGCGAAAGCTACGTATTCACCCTGAATGGGAAACCGTTTGTAAAGTCAGAGATCGCGTTTTTGCCCATAGGAAGTGTTTTTCGACACAATTTGGACCGTGATTCCCCCTCTTGGTCAAACCCTGATCGGCGGCCCGATAGATGAAATGCGGATAGAACCGCCTGAATGAACTCAGCTGTAGAACATATTCTGCTGAAGGACCAGATCTCTGAAGATGATCTGAGATTGCTGGACAGGGCATGCAAGGATGATCCGTCGCTCACCGGTCTTATTCGCCATTGGGCCGCCCTCACAAGTCATGTCCGTGAATCGCTGGAACAGGATCTTCCTGATTCCCGGGTACTGGTCCTTTTCGCCTTGTCCAAAGGTGAGACGGAGATCGCCTTGACGAGAAAGGAGCGTTCGGAATTGGAGGCGGCCGAAGTGGTCATGACTTCAGCTCTCGAAAAGCATCCCGCTGTTGAATTCATCCTGGATCGGATCAGATCAGATGTCGGCGCCTTTGAAGAAAGTTGGTCTGAAGCGGTCGCACCCAGCCGTACGACTGTCGATCTGGCACCGCTTCGAAAAGTCCGTTTACCAGTGCCATTTCAGCGGCTTTCCGTTCGACAATTTTCGCTCGGACTTGCAGCTGTTGTAGTTGTTCTGGTTACGAGTATGATCCTGGTGCGACAGGTTTTTACGGATTCCGAAGGATTTATCATCAGGGCCCCGGAGGAGAGTACGCACGTAGTCAATCTGCCCGATGGGTCGAGCGTGCGACTGATGCCCGGATCGGCCATCACGTTTAATTCTGATGAAACGTTCGATCGCCAGTTAAGCCTTCAAGGAAACGCATTCTTTGACGTGACGCCGGGTGAAGTTCAGTTTCGAGTTTCGACGGAGAATGCAGTCACTTCCGTGTACGGAACCAGTTTCGGGATCTCATCGAACGATGAAGCATCTCTAACCGAGGTCGTTCTGGTCAGTGGTAGCATTTCCTTGGCATCATTGGGACCTGATACGAATCCAGTTATGCTGTCTCAGGGTCAATACAGTCGTGTTATCGGTGCAGATCTTCCCTCTGCCCCTATGGACGTGGATCTTCAGCAGGCACTTGCATGGACGAATCTCTTCATCTTCAGGGATACGCCGCTATCGGTTGTAATCGAGCGACTCATGGATAGCTACGAGGTATCAATTGCCGTCGATAAGAATCTTATAGAACTTACGATTACAGGTACCTTCGCCCGCGAACAGGGCGTCGTTTCCATCCTGGATGCTATTGCGACTGCGCTTGGCGTTAGAATTGAGGAAGGTTCGGACACGGGCAGCTATCGAGTCACCTCGTGAACGTCTCTTGCTGCCGTCAAACCCTGGCGGTTCCGGAACGCATCTCCAAAAAGCGTCTATAAGTCCCCAGCGCCAGGGTTCTCTCGCGCATACTCTCTCATGACCTTGACTCGCATCGCCTGTCGGTGCCCATCTGGTTTTGCAGAAACGTCTGATCCTGCTACTTTTTTTCTTTTTTTGGCTTTCGAAAGGCGTCGAAGTTTTCGCGCAGAGCTATCTCTTTCAGTTCGATGACACACCCCTTCTCGAGGCAGTCGAGGCATTCAAATCCACGACAGGAATCGACGTGGTCTATTCAGCCGATCTCATCGGTGGGTTTTCGTCGTCCTGTACGTATCGAGGCGCTGAACCCCTCGAGGCGCTGAACTGTATCGTCCAGGATGCGGCCGTCGAGGTTCGGGTCATCTCCAACAGGCAATATGTTCTGGTGCTTGCCGACCAGGGACCGGTCGAATCGAGACAGTCCCGCGGTTCCATTTCGGGGTTCGTTTTCGATGGTATTACGGGAGAGTCACTCTACGGTGCAAATATCTATCTTTCCGATCTTGCCGAAGGAACGGTCACGAATCAGGCCGGCTTCTTTTCTCTACCTGGAATTCCGTCCGGTGCGCACCGAGTCAGGCTGTCTTTTATCGGTTATGTGGTTCGAGACACCACACTTTCTACCGGATCGAGTTCCATCGTTCTAGAGCTCACTCCGACAACTATGACACTGGATCGAGTTGTGGTTGAACGCAGCAGTCTCACTCGCTCCGAACCGGCATTATTTCCTGGCGTCATTTCAATACCGGTACGACGCCTGGAGCAACTTCCTACTTCATTTGGTGGAAAAGATGTATTTGAAGTCCTCGGGTGGATGCCGGGGATCCAGAGAGCGGGCGAAGTAACAGGTGGTCTGCTCGTTCGAGGCAGTGGTTCCGACCAGAATCTGTATATGATTGATGGGGCTCCCGTCTACCATCCATGGCATGCGTTCAGTTTGATCTCCACGTTTCAGACGGAGACGTTTAAGGATCTGAAATTTTACCGGGGCGCCTTCCCTGCAGAGTACGGTGGGCGGCTTTCGGCCGTTTTGGATGCTGAGCTCAGAGACGGAAGAAACGCCGAGCCGAAATTGCTGGCTGCTGTAAATCCGCTCAATGCACGCTTTCTAATTGAAAGTAAGATCGGGTCGAAGAGCTCGTTCATGCTTTCCGGCAGAAGGTCCTACATCGACAAACTAATTGGACGCCGACATCCAGTCTCAGACGGTCTCGGTCGAAGAGATACGTTACGGACAGGCTACTTTTTCTACGACTGGAGTGCCAAACTCTCGTTCTCCCCACATACAAATAGTCGTCTTTCCTTCTCTTATTATGCAGGACGAGACGACCTGGACCTGCGACTTCCATTCGATCTTTCTCTTGATTTTTCGTCATGGCTCCGACCTGCTGACCTCTTTTTCGAAGTCGATCAGGACTGGGGCAATCGACTCTACAGCGTTCGATACCAGCAACTATTAAGCGACAGACTATTTCTTACTGGAACCGGATACTATTCCGAATACGGGGCCAATGAATCTGCGCTGATACGTCCTACTCAGTCTGCATCGGTTCGGTCAGCGTACGGCGTGCAACTGGAGGATCTTGGTATTCGCGTCGATGCTGACTACTTCCCGACCCTGTCCCACCAGATTCGGGGCGGCTTGTCGCTCGTCGATCATCGATTCGTGTCCAAAATCGATGCACTAATATCGTACAGCCCGAGTCTGAAAGAGTCACTGTCGCATCAAGGGAATGTCCAAACCCGGGAATTAGCGGCCTACATCCAAGACCACTGGAAACTCTCAAAAAAGCTGTATGTGCTTCTCGGCACGCGACTCACGTATTTCGGGAGCGGAAATTATTTTCGGTTGAGCCCTCGACTGAGCATTCAGTTCGTCTTGGATCCGCGCTGGCTCACTCTACGGGGATCAGCGACAAGACAGTATCAATTCGTGCAACGCATCAGAGATCGCTTCTCATTCCTGTACGATCTTGTTTCCAGCCGTTGGATTCCGTCTGATTCTACAGTCGTGCCATCAAAAAGTCTTCAGTTCGCTTTCGGGGGTGAATCCGTTCCGTACCCATGGCTCAAACTCTCGGCGGAAGGATATATTCGCTCCGGGAATCACATTCTCCTTCCCCGGGACGCGTTTCAGTCAAAGAACGGACTACTAGGGCCGGGGATCGATATCAGCTCACTCCTGGGGCAGTATACCCGTGGGATTGAACGATCCTACGGTATCGAGATCGGAGTAGATCTCTTTTTGCTCGACTGGCAGGTGCTCCTCGCCTACACAGGAAGTCGATCCGAAAATCGCACTCCCGAGCTGAAAAACACGACCTATCGACCCAGCCGATTTGACGTACCTCGCTCGTTTTCCGCCGTCATCCAGCGAAGATCTGGAAGATGGCAGTTTTCTCTCTCGACTGTCCTTCGTTCAGGATATCCAACCACGGTACCGGTTGCCCGCTATTTCTTAACAGACCCGGTAAGTGGCGAACGGAATAATTTCTTTCACATGCCCGAAATCAATAACGGACGTCTGCCTCCCTATTTCAGAATGGACCTGGGTGTCGGGTACCGTTTTGGGTTTATGCAGGCAAACTGGTCGGCGCAAATTCATGTGTACAATATTTTTAATCGTCGCAATGTGATCCGTCGGACATACGATCCCTCCAAGGAGAATTTCGTACCCAACAACAGTCTCGGGCTACCCATTCTACCACTCTTTGAGATCGAAATGCAATTATGAGAAGACTCGTTCAGATCGTTCTTGCGGGAGCCCTTATCGGTTCAATCGCGGCGTGTGATACGGTTCAACCCTTGCAGATCGGAACGCTGGTCGTGGAGTCTTTCCTCAAAGCAGGAGAGCCGCTACCGGTCGTGCGGGTCGGCAGGACTTTTGGCGTCTCCGAAGGCCTTGAGTCGAACCAGGGCTTTGAGGATGCGGAAGTCGAATTGATCCTGGACGGAGTTCGAATTCAATACGAGCCCGTCCCCACATCGCCGGGTCTGTTCCAGCCGGAGAGCCGGGCAAGGCAACTGATCGTTCCGCCTCTTGCATCCTTTGAGTTGTACGTCCGAACACCCGAAGACGAGGCCAATGCTTCAGGGTCGGTCCCGCCTCTGATTGTATTGAACAACGTAGAAATTTTCGCTCCGGATAGAGCTATTGAGGCTGTCCTCGTCGATACGCTGGACATCGGACTTGATTCATTGGACCTGGCGCTCAACGCTCAGGAAGGGTTTATCTACCCTATCCAGGTAACTCTCGCATGGAATATGATCTCAGACGTGGAAACAACCCTGGACGACTTCTGGATTGAAACACGCCTGGAGCCTTTGTCACAGTTTTCTTCTTCGCTTATTGATTTCTTTCTTTTGCCTCAACAGATTCTACCTGAGTCGACCATTGAGGCTGACGACGATGGCCAGGCAAGCTGGACAGGTGTCTACGCCGTGCCCGTGGAGGCGGCAGATACACCTCTCCCTGAACATACTCTAAAGGTAAGCCTCCTTCGAGGGGACCAGGCATTTGCTGTATTCGAGACAAGCCGCGATAACCCGGAACGCCGAGAACCTGTGTCCAATGTTCGCGGAGGGATTGGATTTGTTGGTGGCATCGCCATCGACACGCTTCGAATAACCGTCAAGTGATTCTTTATGGCTAAGCACTGCACCCGGGTACCGAACGACGAGCTTCTGTCGACTCTACCCGGAGTCATCACGTCCATTGAGCCCCAAAAAAAAGCGAACGATCGCGTATCGATTTTTATTGACGGAAAATTTGCTCTCGGCCTCCACGCCGACGTACTTATTTCTGGGGGACTCTCGAAAGGACAAACCGTATCCAAGAGCGATCTCGCTGAACTGATCGAGGCGGATTCGTATTTCAGGGCCCGGACCAGAGCATATCATTTACTTTCGTACCGACAGCGGAGCCAGGTTGAATTGTCCAGGCGTCTCTCCAAATCAGGTTTCTCACCTCACATCATCGACCGGATCATGGAAAGACTGATCGAACTCGACATGATTGACGATCAGGCCTTTGCTCGAACGTTTTCAGAAGCTCGGGTACGGTCAAAAGGATACGGACCGGTGCGGCTACGCAGTGAACTTTACCGGAAAGGAATCGATTCCGACACTATTGATGCTGTCTTGGCGGATGCCTATCGAGAGAAAACGGCTGAGGTGCTTGCGCTCGAAGCAGCTCGAAAGTATATGAGACGGCTCACAGGAGAGACGGATGCGCAAAAACGTCGCTCCAAACTAACTGCCTATCTTGCGCGGCGCGGATTTTCTTCTGATCAGATGACTGAGGCAGTCGCAGAACTCCAGCGGCCGGACCGTAAAGAGTGAAACGACGGGATCTTCCGCACGTGTTCTCACATTTCATGATGATCGACGATTTTACGGCGGCAGATCGAAATCCATGCCCCGACAAAACGACCCACCGATGAGTAACGAATCCGTATCAGCCCTGACGAAGCCCGGATTCTTCGACCTGATTCTGATCGCTCTCGGGGTTATTGGGTTTGGAATTTTCGCCTTTGTTCTTCCGGCATATCACATCGATGGCACAGCTGAGTATAGAATCTCGGAGAGCGACGCGATTGATAAGGCGAATGTGTTCCTCGTCTCGAACGGATATTCAGTTAGAAATCTGGATATCGAGGCCCATTTAGGACGAAATGACGAGCTTCTCCAGGACATGCAGGAGGACCTGGGCCGTGATCGGACCATTGAGATACTTCGAGACGAGGAGAATTCAACGTTACCGGGCTTTCTCTGGTCAGTATCGTACAGAATGAAGAACCCGGATGCGTCAAGCTCGATTTCATTCGCTGGGTCGGCGCAGGTGTTTCGTGTTGTGTTGAACATCGACGGAGCAGTTCTTGAATTTGAGAACACCAGTTCTTCCGGTGGTGCTGCTTCCGCATCCCTGGGTACTGCAACGAGGTCCGTCAATCGATCGGTGTTGGCGGAGCTTTTTACACCTGGTGACTCATTGAGAAGCGAAATCTTTGCCAGACTCGGGGCTGTCTCGGACTCAAGCCTTTTCGCATCGCTGAGTTTCAAAGACCTCGATATACCTGATATGCGGACTGAGCCCGGATCTGCTTCTCGAATTGACCGACTTGAGCAGAACTTGTCCGTTCGGTTGGACTCGTCGGATATTCTCAAGCTTGCAAACATGCTTGCTCCGGAGCAGGCGTTGAAGGAAATGACGTGGGAGGTGGATTCTCTTCGCGTTTTCTCAAGCAACGCTTCGGACAATATTTCGGGCAATTCAAAACAACTCGCGTTGGTGCGCCTGGCCACGACCGAGCTCATGTTCGGCCAGCAGTGGAGGGTCGACATGACCGTCTCGTCCACGGGGAATTTGCAGGAAATGGTTGTTGTATCCAATCCCGATCGAGAAGTAGACGATACCGTCTCTACTGTACTTGGTGTAGTTAGAGGCGGCGCGTATTTCCTACTTGCCATTGTTATGGTGGTCTTTTTTGTTCGCCGAATCACGGCAAGGCTCGTCGACGTGAAAGGATCGATGATCGATGCGCTAGCGGTTGGAGTGCTTTTCGGCATTCTCGTGGTAATGAATTCGCAGATCTTTCTAAACTCTGACGTGACCACATGGGCACGAGTAATAGCCAGCCTTTTGGCTTTCTCGTTCGTTGGAGGTGCTTTTGCATTGGCGGTGTTCATTCTGTCTGGTGCGACGGAGTCTATTACACGCGAAATCTTTCCGCAAAAGTTGTTGTCGGGGATTCTTTTTCGAAAAGGAGAATTCCACAATCTCGTCGTTGGCTGGGCGCTGGTCCGCGGCATTTCGGTTGCGGGCGCATTGGTCGGCATTGGTGTTGTGGCATTGGCCATATTTCCAAACCTCTTACTCGATTTGGGGCCCTCACTAGAAGCTGAAAAAACGTTTCGCCCCGTCCTGGCGAATTTTGCCTCCAGCTCCGGCCTGTCTTTGTTGATTTCGGCCCTGGTCCTTCTCGGGGTTGGTACGCTAGCGTATCGTCTTGTAGGGCGTCCGTGGTTTGTTGTCGGATGCATCACTATCGTAGGCGGCTTCTTAAGAATCGATCCGTATGGACTCGAAGTCAGCTGGCTGGCCGTTGGTATTTCGGGAATTGTGGCCCTCATCCTCGCCGTCTCGTATATGCGATTCGACTTTCTCACGGCGTTTATTGGGCTTTTCATAGCCACGTTCGCCTGGAGTTTGAGTGAAGGATTCCTGATTAGCCAATCGCCGGTATGGCTGGATACGCTGTTGGCGGTCTTCTTCATCGCATCGATCACTCTGATCGGAATTATTGGTGTCTTCAGCAGGCGAGCTGAGGGAGACATACACGAATACGTCCCGGACTATATCAAGGAACTGGCTGGACAGGAGCGTATCAAACGTGAAGTGGAAATTGCGTATCAGGTCCAGGCATCTTTTCTTCCTCGTACGATGCCCGACATCGACGGTCTGGATATCGCGGGTATGTGTCTGCCCGCCAGCGAAATCGGTGGAGACTACTTCGACTTTATCCATCTTCCCAATAACAAACTCGCATTCGTAGTCGGCGACGTCAGTGGAAAGGGAATTCAGGCCGCTTTCTACATGACGCTCGTCAAGGGCGTTATTCAAACGCTAAGCACGAGCGAGCTTTCGCCGTGTGCGGTAATGAAGCGCTTGAATGAGGTGTTCAGAAAGAACGCCCCGGCTGGCACGTTTATCTCTGCGATTTACGGAATCGTCGATCCAGGCTCAGGTGAGTTCACCTTTGCTCGAGCCGGGCACAATCCAGGTATCCTTAAGCGCTCGGATCAGGCAGAGCCTGAATTTCTACGCCCCAATGGCATGGCGATCGGATTCACCGACGGGCAGGTGTTTGACGACTCTATGGCTGAGGTATCAATCCGTCTGAATAAGGGGGATGTATTGGTCTTTTACACGGATGGTTTCTCTGAGGCCATGAACTCGAAGCGAGAACTGTATGGGGATGATCGTCTGCGGGTCAAGGTGGGCCACGTCGGTAACAGGTCGGCAGGAGGGATACTCCGCTCGCTGACGGAGGATGTGCATCATTTTATTGAAGCCGCCGGACGGTCCGATGACATGACGATGGTTGTCGTAAAGATGTCAGGTTAATTGGATAATCAAATGGACAATCCGGCCAGTCATGCCCTTTCGGACGCCGTGAAATACGTCCGAAGCTGTGCGAATGCGTCCCCTGAGATTGCACTCATTTTGGGCTCGGGCTTGGGAGCCCTGGCTGAAAGTGTGGATGATCCGATCGTTATTGAAGCGACCGATATCCCTCATCTTCCGTCGGCCACGGTGTCCGGGCACAAGGGACGATTCGTCTTTGGCCGTCTCGGAGACCGATCCGTCGTCGTAATCCAGGGCCGGCTCCACATGTATGAGGGACATGACCCATCCCAAATCGTCTTTCCCGTCCGGTTGGTCAGTGCGCTCGGAGCGTCCTGTTTGTTTGTGACGAACGCGAGCGGAGGAATTAATTCTCAGTTCGCACCTGGAACGCTGATGTGGATTATAGACCACATCAATCAGACCGGCGTCCATCCCCTCAACGAAGCGTCGTCGATTCGTGGAATTTTCGAATGGTCGACCCGAGGGTCCGTAGACTACTACGATCTGGAGTGGACTCGAAACGCCGAGAAACTGGCCAATGAAATGGGCATCGCAACTGAACGCGGAACCTACCTTTGGACACGAGGACCGAGCTACGAAACGAAAGCCGAGATCAGCGCTTTTCGAAAGATGGGCGCCGACGCCGTCGGCATGAGTACGGTCCCGGAGGTCATTCAAGCCCGCAACGAAAACATGAAGGTCATTGGACTTTCAACGATCACGAACTTCGCCGCCGGATTAAGCAATGACCCTCTGAATCACGACGAGGTTATTGCGACCGGACAGGCCGTTCGAGGAGCCCTGGAAAAGTTAACCGTGGCTGTAGTTCAAATTGCTCCGGTAGCTGAGGACTGATTCAGGCCTTCGGTGCTGGGGGGTCATTCCTGGCTTCGTTTAGAGAGTCTAATTGTAATTTCTTCAATTGATTAGCATATTTAGGCTGACTCGGGGCTTATTGTGCCATCCTGGTGGATTTCCACCACCGCCTGGCGAAGAAGCTGGGCCTCGGGCGCTGGAATTTGTACGAGAGGAAAGATGAGTCAGGATAAGGATTCCGCAGAATCGGAGGCTGTAGCATCTGCCGAAGAGCCCGTTATCGAAGATATTGATTCGAATAAGACGGAGGGTTCAAGACAGTACCGTGGAGAGGTTTTCTCGAAGCGTGTTCCTGCAGGCAAACGAACCTACTTCTTCGATATCAAAACGACCCGGTCTGGCGAGGACTACTTTCTAACGATCACCGAGAGCAAACGAGTTGGCGAGTCTCGCTACGAAAAACACAAGATTTTTCTATACAAGGAAGACTTCGGAAAATTCGTTGCAGCCATGCACGAGGTGATGACATACGTCCGAGAAGAGTGTTTACCCGAATATGATTTTCGAGGTTTACCTGACCTCACACTCGCATCGAACGATGTATCCGACGAGCTGGACTAAGCGGTACGGGGGTTCAGTGTGAATCCTTTTCTCTCTGAATTGCTATCGGCCTCTTCCAGCGAGAGCCGGACACCTCATCGCGAATTCTCGAAACGAGGTATTATCCGACTTCAGCCGTGGATATTTTCAAACACCTGAATCCACCTCTGACCTCAAAGCAAAGGAATCTGAATGTCTGAGCGGCCCATGGAGCAATTGGTGCAACTCATCCGATCTGAAATCCGAAAGGAAAAACCTTACCTCATAGGCGGATCGGACGAAAGACGCTGCAAGCTTAATCAGAACGAATGTCCGTTTGATCTTCCCCACGAGATCAAGTCGGAATTGCTGAAGCGATTCGAACAGATTCAGTTCAATCGTTATCCAGCGCCACAACCCTTCGAGCTGATGTCCGTGCTGGAACAGCACCACAGACTGCCAGAGGGAAGCGTGCTCGTCGGAAACGGATCCAATGATCTCACCCAGACGCTGGCTCTGTGCTTCGTTTCATCGGGGACCCGAGTCGTACTTCCCCGCCCGATGTTCGCACTATATGAATCCGTTATCCGCATGCATAGCGGAAAGGTCGTCCCGATCCCACCGCTGAAAAGCCTCCACTTCGATGTCGACAGGATCGTCGAGACCGCCTCTGACGCTAGCGTCGCTCTAACGATTGTGGCCTCACCCAACAATCCAACGGGGCTGTCCGTCCCGTTTGAGGCCATCGAACGTTTATGCAAGAACGCCCCGGGGTTTGTAGTCGTTGACGAGGCCTATCACGAGTTCTGTCTAAATCAAAGTTCGATTTCACTCCTCGATCAGTACTCAAATCTGATCGTGATGAGAACGTTGTCGAAAGCCTTCGGACTCGCAGGTATTCGAATCGGCTATCTGCTGGGACATCCCCAGGTAATGGCTGAGATCTTAAAAGCGCGATTACCCTTCATGGTGGATCGGTTTTCGGAAACAACAGCCATCGAGCTGGTCAAGAAGCCTGATCTCATCGCTAAAAGAGTTCGTCTGTTGAAGCAGGGCATTTTCGATCTGGCAAGGGAATTGAATACGATTCCGAGCGTTTCAGTACTTCCCTCCACCGCAAATTTTGTCGTATTCAAAACCGAAATGGAGTCAGGAAATCTTGCCTCGAAATTGGGTCACACGGGCGTTGTCGTTCGCACACTCTCCTCTTATCCGGAACTGGATGGATACCTTCGAGTCTCCACGGGGACTGAATCTGAGAACAAGGCATTTATCACTGCGTTGAAATTTGCTTTGAGTGAGACCACCTGAGAAAACCCTCACGATTCGCTAGAGAAGGTCCCGAACACAACCCATGGATTTTATTCAAGTCGATATTATTGGACTCTCCACAAGTCCGTCAAGCGGGGGCGCGTACGCGCTCGTTCTCGGAGAAGTGGATGGCAGTCGCCGTCTGCCGATTATTATTGGCGCGTTTGAGGCGCAGGCCATCGCGCTGGAACTGGAAAAAATCCAACCCCCTCGTCCCATGACGCATGATCTTATTCGCGATTTGTATGATGCAGTAGGCGGGGAGGTTACCGATATCGTAATTGACGAACTGCGGGAGGGCACGTTTTTCGCAAAGATCCGGTACACGGTAAATGGAGCAGACGAACACCTGGACTCGCGTCCAAGTGATGCTGTCGCCGTCGCCGTTCGCGTTGGGGCCCCCATCTTCGTTTCGGAGGAGGTCCTGGAAGAAGCAGGCATCCCAACCGATGAAGCGGATGAACTGGCAGAAATCGAAGCACCGTCGGAAGAGGACCCTGAACAGGAGGAGGAACCCAAGACCGAATTGGAGCGTGTTCAGGCAGCTCTTGCCAAAGCCATTTCGGAAGAAGATTATGAACGGGCAGCGAAGCTGCGAGACGAGATCAATAATATGATGGGAAGCCAAAATTAGCCTTTCCTGAAACGCTTTCCTCCGGCCTTTCCCCACCTCTGAAACACCACTGGAATAATGGCGCTCGACCGTCTCCCCTATTCAGATTTCAAATCGTTTTCCAGTTTGTTTACAGCGTATGCGAGTGATTTCGATTCGGTCGCTGGATACTTCACTGGTGATTACAGAGATCCACGTCAGCGCGGACAAATCGCTCAGCAGGTGGCCGATCAATTTGATCATCGGAACGAGCTCGTGGAGGTACTCTCCGAGCAGAATAACTCCTACGGTGCAGGCGAAGCCACACTGCGCAATATTGATCGACTGGCGGGTTCGGACGCCGTTGCTGTTGTAACAGGACAACAACTGGGTCTTTTTACTGGACCCATGTACACGCTCTATAAGACGGTGACAGCGGTTCAGCTGGCTCGTCAGATCGAAGAAGAATCTGGACGCCCGGCAGTACCTGTATTCTGGTTGGAAGGCGAAGATCATGATTTCGAAGAAGTGGACTCAGTTGCCATTCAGGGAAGAGGCGGGATCCAACGAATCAAATACACCTCAACCCATTCGGACGGGAATTCAACCCCGGTTGGAAGGATTGCTTTTGACGAGAGCATCAAGGAGGCCGTCGATCAGCTGGACGAGTTGTTGCCTGGTACGGAATTCCATGACACCATTCTGAAAATGGTGCGTAACGCCTACAAACCTGGTACTACATTCCTGACCGCCTTCGCCAATATTATGGGCCCTCTCTTCGAAGATGAAGGTCTCGTCTTCGTTTCGGGTGACGATTCACGATTGAAGAAGCTCGCACGACCGTTATTCAGAAAGGAACTTAAAGAGTATTCTAAAACCGCAGCCCTTCTCAAGGAGACGAGTAAAAAGCTCGAAGAGAGCCATCATGCGCAGGTTCAATCGTCACCCCCCAATCTTTTCCTGATCACCGAAACGGGTAGACATTCTCTCGTCGCAGACGGAAATGAATTCCGATTGAAAGGGACGGACATGAGTTATTCGCAAGATGAATTGCTCTCGATGGTGGAGGAAAGTCCCGAATCGTTCAGCCCGAATGTGATCATGAGACCTATTGTTCAGGACTCGATTCTGCCTACAGCGACCTATGTCGCCGGCCCGGGAGAAATCGCCTATTTCGCACAATTCCGATCGATCTATGAATGGGCGGGCGTACCCATGCCGATCATCTATCCGCGGGCGAGTGTATCGCTCGTAGAGCCGGGTATCGCTAAAGTATTGGATCGGTATTCTCTTTCAATCCCTTCCTTCGAACAGGATCAAGAGAAAATTTTCCATGCAATTGTCGTCGGCGCCATGGATATCGACGCAGAGGCCATTTTCGAACGTGCGGGTCAACACCTTCACGATGCAATCAACACCGTGAGTCCGGCGATAGAAGCGGTTGACGCCTCGTTGAGGAAAACGGGTGAGGCAACGCGCACAGCGCTCTTGAAAGAGTGGGGTAAATTGAAGGATAGAGTAGTGAAGGCCGAAAAGCGCCGACACGATCAGACGCAAAACCAACTCACGAGAACCCAAACCAGTTTGTTTCCCGAGAGTATTCTGCAGGAACGATGTATTTCGCCTCTATATTTTATGAGCAAATACGGAACAGACCTGGTGGCTCGTCTCATGAGTGAAATAGAGCTTGATACGACATCTCACCAGGTTTTATCGCTATAAAAACCTTGAATTCAAGTTTTTTCGGCATGTCCGATTACCCCTTCAAGGAAATAGAAAGAAAGTGGCAGCAGTTCTGGGAGATCTCCAGGACGTTCAGGACCCCGGATGAGGTCGATACCTCGAAGCCAAAGTTCTACGTTCTCGATATGTTTCCATATCCTAGTGGTGTGGGTCTTCATGTCGGCCATCCACTCGGATATATAGCCACGGATATCCTCGCGCGGTACAAGAGGGCGCGGGGGTACAACGTACTCCATCCGATAGGCTTCGATGCGTTCGGTCTGCCTGCTGAACAATTCGCAGTCGAACATGGTGTCCATCCTCGGATCACCACAGAAAAGAACATCGCCACCATGATGAGTCAGCTGAAGTCGATAGGTCTCAGCTACGATTGGGACCGACAGTTTTCGACGACCGATGTGGATTACTACCGGTGGACGCAGTGGATTTTCCTCAAGTTGTATAACAGCTATTACGATCAGGACGAAAAGAGCGCGCGTCCGATTGAGAATCTGAGCGAGCTGCTTTCTGATTCGGATCCGCATTGGTCGATAAAGTCCGATGCGGAAAAGGAGGCGGTCTTGTCGGAGCATCGACTTGCCTATATCGCCGAAGTCCCGGTCAACTGGTGTCCGGCACTCGGAACCGTTTTGGCCAATGAAGAAGTGACCAATGACGGTCGAAGCGAACGCGGGAATCACCCTGTGTACAAGCGGGCTCTCAGGCAATGGATGCTTCGGATAACCGCTTATGCGGATCGCCTGGAGAAGGACCTGGAAGACGTTGATTGGCCGGAACCCATCAAACTCATGCAGCGCAATTGGGTCGGACGGAGTCATGGAGCCTACGTCGATTTCTCCATTCCCGATTCGGATGATCAGATCCGCGTTTTCACCACACGTCCCGATACGCTTTTCGGCGCCACGTACATGGTCCTGGCACCCGAGCATCCTCTCGTCGATGAATTGACGACGAACGAGAATCGCGATGCTGTGAACACGTATCGGACGGAGTCACGGCGACGAACGGAAATTGAACGGATGGCCGACTCGAAGGAAAAAACCGGCGTGCCGACGGGTGGCTACGTCATCAATCCGGCCAACTCAGAGTCGATTCCTGTTTGGATTGCAGACTATGTCCTGATGGGGTACGGTACTGGTGCTATCATGGCCGTACCGGGTCAGGATGAACGAGATTGGGAGTTTGCAGAGGTTTTTGATCTGCCGATTATTCGCACGGTCCAACCCCCGGATGACTTCGAAGGAAAAGCGTATCTCGGAGAAGGTCCTGCGATCAATTC
>BTQE01000086.1:0-14576 GCA_036985715.1 Rhodothermia bacterium
TCATCGTCGTCATCGTCGTTGTTGAAATTAGAATCCGGAAGAAGGACACAGACGCCTTCGAGCTGACGCAAACGTACAAGAATCGCTTCACGTCGATCTGGAAGCGAGTTTTCGTCATCATCCAGGTCCCGGTTGTCGCCGACACCGTCGCCATCGACATCCAGTTGCTCAGCCGGATCGAGCGGGAAGGCGTCTACGCCGTCAAGTGCTCCATCATCGTCTGTATCCGGATCGTTCGGATCGGTACCGATGACGGCCTCTTCATCGTCACTGAGACCATCATGGTCTGTGTCGACACCGAACGTAATCTGCGTGAGCCCGGTAGACGTAGAACTCGTAACCAGGATCGTGTTGCGTCGAGCATCGAAGACGAGCGCTTCAGGCTCATCCTGCACCGGAATCGTGTCCGTGAGCGTGAGCGCGAAACCGGTTGAGACGGTGGGATCGTTTACGAAACCCTTACCAGCACTCGCTCCAGAAGGCGTACCCGTTGCGCTGAATCCGACCTGGTACACATCGACGGCACTGATTTCCTGAAGTGTATTCGGATCGAGCCGCACCGTCGTCACATACAGAAAAGTACCGTCGGGGCTCAATTCCAACTCGCGAGCAGATGCTTCTGAGCTTACGCGGGCCACGACTTGGTACGGGGTCGGAGAATCGCTCGCGATGTTGATCCAGAGGATTTCCCCGGCCATTGTCGTCACGAAAGCAGATGTACCATCTGGCGAGATTTCCACATCGTTGGCGGGCGTCTCACTACTGACACGCGCTACCGCCCGGTTATAGAGTGAGGAAGATGGATTAATATCGAATACCTGGATTCCAGCTGTCCCCGTTGCGATTGCACGCGCTCCGTCCGGTGTGATCTCGATGTCGCGATATGCAGATTCCGAAGAGACGCGAGTGCCATCCGGATTGATCACCGTATCACGGGAAGCCTCTTCCGAGGAGATTCGCGCGACAACTTTATTGACGCCGCCACTAGCGGGATCACCGTCGATAATGGAGATACCTTTCGAGGTGAACTCTGCCACGTAGATCCGGGTGCCGTCCGGTGTGACGGCCACACCCGTCGGGTTCAGGCCGACCGGTACGGTGGCGATGACGGTGTTCGTTGTAAGGTCTATAATGGACACTGTGTGATCGCTGAAGTTCGTCACGTATGCTCGCGTTCCGTCAGCGTTAATGGCGATCTTGAGTGGGAATTCTCCTACCGGGATGTCGGTGCCGAACGTGGTGCTGACCAGATCGAGAACTCCGACCGTTCCTGTGGCCGGATGCGTGATGTACGCGCGTGATCCATCCGGGACGAGCTCCGTATCTCGCGAGGACGTTTCGCTGGTGATCCTGCTCACCGCCTCGTCGGTGCTCGTATTCGGTACGATGATTTCGAAGATCAGGCCGTTGCTTGGCGCGCCGCCACCAATCGTAACCTGCAATAGACCGGAGATCGCGTTCGCGGGCACCATCGTTTCGATAGTAGTGAGATCGGCCGAATTCACTTGAGCCAGAGTACCGTTAAAGGAAACCTGGACATTGGCGGGGTTGGCGTCAAACCCAGCGCCCGTAATTACGACGATCGAGCCCACCACTCCAGTGAGTGGAGAAACCGAGACAATTACCGGATTCACGACCAATACGGAGGTCTGGAAGCTCGCGTTGAGAGGATTAACGAGCTGCTCTCCTGGTAGTGATTTGTCCAAGACACCATTGGTGACTTGAATCTGATAGGTTTGACCGAACATCAGGTCGTAGTCTGGTCGAAATACAACACGGGAGTCTTCGTAGAGAAATTCGAACGTACCCGGGACGAGCCCGTTGCCCGGACCGACGAGTTGTACCGTAGTGAGATCGATCGACGCGGGGTCGACGCCCTCCGAGAAATCCAGCACAACTGGCGTCGCCACGGTTACGCCGGTAGCGCCGTCTGATGGACCGAAATCAAGCAGTACCGGAGGAGCCATGGCGATAGTCGAGAAGGATCGCATCACGGGCAAACCCATCAATCTTCCGGAAGCATCGCTTACGCTACCATCAATTCGAATCTCGTACGTAGACGATTCCAGCAGCATTTGGTCTGGAATGAACTGCGCAACACTGAAATCCAGATCTCTGTCTGCGACTACCGTTCCGACGACCGTCAGCCCCCCGGTTGTGAGAGTAATGGCCCCATCACTGAGAAGGGACTGCGGATCCATCGATTCGGAATAAAGGATGGCAACTGAGGCCTCAGGAAACACATTGGTAAGTTCAATCGGTAGACCCGAAACCGGATCTACCTCAATCGCATTCTCTCCTACACTTACGCCGGTAACGACGGGGTCGTCCAGGTCAGCGCCTTCTGTCATAAACGAGAAAGAGACCACGGCGCCCGGAGTATTGTCAAGCAGATTCCCCCGCAGGTCCGTAACCGTACCAGGCACGTCCAGGCGGTACTGGGTACTGGGGACCATTGTGGTCGCCAGGGATAAGATGACAAGCTGGTCGTCATCGTCGAAAATTGGTGTTGGCGAGAATGTATTCACGACCGTCGATCCTGTCGGGTCGAACTCGTGGAGTAGGATCAGAACTGTAGAACGCACGACTTTTTCCGAAAAGCGGATGGCAAAGTCACTTTCTGTGGGCACAGCCGTCGCCCCATCCGTTGGAAACAAACTCGCGATTGTCGGCGGTGTCAGGTCTCGGTTTGTAATGATGTCGATTCCGGAAACAACTCCGTTTACGGTGATGATTGCGAAGGCCGAGGCATCGTCGACGGTCGGATCGTTTGATTCGTCTGTTGGACCGTTATAGAATTCGTTCAGGAATGAGCGATTCGTTGAGATATCCCCCAGATTCGGGCTGACCGCTTCTGGGACCAGCGGAAATCCGAATACATCTCCGTCGAGTGGCTGGATCGATACTTTGTAGTTTGCAGCCGGAAGACCTGGAATTAAATAAGACCCGTCCAGCGCTGAATAAGCATGGACAGATTCCTGCGTCGCAACATCCGTTGCAATGACGAGAGCACCGGCGATCACAGCACCGGGAATATCGGATTCTCCATCGTAGACCGTTCCCGATATAGATCCGAGAGACGGAAACGTTGCTGGATCCGGATAACGGAAGCTGATCCAGGCGATATCGTCTTTTTCGAGTGAGCGTGCCTCTTCCCGGTCCGGCAGTGCGAAAAACATCGTTGCTTCCGGGACGCCGCTGTGGATCATACCGAGAGTATGCCCGGCCTCGTGTGTCCCGACAGCTTCGATATCGAATAAGCCTGGAAACGTGTCGGTGCCAAAATTGAACTGCACCCCATTCAAAACCATATCCAGAAAATCCGGATTGAATACGATATCCGCATCCACGATGACCGCTTCATCAGAGGAGCTACCGAATTCGATGCGTTTCGCTGCGATCGCGAGAACAAATGGCGGGATTGGAAACTGGTCGTCCGAGAACGTGACCAGGTTGATTCCGTCATTCGGGTCCGCCAATCGGACAGACGTTGTGCCTCCGTCTGTAAACGTCACACCAGCAGTCGAAACGTCCGACCAATTCTGGAAGGCGTTGCGGACGGCTGTAAAATCTGACCCGTCGCTGATGGTAGGAGCACCGTCCTCATGAATCACGTAGGTCATCGAGCCTCCCACCTGGACCTGACGAAGGGGAGCCGACACCTTAACGATATCGCCGCGGGATCCATCAGCATAATACAACCGGCCTTCATCGTCGAATGACAGGTTGTTGAACTGACCTCCTCCGAGACCGGAGACGAATGGTACCATCACGGCCGACTGCACTGAGGCCGTCATGATTTCGGAAAGGGTCGCGACGAATATATCGCCATTCGTACCTATGTCCACACCAACAGGATTATCCAGACCTGAAAACAGGACCTCGGCGTCCGCATAATTTACGGGGAAGGATGTGACAGACGACAGATCAATACGCAACACCTGCTCTGTTAGCTGGGTCGCGAAATACATGAAGCCGTCATCGTCGAAAGCTATGCCCTGCGGGTTGATATTATCTGTGTCCGGGAATAGGACAATCACTTCAGGAACCGGACTTAAAGAACTCGGATCAACACGGGAAATCCTCTCACCGACCGCACCGAGTACTTCGCTGAAATAGAGCAAGCCGTCGGGACCGATTGCCAGATGGGTCGGCCCGTTCAGTCCGGAAAGCCATGGTGTAGTTGCGGTTGCGTCTGTTCCAGGTGTCGTTGTCGTCAGATCAAACAGATAGATCGCTCCCGCATCCAGGCCTGAAACGAACAACTTCGGATTATCTGTGACGGCTACATCGATGGGGCGCGGGATACCGAATACAAATGGTCCGACATCCATCTGATTACCATCCGAATCGTAACGCAGGACCTCACCCGAGTTGACACTGGAAACGTAGACCGTTCCGTCGGCCGCAATATCGATACCCTGAGGTGCAGCGAGTCCAGTATCGATTACTGTGAAGATGTAGCCGCTCGGTACGATGACTTCCGGTAGAATGCATGCGGAAAATTCTGAGGTGTTGCCGTCAACGTCGGTCGCGGTTGCCGAAACGGTTCGTCCAACTACTCCCGCTACGGATAGCGGCGCCTCAAACGTCGCTGTTCCGGCGCCGTCCGCGATCACGTCGACGTGTCCCAGGAAGAAGCGACCTTCTCCGTTACCGGATGCGTCACAGGTTTGACTAGCGTAAAACTCAATCCGTGCGGCCGCACCCGGTGCGGTGTCTAGAAACCCCGAAATCGTTCCGGTCGGGCCCACGAACCGGGCGTTTTCCAGGACGGGGTAATTCATTCCGAGGTTGGCACCTCCGTCGAGGTCGCCGGCGTCATTTGTGTCGACGACTCCTGGAGTGTCGCCGTTGCGTACGAGATCGATGCCGAGCCCCGCATTGGCATAAATCCGGTTTCCGAGGATGGAGTTGCCCGTAACGGGATTATTAGCGTCGTTCTCATCGACCAGAACTCCGACGCCACGATTGAAGCTGATTACGTTTCCCGTTCCAACTGACGTGCCGCCGATCTGGTTGTCAGCGCCACCGATGAAGATGCCTGAGTCATTGGGTAAAGCGGCTGAGAAGGGAGCGTTTACACCGATGTAATTGTTTTGAACCGTATTGTTGGATGCGTCCGCGTCGAGAGAGAGTCCGAATCCAGTGTTGTCCGCAATAACATTGACGTCGTCCAGATTGGGACCGCCAATGAGGTTTCCGAAGCCACCGTTGATCACGATGCCGCTTTGAGCATTGCCCATGGTGACGGTTCCGGTGACATCGGTACCAATGTAAACGCCTTCAACGACGTTATCCGAGCCGGGTGTCGGTAGCACGTAGTTGAGTTCCAATACATTGATGCCGCCTGGGACAAACACGCTTGTTTGAGTCCGCATGTCGACGTCAACTGTGGCCCCGCCAACGGTGTCAGTCAATCGGAGCGCGCCGAAAGCGGGAAACTGTGACGGATCCCACTCGATCAGTGCATCGCCCGTTACTACGTCAAACTGAATCGTCCACGTGTGGCTCAGGTCGAAGGACGATCGAAAATCCGACGTAAGATCTGCAACGCCGGTCGTGAAGCGGACGTCGAACGCCCCTGTCGGTGGTGGTGGTGGTGCGGAAACGTCTTCACCAGCATCAAATCCGTCGCTGGATGTGGGCGACAGGCCAAGCATGAGATCTGCGCTCTGGGTCTGTCCCGCATTCGAAACGGTTAGTGTCGCTGCGAATTCTTCAAACGGGTTTCCTCGCTCCATCCAAATTCCCGCATGAGAGAAGCTGTGGATGGCCAGTCCTCGTACGACGACACCCGCCGTCTCGATAAATAATCCGCTCGCTTCGGCGGCGACGACTCCGTCCAATTCAATCATGAGGATGGCGTTTGACCCCAAACCGAATCCGAGTGTATTGGGCGCCGCACCAGGCTGCGAATAGCCGTCGATGAGTACGGCCTCCGTGATCGGAGGGAGTGCGGACGTCGGCTGTATTACGTGCGGACCAGCACCAGGTATATCGAAGGAAATGGTATCGAATCCGCCACTCGGAACGCAGTCGCCACCGGTGACGTCGGCGTTAGCGTTGGCCGTAAGGATGGCCTCACGCAAAGTACAAAAGGTGTTTCCTGGGGTATTTTCATCGCTGGCCGTATTGACAACGAGTGCCGAGACGGATAACGTAATTGTCTCGGAGAACAGAGTAAGACCAGGCAAGTCGGGGTGCGTAGCCTGAAGGGAGTACGCTCCCGCATCGGATACATCCGCGTCAGTAAGAGAGAGTGTTTCCACAGTGGCACCCGATACTGGAGCGCCGTCCAGGAACCACTGGAATTGCGTGTTTGTCCCGCCAACTGACGGGAACGACAGATCGATCATCCCGCCGGCTCCCACGACCGCGTCGAACGATGTGCCGAATGTAGCCTGCGGTGCATACTGGAATCCGGCGATACCTGCATTCGGCTCGAGGTCTTCCATGGTAAACCGGTTATTCTGGACCTGGAAGTCGCTCATCGCCGGGAGCGAACTGAAGTTGGGTAGCCCCGTCAGCTCATTGCCCTGGAGCCAGAGACGCGTGAGTTGGTCGAGCAGGGAGAAGGTCGTCAGGACATCCCCCGAGAGCTGATTATTCGCCAACTCTATCGACTGGATTGTCGGAATGCCGAAAACGCCTGGTGGAATTGAACCCGCTAATTGATTGTCCTGAAGATCCAACCCGGTAAGATTGGTCAGATTACCGAGGGTCGTCGGGATCGATCCTGTCAGCTGATTTTCGTTCAAATGCAACTGTTGGAGAGGGGTAATAGTGCCGAGCGACGCTGGTATGGACCCCGAGATTTGATTAATGTCGAGTCTCAAGGTCTCCAAATTTGTAAGATCTCCGAGGTCACCGGGTATTGTGCCGACCAGATTGTTGCCGCTAAGTATGACACGCGTCACGTTGCCGCTCGGGACAGTTACGCCAAACCAGGTGCTTACATCCGAATTGACGATCCAGTTGGTATTGTCGGTCCAGTTTGCACCGTCTGTAGCATTGTACAGGGCGATAAGTGCTTCTTTCTGCGTCTGGGGGATGCCCGTCACAGTTACCGTAATCGTCTCGCTCGAAAGCGCAAGTCCGGCTACGACAGAATTCGAAACCTCGACTGTATAGTCGCCGGCATCCGCTGGTCCAGCGCCCACAATGGAATAGCTGTCAGTAATGGCGCCTGGAATGGGAAGCCCATCGAGAGACCATTGATACAGGTTGAATGCGCCGCCAACGGGCACAGTCAACGTACGATTATCTTCTGGGTTGAGAGCAATTATCTCCACAGTTCCAACGTTGGCCTGGGGAACATACGTGAAGCCCGGTATGGCGATATTTGGTTCGAGATCTTCGAACGTCAGGTTATTGTTCTGTACAGGGAAGCTGGTCAGTGCGGTGAGGCTTGACAAGTCCGGCAATCCGGTTAAGCTGTTCCCATTGAGTCGTAAGAGTTCGAGATTGACCAGTGATTGAAACGATCCAGGTACATCTCCCGTCAACAGATTTTGATACAGAGTCAACCAGGTAAGATTTAATAGATTGCCAAGTTCGACAGGAATTGATCCCGACAGTTGATTTTGACGGAGTTGTAACTTCGTGAGGTTCGTGAGATTGCCAAGTTCGACAGGAATCGGTCCCGTCAGTTGATTGATGCTGAGAACCAGTTGGGTGAGGTTTGAGAGATTGCCCAGTTGCGCAGGAATCGGTCCCGCCAGTTGATTACCGCCGAGATTCAGAAAGGTGAGACTGACTAAATTACCCAGTACAGTAGGAATCGCTCCTGTCAGTTGATTCTGTCCGAGGGCCAGGATCGAGACGTTGGTTAAATCGCCTAGTTCAGGAGGAATCGCACCCGTTAATAGATTGTTATTGAGGTCCAGTTGGGCGAGATTAACGAGAGTGCCCAGCTCGGTGGGTATTGTGCCGACCAGATTGTTACTGTTAAGTATGACTTGCGTCACATTGTCACTCGCGACCGTTACTCCAAACCAGTTCGAGCCGTCCAGCGAGAGCCAGTTCGAATTGTTGGTCCAAGAAATGCCATTCGTCGCGTTGTAAAGGGCCACGAGTGCGGCCCGGTCAGTCTCGTTGAAGTCGTCATCCGTGATCGTCGTCGTCTGCTGCTGCACACCGTTTTCGGTTCCGTTCGTGACAGAAGTAATGTCGACAATGACCGTTTCGTCCGCCTCGTCGAGCGCGTCCTGATCGGCCGTGACCGTCATCGTAGCTGACAACGACCCGTTTGGGATCACAATGCTCGCGGAAGACGCTGTATAGTCAGTACCTGAGCCTATGGCAGGCCCGGTGAAACCGAGGCCAACCGTTACATCGAACGAGTATGTGCCTGAGAGAGTGGCAGTAAACGTGGCTACACCTGCCGCTTCGGCGATCGATGCGTTGTCGACCGACAACGTTACGCTCGGGAGCGGATCGGATGCCGGACCTATCGTATAAATGGAGCCCGGGCTGGAAATAAGTGATCCAACTGCATTGCGAGCAACCACTACCGGAGCAGAAGATGAATTGACGCTACCAAGGACACTCGAGATAACTAGTATTCCGATAGAGCGAACGAATATCGTCTGTGCATGTCTCGCGAAAGCAACGCACGAAAATTTGAGAGCTGGTGCGCGTGAAATTGTCATCACTTATTCCCTCCTCGTTACTCGATCTCATTGCCCTCTCTGATCATGCCGACGGCCGTTGCCGGACCGTCTAGATTCCAAGCAGTCCGTTACCCGATGTGACGTTGCCGGCACCCGCCGCCGCGCCTCCATTCGTGTTGACCGTGAATGACTGCGCGTGCAAACTGCCGACTTGTATTAGTTGAGGAATCAGAGCAGCGACGGCTGATACGGGATCTGGTGTAGAAATGAAGCTATTCATGGCAGTAGATGGGAACAGTGTAGTGGGGAATAACTGTTTGGTTGTGTCTACTCGGTGTGTCACCGTTCGCCGATCTCCTTAATACGTTTGCTGAATTCGTCAAGAGACATGTTCGTTCGCGGCGCGCTTAAATCCGTCTTGGCAGCTGGGGCTGGGTTGAAGAGTTCGTTGGCACCTAAGACGATCTTCCGACTAGATACCGGATCGTCGACGACCGTGAGCTTTCCTTTCATACCTCCCGTAACCGTCCTCGTGCCCGACGGGTATTCCCAGACGAAGACCACAACCTCTTCACCTTCGACGAAAACCGGCATGTCCGAAACTTCGTAAAGCGTCGATCCCACGCGCCCTCCAGGAATGGTTACCACTGTTTCGGACAACGCCGATCCTTTCATTGCGCCATCGACTTGGATGGTTACGTCGGTCATGATGTAACGCTTGTCCTGTGTCCAGTAGCTATGGACCCTGGTGGTTTTTCCGTGGACCACGGAGGTCGATACGTCGGCCAGATCTTCGACGGTCACTTTCAATGACTGGGCGACTGTATCTCGCGAAAATGAAAAGAGTAGAGCGAAGAGCCCGGCGAAGCAGGCATGGCGGAAGACGCGTATCAACATGGTAGGTCGGACTTATTCGGCGTACGGCTGAATCGTACGACTGGTTGATCCGTCCAGCCTGGAGTCGAGGAAGAGTGAAATCGAGACTACTTGGATTTAAAGTCCCGAAATATCATCCGGGCAAACGTAGCTCATGTCCGTACAAAAACGCCTGCCTCCGTGTAGATTAACCTTTCGCGCCTTACGTACGGGCAGGTAGTGGGAGGACGGTGGCAGTCATTGTTATTAACGCGTAATATAATGTACGTGGAATAAATAAAGTGCATTTTATTTCCAGTCTCCAACCAGCACGAATGGTGCCCAGTGAAAGGGGTGAGCGAGTTCTTCCACTGAAATCAGTTGCAGTTTCGCATCTCGGAGGGCTTTCACCTTGCTGGCATTCTGTTGGACCATGGCATTATAGAAGAGCTCCATCAGTTGTGAGGTGGATTCATCTGCGACCTTCCAGAGACTCACAACCAGTGACGGCGCACCCGCGTACATGAAGGCGCGTGTCAGGCCGACGATACCTTCTCCCTTGATCATCTGACCAAGGCCCGTTTCACAGGCTGAAAGGACAACCAAGTCCACGTCAAGCTCAAGATTGAAAATCTCAGCGGCCAGAAGGAATCCGTCCTGGCCATCGTCGTCCGTCGTCGTGAGGACAATACTGGAGAAATCTGGCTCCTCTTCGTCGATAAGGCCGTGCGTGGCCAAGTGTAAAAAACGATAGGAACGCGATGCGATCCGCTCTTTGAGGACACTCTCCCTGGCGTCATCGCGTACATATACGTCGATCCGATCCGGTTCAAAAAGATCCGAAATGGATTGTACCTCGATGCCGGAAAAAGGTAGGGGCTCAAACAGAGCACCGGATCGGCCGATGGTTGGGGATACAAGTTCGCCGAGATTTGATGCTGCAAATACGGGATCGCCAAAAGCGAGTAGATCACGATCCGGTTGGGCGGTTCGGGAATCCCTGTCCGAGATGATCCGATCCAGGACACTTGCCGATTGGGCATAGCTGATCGATACGTCGTTGAGCAGAAACGGCATTTCACTGAACGATTTCGATACGGTTTCACTCTGGACGAGAGCCTCAAATGGGACGTAAGAAAGAATACCGTCAGGAACAATGATGAGATGGACCGCATCGTCGACGTAGGATTTGGCCGGCTTGATAAGCGCCTCATAAAGCGCGAAGCTCGTTCGGGTGAACTGCACCTCATCGGCGCGAGTCGGGTCGGTAAGAGCAAACCGGAACGCATCCACCTTCGCCACTAGTTCGGACCGGCCGGGAAGTACGAATAGATCCGTTGTTTCGGACGTGAGAACCCACAAAGTAGTGCTGCTGTCGCCGACAGCGTAAGCAAAAAGAGCCGTATCTTCGTCCAAGATATTTGCTTGGATATTTTCGATCGAACTCGGCTCGGGGTAGTGAAGGTCGGCATACCGAGGATTTTCCGTACGAATACGTCGCTGAAGGTCGGCGAATTGGTCTTCGAGTTTCCCAAGCGCTTCTCGCCAACGGGCTATCGCATCCTGGTCGGCGTCACTAAACTGCGCCTCGTACTGGATATTGCCGCGCATCTCTGCGATCTGCCTGAGGTTATCGTTCTGTTCCTCGAGAAGTTCGTCTGCGACGCCGCCCTGGACTCCGGCGATCGACGCGGAGAGTTCATCGAGGAAGGTTCGCGCCTTCGCGCGCTCGGCCACGAGGAATGCGCGCATTGCCGGCATGCCTTGTGTACCCTGCAGATACAGTTTCGACAAGAAGTGCACATACGCTTCGAACGCGTAACGCTGTTGCTTGAAAAAGCCCGATTTGTCCTCTCCCGTTTCCAGTTCGCTCCGCGTTCGTTCGAGGAGTGCGAACGCCTCCTCGTAGTGAGCGATCGCCCTCTCGTACTCACCGCTGCGCTCGTAGACTTCGCCCAATCCCAGGATTGCAGCGAATATCTGGTCGGGGAGGCTCATGTATTCGGCGATTTCCAGCGCTTGTTCGTAATTTTCGATCGCCTGGTCATAATTGCCCGTTCGGTTCTGAACATTGGCCAACAGATTCAGGGACTCTATCTTCCGAATTCGGTCTTCAAGCGAATCGGCAAGGGCAACTGCCATTTCGGCGTGCGATCGTGCAGATTCGTACTTGCGTAACTCGAACTGTGCGCTGCCCAGATTAATTGTTGCCGAAAGCACTCCTTCCATAGAACCGATATTCTCATACGCAGTTTTAGCCCGCTCGGCAAATGAAATCACGCGTTCGGGGCGTTCGGCCCATATAAATACTACGGCGATATTGTTCAGGGCCTGTGCCTCGAGCTCGGTGTTTTCGTCCTCCCGAGCAAATTGAACCACCGTCTGATAGGACTCGATCGCGGCGTCGAAATCACCGAGGCGTCGGTATGCGATTCCAAGATTGTTGGTAACCGCTGCGGCTCCTTCAAGGTCTCCGAGTTCCATGCGCATTTCGCGGGAACGGTTCAGCGGCTCGAGGGCCTCCGAATACCTTCCGAGGTCAACCATGAGAGTACCGGTAACATTCAGCGCACTGGCTGCGCGCGCCGAGTCTCCCGCGATCATGTCAACCTCATAAGCCGAAAGGAAATTTTCGAGCGCTTCCTCCAGGCGACCAAAATCCCGATACAGCATGTCTCCGAGGAACGCGAGAGTTCGTCCGAGGCCTCTGTAATCTCCGATCTCCTCACGAATGACACGCGCCTGGGCGTAATAGTCGATCGCTGCCTCGAGATTTTTCAACCGGACACGGTATACGAGAGCGATAGTATTGAGTGCGTTACCGATCTGCAAGCGATCATCAACACGGCGCCTCATTTCAAGAGCCTGCGTATTGTAATCAAGCGCGAGTTGACCGTCCTTGTAATAGGCCACATAACCCAGGCCGCCCAGTACGGTCGCCTCGCCGGGTTCATCGCCGATCTCCTTGTAGAGCTCTAGAGCACGTTCGTAGTCGGTGAAGGCCAGATCCCGGGTATCTCGGTTCGCGCGTTTGCTCGTTCCCTCGACCTGGAGGCTGTCCGCCACCTGTTTGATTCGCAGCTGGTTGTCTGTCCAGGAGGCGTAGTGCGATGCCAGGATTGAGACGCTTCGCTCTCCGTAAATTTTTTCGAAGAGCCTCCCGAGCGATATGGCAGACGCTAGAGTTCTATCAAAAAGCGAATGATCCCCGCCGAGCCGCGCGCGCGCGCCCTCATCCAGGATCGCTCGCACAAAGGGAAGGACGTCCAGGCGATTCGCCCGAACAAGTTCACCCACTACTTCGTCGTCAGCGCTCTCGATTGCACCACGCAGCTGCTCATCGAATTCTGCTCTGTCCTGTCCCTTAAGCGGCGGCGCCAATATCGCAAGCGCAAGAAAAACGAACGGGTAACGACGAAGTCGAAAGCACATACTATTGAAGGGCTTACTTGGCGTTCGCCGAAGCAGTGCGAAAAGCATCCATCGCGAGATCTATTCGTCCCATTTCCGCAAAGATCTTCGCAAGCAGTTCGTAAGGCAGTGCGGTACCTGGATACTCCTCGATGAGGGCTTTGAACTCATCAGCTGCGTCGCTGAGCAACCGCGACTCCGCGTACAGAGAGCCGAGTAAAAGATGATAATTGCCGCTTGATGCCTTTATGTTCGATGAAGCAAGATTTTCTTCGGCTTCCGAAATCATGTCGAGACTTTCTTGAGTCAGAACCCGTATTCGGGATATTTCGGAACCCTCGACATCCAACATATTCTCACCGAAAACTTGCCACAGGTAGTCCACACCGGCGTTGAGGACCGGCGCGTCGCTCGGGTATTCAAGATTCGTCGACGTCGACTCTCCCTCCCAGACTATTCCGGTGGAATTGAAAACACGCACCCGGAAAAGAGAGAACGTTTCGCTTGCCGTCCAGGAGAACAGAGGCGTCGAACTTCGAACCGCGCTGTTCGATGGAGAGACGACAGAGATAGTTGCCCGCTCGACAGAGGAGCGAAGACCTGACAGCGCAGCGATTTCGCCATCGCCTGACCGGTGAAGTGCAAGACTAGCGGCAGTAGAAGAGACGCGCTTGTCCACCTTAATTCGGGACGCACTACCGGTCAAACCGTCGGCCGTATTCGAAATCATGATCGATCGACTTGCCCCGATTGTCAGCAAATCGCCGTTGGAATACAGAATGCTCGCCGAGGCAGATTCGCCGGTACGCAGGCGGTCGTTCGTGTAAAGCGGTGTACCAAATTCGCCGGTTCCGGAGAATGTATCTGAACCGGCCCGGGCAAGCATCACCTGACCCTGTACGTCCGTAAGAACGGCAACGCGTCCCAAACCCTGTCCGAGTGCCTGGGTCGTGACTGTCAGCAGCACAAACGCCGCTGCGAGGATCCGCGGATGAAACTTCTTGGATCGCATCGATCTATTCGACTGGGGCCAGGATAATGGCTCTCTTTTGAAGAGTACCATCTCGGCTTATGGAAAGCAACAAGAACAAACGCCAACCCGGGGATTAGGATCGGTTCGAGTTGCTCGTGTGCGTTACATACATTCCAAATACAATCACCCGTCTCTTATGGTTGGAGAATGTTGCGGATGATGAGTAACACGTACGAAGCATGAAGACAAACGTTCACAGAGTCACTATGCAAACGAATAGGAAGTACACAAAGGAGTTCAAGATCGCAGCGGTTCGTCGCTGGGAGGAGATCGGCAACTTCAACGAGGTCGGCCGCGAGCTCAGTATTTCGTCGAGAGATCTTCGTAGCTCAGTAGCGCTCTCTGATCGTAGGCCTGTCGCCTAAGTCGGGTCATGCGATGGCGGCGTAGGCCACTTCGCCCGAGGAGAGTTCGACGCTGTCGTGTTCGTCGAAGTAATGCCCAATCTGCCGGTAGTACGCTTTGGCTATGACGGGCGTTAGATTAAAATCACTCGAGAGCTTTTAAACAATTGCTTCGGGCGCCGTCTTTGATTTTGAGTGTAGAAGGCCGTAATCGGCGTTAGAAACGGCCGTGAAATACCTCTTACTTGTTTACTAACAATAAGATGGTACCTCCTATGGTCATATGACACAAACTGTAAATGATGAAGTAGAATACAT
>BTQE01000087.1:0-14435 GCA_036985715.1 Rhodothermia bacterium
CGGATGGCATGTTCGCTCGGAATCCAGATTTCATACCCCAGATCACCCGTATACCCGGTTCTCGAGATCATGACAGGGATATCCGCGATCTCTGACTCGAGCCACCGAAAGAAGCGAAGCTCGTCGATTTCGGTCGTTGCGAGATCGCGCAATACATCTCGCGATGTAGGTCCTTGAAGAGCGAGCGTGGACAGGGCGTCCGACCGGTCGTAAATCTTCACGTCGAGACTGACGGCGTTTCGATCGAACCATCCGAGTGCAGGCTCTACGGTGCAGACCTGATACGCGTTTTCAGCGAGTCGAAAAACGGTCCCCTCCTGACGCACACATCCATCCGGATCACACCAGGGGGTATACACGATCTGACCGATCTGCATTTTGGCCGTGTTCTGGGTGAATACTCGATTGGTAAGATGAACGGCGTCTGGTCCCTTGACGAAGTATTTGAAGAGTGGCGATACATCGATCAGCGCTGCTGCATGCCGAATGGCCGCGTACTCCGGCTGTGCGAAATCGTTGTACGTGCTGGCGACAGAGAAGCCCGACCATTGACGCCACGCCCGGCTTCTGCAAAGCGCTTTCGTTCGATTATGAAATGCGGTTCCGGTTGACATGAGTTGCAGAGAATTCGGCTATTCCGTATTGTGGTTTCGATTCCATAATATGGAATTACCGGAATGACAGCAACCTGTTTCAGAACGCGCTTCCTAGCTCATCACTCGCGCCATTCATGAAGATATACGACGCTGTCATTATTGGCGCCGGACACAACGGCATGATTTGCGCTGCGTATCTCGCAAAGGCCGGGAAGTCGGTACTGGTGTTGGAACGCAGGCATCTCGTCGGCGGTGCGACGGTCACCGAAGAGATCTATCCGGGTTTCAAGTACACGGTTTGTTCGTACGTGGTCAGTCTTTTCCGGCCGGAGATTATCTCAGACCTGAATCTACCCGCCCACGGTTTCGAACTGCTTCCGCTTGACGGAACGATGTCGCCGCTCCTGAGTGGTGACTACCTGATGCGCTGGCACGACGCCGGTGATACCCGTCGCGAATTGATGCGCCATTCGCCGAAAGATGCGGAGGCGTACGACCGGTTCGGTCAGCTGATGTACCATTTGGCTATGGCCGTCCGGCCGATACTCGGTACTCCTGCGCCCAGCCCGACGTCGCTGTCTCCGAAGAATTTGAACAAGCTTCGACGAATTGCTGCTGATTTCGGTAAGAAAGAGGAGTATTTGTTCGATCTGGCCAAACTTATGACGATGAGCTCGGCAGATTTCGTCGAACAGTACTTCGAAACGCCCGTGCTGCAGGGCACGCTGTCGGCCAGCGGCATCATTGGCACATTCATGGGCCCGCGCTCTCCGGGAACGGCGTACGTGATGCTGCATCATTACATGGGCGAGATCGACGGGCGGTTTCGTGCCTGGGGATTTCCACGGGGGGGGATGGGGGGTCTGGCTGAAGCCCTGGCTGGTGCGGCGCGCTCCTTCGGCGCAGAAATTCGGACGAAGGCCCCGATTGAACAGATTCTCGTAAAGAACGGTGCGGCTCAGGGTGTGGTCATTGAGGGAGGGGAAGAAATTGAGGCATCGCAGGTGGTTTCAAGCGTCGATCCAAGACTCACGTTCAGAAAATTGGTAGAGCCCAGACACCTTGATCCTGAATTTCTTCAGCAAATAGACCGGTTCAAGTTCAGAGGATCCTCCGGGAAGGTGAACCTGTCGCTGGATGCACTGCCCGAATTTTCCTGTCTTGAATCGATCCGACAACGTGGTGAGCCGACACAACCGTATCTCGCAGGTTCCATGTCGATCAGTCCGAGCATCGACTATGTGGAACGGGCATATGACGACGCCAAGTACGGGCGCTTTTCCCGGCGCCCGTATCTCGACATGATTATTCCGTCGATGATCGATCCATCGATGGCACCACCCGGAAAACATGTCATGTCGATTTTTGTCCAGTACGCACCCTACGATCTTGCCGACGGAGCCATGTGGCCAAATGAACGGGAGGCATTCGGGGATGCGGTTATTGATACGCTGTCGGAATTCGTACCTAATCTTAAGGATATCATATTGCACCGACAGGTCGTTTCGCCCTGGGATATGGAGCAAACGTTTGGCCTGACAGAGGGGAATATTTTTCACGGCGAACTGTCGCTGGATCAACTGTTTTTCTTAAGACCCACGCCCGGTACATCGGGTTATTCGACGCCGGTTAAGGGACTTTATATGTGCGGCTCCGGATCTCATCCCGGAGGAGGTGTTATGGGCGCCCCGGGTCAGCTTGCGGCACGCGAGATTCTGAAGAGGGGAAGATGAGCGCAACTCTGAGAAGAGCTATGGGCAACGTCGTGGATATCGCAATCATTGGCGCCGGTCTCAACGGATTGGTAACGGCTGCATACCTGGCAAAATCCGGGCGATCTGTTGTCGTACTGGAAAAGGCGGATCGGACCGGAGGAACCATGGGAACGGTCGAAATCGCCCCCGAATATCTCGGCCCCGCTGCCATCGATTCGATCGAGCTCGTTCATCCGTCGATCATTGAGGATCTGGAACTGAGTGAGCGCAGGATACGGAAGATTCGCGGCGGCGGTCTGATTCTTGCGTCGGAAGAAGGGGAGTGTTTGTATTTCGATTCAAACGATCCGACGGCGGACCATGTGGCGCGATTCTCAGAATCTGACGCCAAGGCATTTCGAGACCTAAACGCATTTCTCATGCGTGTGAGCCAAGCCCTGGATTCAGCGTTAACGCGGCCGCTCCCAGATCCGTCATCTACTCTGATGTCGGGGGCATTTGATCTGTTGAAACTCGGGTGGTCGCTCAGAAAACTCGGAGCGGAAGAAATGCCGGAAGCACTGAGATTCCTTCCCATGACGATCAAAGACGTGCTCGACGAACAGTTCGAGTCGGAAGCCCTGAAGGCCATGATTGCCGCCACGGCACTGAAGGGATCGTGGCTGGGTCCGCGGAGCGCCGGGTCGGCGTACGGGCTGCTGCACCACAATCCGCATTGGGCCAACGGAATGGATCGAACGGCTGTTTTTGCAGGTGGAGGACCCGGAGCTTTTACAGACGCAGTAGCGGCCGTTGCCACGGAAGCAGGAGCGGAAATCAGACTGAACGCCCGGGTTAGCAAGATTCTTGTCGATGCTGGAAAATGTACGGGTGTGGCGCTCGATAGCAGCGAGGAGATCGAGGCGCGCCGTGTCGTTTCTGCACTCGACCCCAAGACGACGTTCGAACGGCTGACCAGCCCGGAGTGGCTCGATCCCGATTTTCTGGAAAAGATCGGTCAGATCCGATCCAGCGGAAGTGTGACCATCGTGCGACTTGCTCTTGACCGAATGCCCCAATTCCAGGGAACACCGGAAGGCGGGGAATCTGTGTCCGGAAGAATTCAAATTGGTGGTACGCTCGATCATTTCGAACGCGCATTCGATGCGGCAAAGTATCGTACCCTACCCGACAACCCGTACCTGATGGCATCCATCCCGACTGTTCTTGATCCGTCGCTGGCGCCGGCAGACAAACATGTCATGCATGTTTGGGCCCAGTTCACACCTTCCACGCTCCAAGGACAGGATTGGGAAGGTGCCAGGGAAGAGATCGGTGATCGTATTGTATCCATCCTGGACAGGCATGCCCCCGGTCTTAAGGGCAGTGTCGTTCATCGTCAGGTCGAGACGCCTCCGGACCTGGAAGAGCGATTCGGGCTCACCAACGGCTGTCTGTATCACGTCGATCTCTCCTTGGATCAGATCCTCTACATGCGACCCGTGCCCGGGTGGTTTCGATACGAGACACCGATAGACGGACTGTTTCTGTGTGGTGCCGGTGTGCATCCCGGAGGAGCGGGGACGGGACTGCCGGGGAAATGTGCTGCAGCTCATATTATCAGGAAAAGTTGATCCCGTCTGGTATCTGGTATCGGCAACAAGCCCGATTCATCCAAACCGGGCTGGCTATGACGTAATGGTCCCGCTGTTCGAAGATTCAACTGCATCGGCTCTGGCCAGTGCGTCGCTCGAACAGCACGTCACAACAGCGCCGTTAAGGGCGCTTCAATTCCCAGTTGCCATTCCGACAGTCCGTATAGCGGAGAATCTTCCGCCCGTACATTATTCCGAAGGACTCATAGAAAAGGTAAACCTGTACGATTGGCTTTCATTGTCGTAGACTGCCTCGAAACTGCTCGGCCAAACCACGTTTTCGCCTGGATTTTCAACGGCCGGAACGTCAAGCTCAAAACTTTCCTCCTCCAGGAGTTTGTCTCTCGCAATCATAGGTTCGACGAATATTACGTCCTGAGCATAGTATCCAACAATCATCGACGCACCGAACAGGTCTTCAGCAGACATTTCAACTTCGCTCATCGCGTGCATACCCATATCGGGGACACACAGACCAACGAGATTGCCGAGTCCGGGGGCTTCGATATCTGGCAGAACATAGCCTGCCGGTAAAACGTCTGGTTTGCTCACATCTGCACAGTCGATGGCTTCAATAGCTTCGATGCTTACAGTATTAAAGTGGAAATCAAAGTGCGGAGTGAGATATGGTCCCGGTGGATGGCCGTGGGCCTCCCAATTTATTCCCAGATGGTCAATTCCCGTCCCGGTGGATACTTTGCTCGGAAGAGGAATGCGTGCCAGGGTAACTGGTGGGAAAACCATTTCGTCATCCAGAGGAGCATTCTGAATAGCCGAAAGCGGGATATTTGCACCGAATTCTACCACGTTTTCGCCGACCGTAACGCCCCAGGTGCAAAGCTCACCTCCATAAACGGACAGGCATTCGCCTTCAACGAGTACGGGTTCTTCTTCGGCAGGCGGTGGATTGTTCTCGCAGCCTGACAAGAGTGGAATGATTAGCAGTGCGACCAGGACAAGAAATCTTGAGTGATACGCGGGTTCTGAGTCTCTGTATTTTTAAAACAATGTCCTTAATAGACAATTCTCAATACCGGGTGAGAACTTAATGTAGACGACTGCAATCAAAAATGACAATTCAATCTTGTCGTTGCAGCCTCGAGTTGACAAGCCATAACAAGCAAAAATCGCATGGGGATATCCCAGGAAGTCAGAGAAGGCTTCAAGACTCGTTGTACATTCGCCTTGAACCCCGTGTCCTGAGGCCAATCTATTCCGCATCCACCTGGTCGGCACAACCTTTCAGCACTACCAGATCAAGGCCGACCAACCGATAATTATTGGTCTACAGCGTCGTGACGGACGCTGCACCGAACAATTTGTCGTACTTGAGGCAGTGTATGAGGATGGTCTTAATCGTACTCAGATCCAGGTCATCCGGAAGCTCGTATTCCTGTCTTCCTTTTTTTGATTCCAGGTCAGCGAGATAAACCGCTCCATTTTTGAGCGCATTTTTCGAATCCACCATCTCGACAGGCATGTGCGAAAGATAGATTTTAAGATCGGGCGCCTTCTTCGTGCTGAACTCGTCATCCAGAATCAGAATGAGTTTCTCGCCACGCTGCACTATCGTGAAAGCACCTCTGGTTTTGGCTTTCTTCTTCACGAAAGTACCGGAATACTGGACAGTTTCGGGGGCTGTTGTGGTAGTACTCTGGGCGAACACGATGGGACTCGCGACGACAGCGGTTACGAAAAGAAAAATAGTATGCCGAAGAATGGCCCGGGTATTAGTGGTCATTGTGCGAAATCAATTGCGTGAGCGGTGAATTATTCACCCCTTCGAATCCAAAGTCACGGATTCGTTACAGGAAATGTGTTCGGAGGAGCCGAAAGACCGTGGATGTAAGGGGCGCTTTCGGTCACATCATAGTCTACGCAATGCTTAATCGACGCCATGCGCCGTCAGTTTCCACCTCCCGGAAGCGCCTCGCCTTCGACCCACGGGGCACCCGCAGCAATGAGATCTCGGACGAGGCCTGCTAGCCGGATCTGAAGCTCTTCCAGTTGACCCTTGGAACCGGCAAGTTGTTCGTTCGCGATCTGAAGCTGCTGCCGATGTGTGGCCGTTGGACCGTACGTTGAGGTACTTACTCCTCTACTGACGGAAAACAGACGCGCGTTGACGGTTGGTCTGGTTCTCTCGCCGGGTTGCTGCTTGGCCCTCATGCCATTCAGTTCACCATCAAGTTCCAGCAGGTCCTGTTTGGCCTGGTGGATTCGTGAGTCCAGGTCACCCGGAGGAGCGGTCGCTCTGGAGAGAGCGACTTTCATGGCATCGACCTTCTTCAGAGCATCTGAGAGAGCCATCTGAACAGCAGAACTCTCGCGAATCGCCTCTTCGAGTGATCTCCAGAAGGAGGCCACGTCGCCGGGTGATGAACCTTCGAGGGCTCCGCTCCGGAGCGGCACGACGTCGAAGGTCTGCGGTGAAGACAGCGATGTCACTGCGCCGTCAACTCGTTTTGACATGGTAACCGTATACGTACCCGGCGCGGCAAGCATTCCACTGAGTCCAGAGTCCTTGGATCCCAATTGAATCGCCTGCGGCGCGGGATATCTCAGATCCCAGGCCACACGGTGAAAACCCCCTGTCACAGGTCCTTCAATTCTTCGAACCACATTCCCATCGGAGTCGGTAACGGTAAATAGAATTGCCGGAGCGGCCTCCCGTCGCTCTGCTTCAACTGCTTCCCAGCCGGGAAAGGCCAGATCGCGCCCGGCCTCCACGGCTTTCTTTTCGGATTCCTTTCTGAAGTCCTTTCTGGTTTTCAATCCGTCCTTGAGGTAATACGTAAATACCGCCCCGAACGGTGGATTTGGTGCTACGAAGTGCGAATACCCTTGCGAGCCTTTTTCATTGTCAAAGCTCAGCACCGGACGGGGAATGTACCACCATGCTTTCCGTGTGGAGAAAAGCGTGGCCTCCTCTTCCAACTGCTCAGCTGAGACATCCCTCAGAGCACTGTAATCATCAAGGACAAAGAAGCCTCGCCCGAAAGATGCCCCGACGAGGTCGTTTTCTCTTCGCTGAATGCCGAGGTCCCTGAAAGAGATGGTGGGTACGCCTCCGGTCAGTTTAATCCATTTACCTCCTCCATCCACGGTGAAGTAGATGCCGAATTCGGTTGCGGCGAAAAGCAGGTCGGCTTTGACGTGGTCCTGAACCAGACGCCAGACGAGCGTCCGGTCTGGAAGGTTGCTCCGGATAGATTTCCAGTTTTGTCCCCGGTCGGTACTCTTGAACAAAAAAGGCCTGTAGTCACCGTATTTGTGGTTATCCAGTGCGGCATAGACGGTGTTGACGTCGTGCAGGTCGGCCTTTATGTCGTTAACGAACGCCGTGGCGGGTAATCCGGGCAACGAGCCCACTTCAACGGCTCTCCAGTTCGTACCTCCGTCCTCGGTGACCTGGATGAGCCCGTCATCGGTACCGGCGTAGATCAGTCCTTCCTGGAGCGGAGATTCTGCCAACGACGTGATCGTGTTATAATTGGACATGGCCCCGACGTCCCAGGCATTGTCCCAGCCCTGGGTAGAGCCCATGATGGGGAGGGTTAGACGTTCCTGATCCCGGGTGAGGTCGCCGGATATGGCTGTCCAGTTGTCCCCACGGTCATCGGATCGCCAGACCCGCTGGGAAGCAAAATAAATGCGAGACGCCAGATGGGGGCTCACCAGAATCGGAGAGTCCCAGTTGAAGCGCTCAAAGTCTTCTTCCGCGCCCGGTTGCGGTTGAATGTCAATGACTTCGCCCGTAATCATATCAATTCTGGAAAGCGTTCCCTGTTGCCTCTCGGCATACATGATATCGGGGTTTCCCGGCTCGGTTGCCGGCTGGTGACCGTCCCAGTTCAGCACAATTCTCCAATCGGAATTCTGGATGCCGTGCACGTTGTCGGTGCGGGACGGACCGCCCTCTGTACTGTTATCCTGGGTGCCTCCGAAAATGTTATAGAAGGGTTCGCTGTCGTCCAATGCCACTTTATAAAACTGTGTAACTGGAAGATTCTCGATGTATCGCCAGCTCTTGGTCAGGTCGAAACTCTCGTACAGCCCCCCGTCTGTTCCAACCAGAAGGTAATCCGGATCATCCGCGCGGAACGCGATCGCATGGTTGTCGCCGTGCTTGTTCTTTTCATTCATCCTGTAGAAGCTCTTTCCTCCATTTTCAGAGATCTGCAGGCTGGCATCCATCAGGTAGAGTCTCTCAAACTGATGTGGCGAGGCGTACAACTCCTGATAATAGTGTGGCCCTGTACCCCCGGATACGGAATCCGACATTTTGGTCCACGACGATCCCCGATCCGATGATCGAAATAGACCACCTGTCTTCCGGTCCAGCTCTATGACCGCATAGACGATATCCGGCTTCTGAGGGGATATGGCAAGTCCGATTTTCCCCATGTTCGACTCGGGAAGTCCGCGGGTCAACTCTTCCCACGTTTCGCCGCCATCCGTACTACGGTGAATGCCGCTCCCGGGACCGCCACCCATGTACGCCGCGACCGTGCGGTGGCGCTGCCATGTGGCCGCGTACATCAGGTCTGGATTACGCGGATCGATTGCGATATCCGTGACTCCGACCCACTTATCATCACCCAGCGTCTTTTTCCAGGTTTGTCCGCCATCGGTTGATTTGTACAGACCACGATCTCCTCCCGAGGACCAGAGAGGGCCCTGCGCGGCTACCCAGATCACATCGGAGTTCTCCGGGTGCACTATGATTTTCGAGATGTGCTCGGAGTTTGCCAGTCCCATATTCGTCCACGTTGCGCCATCATCATCAGATCGATATATGCCGTCTCCGAAGCCAACATGGCGTCCACCGACGTTCTCTCCCGTACCTACCCAGACGATGTGCGGATTGAGCGCGTCAATGGTTACACTTCCCGTCGAATAGGACTTCTGCTCGTCGAATACGGGTTTCCACGTGGTTCCCGCGTTCATTGTTTTCCAGACACCCCCCGACGCGACAGCGACGTACCAGATCGCTTCGTTTTCCGGATGGATGGCGATATCAGCAATCCGTCCAGACATGAAGGCAGGCCCGATACTTCTCAGGCTCAGTCCTTCGAATGTCGAATCGCTCATGACAACTTCGTCATCCGACCCCGCTTGCCGCGCTGCAGCGGGGGAGACCTGGAGAAGAAAAAAGCTGCATGCTAAAACTATGAGAGAGAGCTTTTTCATGGTGATGCTCGCAAAGAGGATGATGGGGGAGGTCTGCTCGGGGCCAGGAGACGTCCAAGGGTCGTACAATACGAAAATGACAACGGATTGCCGAAAATCGTACGAATCTGGCCCCTGGAGCGGGTAAAATTTGCGCAGAGATTTTAATTCAACTTTTGTACTTCCGCCTCGAACCCCGTTTCTTTATCAAATTCTCATGGCTACACGCGACATCATTTCAAAAATACCATCTTCCGAGTGCGCATAACTTCGCCCACCGATAGTCGGTAGTAATAGACACCTGATGCAAGTCTGGACGCATCGAAGATTCGGGTGTAGTGGCCGGCGGGCTGAATCTTAGCTACGAGCGTCTCCATGAGCTCTCCGAGAAGATTGTAAATGCTGAGCGTAACAAGTCCCTCTGTTTCCAGAGAGTAAGAGATGACCGTCCGCGAGCTAAAAGGATTTGGGTAACTTTGCTCCAGCTTGAACGTTGCCGGAATAAGCTCTGATTCGAATTCATCGATTCCGGTAATCGTCGCGTCTACCAAACGCACCGCGTCAGCCACCACATATGAAGGAGACGTGTTTCCCACTGCGTCATCCGAAATCATGATGGAGTCCCCCGGTGCCAGATCGAATACGCCCAGAATATTCCAACGGGCTTCGGTTGACAAGTCGGTTTGGTCGACCCGAATCGTTGAAGATTTCTTGCCGACACCTTGCTGAAAAATTGTATACGGTGTATTGGTTGCTCGATCGTCGCCCGGGACCCACCAGGCAGCAACCTCATACCGACCCTGTTCGATGCTCGGGAAACGCCACACGGCCCGATCATCGCCCGTCCCGACTTCGTTTCGTCTCGCCGGAGTCGAACCGTAGTACGGGCCCTCGGGGGCACCTGTCCACGATCCGAACTCCGTGTAGCAACACGCGTCATCTGAATCGAATGTGGCGGCGCTGGCCGTAGAGAATGGAACGAGTGCGATGGCTGTCATGACCGATCTCTCACTTCCGTCCGAGGGTCGATTAACAACAGTGTGCTTGCCGGCCGCCTTTACGACGAGTGTACTGGATCCCCCACCATCCAGATTCATGGCTTTTTTCGCACCAGCCGCGATCATCATCTGAGCCATATCTGCGTGCGAAACCCCGGGGCGACGTTGGAGACCATCAGCGCAGGGATCGGTGGTTGAGCCGTCAGCACAGCGGCCGTCTGCTACGATAAAAAGAAGTTCACCCGAGTCGGTCATCCCGATAGCCGTGCGTGGATCGGGAGTAGTCACCAGACCGATCGGCGGATTTTCCTGCGGCGTTCCGCCGAAAAACACTTCATACTCCCACGCGGTCTCCACCTTTGATACTCCATCCATTACAAGCATGGGGCCACCACCAATGCCTTCGTTTAATCGCCAAATCTTCGCGCCGCCTGGAAATTCAGCTGTTGGTTGAGATTGACGACTGGTCGGTGTGTTTTGAGTTGGCTCCGTGTACGAGTAAAGCGTTCGTGTGAGATCGGCATTTCGGACATGGTAGGTCCATCTGAAGTCTGGAATGTTGACGTTATTGAATCCGAATGTAGACCGTGTCGGAAAGTACTGATTCCCATTCCTACTGATCTTAAGAACGTTCGGCTTTAGAACGGCTCCACCCGACGCAATAAGACTAAGGTTGTTCGAGCCGAAGAAAAACCCACCGTTTATAGCCACGTAAGCGTTCGAAGCTGACGCAAATGAAGAAACGGTTCTTTGTGGAGGGGGTAGAGCTCGAAACGAAAACTCGCCGCTCGAGGGGTTAGCTCGAATGAGCCAGGCCGGAATAGAGCAGTCTTCGAATACGCGAATCGAAGCTGGCAAGGAGTCGTTTAGATCCACGCGTGGTTCCCAGCCGGACGTCGGACAGAAAGGCTGCACCTCAACCGATATTACGTCGCTGAAGATTTCGACGGGGCCTATTTTAGGTGCCAGCGTGGCAAGCACTGAATTCGTTACCCTTACATAGTAGTCGCCCGACTTGACAGGGGTAAACGCGTTGCTATTTCCATCGGGTACTTGGATCTGGTCTAAAAAAGGAGTGTTGGGATCGTCTTCAAACCACTCATAAATGTTGTTGGCGCCTCCCACAGCGACAGAAAACGTGCCGCTTCCGTTATCGACTGCTTTTACGTTTGCCTGAGGCGTGAGGAAAATAATCGTTGGAATCTGGTTAAAAAGAGGCATATTCCGTTCGAAATCTTCGAACGTAAATCGATTCTCTTCAAGACTAATCAGATTCAGTGCATCCAGATTCGAGAGCGTTGGAATCTCGTCCAGCATATTTCGTTCAAACGAAGCCCCTCGAAGCAATTGTAAACCACTAATGTCCGGGAGGGTACCCTCAAATTCGTTCCCACCCAGAAATACAGACTCCAATTTGATCAGTTGGTTAATCGCGGGAATAGTTCCGGACAGATTATTAACTCCCAGATCTAGGAAAATGAGCTCTACCAAATCGTTTATCGACGGAGGAAGCGGACCACTCAGGGAATTATTGGGCAACTGGAATCTTTGAAGAGCGTCCAGTTCTCCAATCGACGCCGGGATGGATCCGGTCATGCCCGCGCCCGGAAGCGTCAACCAGACAACGCGATTGTTTTCGACAAACACTCCTGTCCAATCTTTGACCCACAATCCTGGGTCCCAATTTATCGTACCGCCGTTCCAGGTCGACCCACCGTTGGTATTGAAAATTTCAAGGAGGATTTCTTTGTCTCTGGGGTTCACTGGATCGTTCGGCTGCGCAAGTGCCGAGTGTGGGCTCATCGATCCAGCCAATACCAAGCAAATGACTATCGATCTGAATCTTGATAGCTTGATTGTGGGTATTCGAGTCGAATACATACGCATATTGCAATAAAATGGAGGAGCTCGCGAGTCGACGATCGAAATAGGCCAGTACAAACACTCTATCCCGGAGCAGGAGGCAACTCGGCGAGCAGCAGTTACATCAATAAAGGCCGTTCATCCGAAACTATCAAGTCAGAGACGGACTCAGTCGACCCGTGATCGATCTGAAATTGGAACGACGATTACCACTCGATTAGTGGCTGCGTGTATCAGCCTTGCGCGGATAGAGAATCAGCACTTTCGCTTCCGACAGCTCATTCACGCCACTGGCCCCCTACTTGAGGATAACCAACGTTTTACTCTGGCAGGAAACTCCGTTGCAGCGGGTAATTATTGTTCCTTTTTACCCCTCAAAAATAATATCGCATGCAGCACAAGGGCATACATGGGGTATCTGTGGGCCCGGCAGGATTTATTCCGCAGGCTTATTCGGTGCTGTCGCACCTCATCAGTCGGCCTCGTGTCGCCTGCTCCATCAGTCGAAACGCTTCGCGTTGTTGTTTGAACTTGCGACCTACCGAAATCCGACCATGCGTCGAAGAATGGAAGTACTAAACCGGACAAAAAGTCCTTAACTCAACCGTCCACTTTATCGACTCAAGGTAAGAGGGCGCCCGTGCGCCTAAAGCCTGAAGATTGAAATAGCCGAGATCTCCTGAACGGGGCATTGCGGAATTCAAGCCGTGCTGATATCCACAAAAAAGTTGATCTGGATACTCGTGGACCACAGATGTGTCTAACAGCCCAGAATCCGGATTGAGAATGTGGAGATAGGGCTCGAAAGCGGTTAAAAACCAAAAAATAGATGTAAGTACTTAAATAAATATGCTTTGGGACGAAACTGTACTAAGTCAATGACGTAGTGTATATTGTAATCAATGACTCAGAAGTCATCCGCAAGCAATGAAAGAGATGAGATTTATCCCGGTAGGTGATTTTGAGAAGGAGTGGAAAGGGATTGGAGGATCGGCGAATGACTTACACAGACTATATGTCGAGATCGAGCGACTCGGAATACACGGGAAACCTCTTTACGGAAACCTCCGTGTGGTACGAGGCCGGATTGGCAAAACAGGGAAAAGTGGCGGCGTTCGGGTTGCCTACTTCTACTTCATTGAAAACCGAACAGTTTTTCTGTTCGCTGTCTATGATCGGCGAAAACAGGACGGATTTACTAAAGAGGAGCTTGTTGAACTAGACGCACTATGTGAAGAAATAAAGGGGGCTTACAAGAATACGGAAAGGTGATCCAGGCGTGACAATCTGGACAAAAGTAAAAACAAATGGAGATGAGAGATGGGCAATCTAGGTAGGGGCGCCAAAAAGGGCCTCAAGGAGGCTCTGTCGATAACACGCGGAGAGAAAACCGCGAAGACGGAAACGATCATTCGAGATGGAGTCGTACTCGAAATCCGAGAAAAGGGTGAGACTGTGTTTAGTCTCAAGGAAACATTCAAAACCGCACAGGTGCTCAGCGTAGAGGCCTACGATAACACTGCGGACTTTTTGAGAACATACCGCGACATCGTGGGCCAGACGCAGGAGACGATGGCGCGTCTTTACGGTGCCGACGTCTCGACGTACCGCAACTGGGAGCAAGGTCACAGAAATCCGAATAGCGCTGTTCGCCAACTCATGGCACTCTCGGTATTCGAGCCGGCTGCTTTCTTCCGCATGGCGAAGGCTAACCGGGAGCTGGAGATCGCATGAGAATGGTAACAGCACATTCCGACCAAGCTGGTTGCTAGAATGGTCGCAGTGCGAAGCTGAAGACAGCCGCATCCTCCGCCCGTGATCAACGTCAAGTATTTTTCCGGTTCCATCTTGCTTCATTAGAAAATGTTACCCAACTGAGGCTCTTGTTTCCTTCATATTCTCAACGGTTTAAGTACGGAACTCCGGACGGAAATGACCAGCGAGAATCAGAGAATGAGGAAACGAATGAGTTTGAAAGCAGTTGGAAATGTCCGAAATATCCAAGTGATACTTTCGTAACTCCGAATCATAGCCGACCTCCGAATAAGTCAGCCTCTCAGCGCCAATATTGGTGATAGGGTGCGTCTAGAACCGAATTGTAGGGCGCAATGGCATAAAGGACCAAAGAAATCGGAGTGCCTACGTAGTTGGGCGTACGTGTTAGTGAATTACAGTCAGCGGCTTCGTCGCCGTCAGATGGCCTATCTTGATTTGATAAAAATATACCCCACTGGGTACGTTTGATACGTCGATCGTTTCGGTATAAGTACCTGATGTTCTGTTCTCATTCACGATCCATTTTATCGGCCTGCCTAGCAAATCGAAGAGCAATAATTCAACTTGCGAGGGTTCTTCAACCGCGTATTTCAACACCGCACTGGTCGACGCAGGATTTGGATATACTAAATCAAACTTCGAAATCCCGACTGCCTCTGAGTCAAAACGGTCAATATCCGG